>NZ_BAAHNO010000007.1:0-78459 GCF_054656615.1 Arthrobacter sp. AD-310 | reverse complement strand
CTTCGGCCTGGCGGCGCTGCTCGGCTTCCCAGGCCTCGCGCAGCCTGCGGTCGCGCTCCTGGATTTCGGCAGCAACGGCGTTCTGGCTGGCCTGCACACCGGCGAGCTGGGCCTGGATGCCGGGCTTGGCCGCCTGCAGCTCCGCGTCGAGGCGCGTGGTGTCCGCGATCAGCTGGTCGACCTGGGCTTTCCTGGCTTCGGCTTCGTCGCGCGCAGCCTTTTCCCGCTCCAGTGCGGCGTCGGCCTTGGCTTTCAGGTCCTTGATCTCCGCTTCCACTGCCTGCAGGCGGGCTTCGGAGTTGACGTTCGTGGCGTTCTGCTGGGACAGCTTGTCCATGGCGGCGTTCTGGCTGCGCATGGCCTGGTCTGCCAGGTCCATGGTCTCAGTCAGGCTGCCGCCGTTGTTGGACCCGAAGAACAGCGACAGGTTGGACGGCACACCGCCGGATTTGTAGGCCTGGGTGGCGATCTGGCCGATCAGTTTCTTGGTGTCGGCGATCTTTTGCTTGTCCGTTTCCAGCTGCTGCGTGATCTTGGCCTTGTTCTGCTGCGCCATGTCGACCCGGGCGGCCAGCGCTTCAACTTCCTTGACGGCGCTGGCCACGCGGCCCTGGGCCTCCAGGAGTGCCTGCTGGGCCCCCGGCAGCTGGCCCTGGTAGATCACCAGGTCACTGGCGGCCTTGGCGATGCGGGAATCAACGAATTCCAGGGACTGCTGGACGCGCGCTGCCTCGGCCTCGAGTGCTGCCTGCTTGTCCTCCAGCTCATCGGCGAAGGCCACCGGGGCCGACGACGCCAGCCCGGCGGCGAGGACAATGGCAAGCACACCGCTGACTACGCCGGTCCGGCGGGCTGCGGCGCGCCTGACGCGGCGGGGGTACACGGGCGTCTGGTCAGTGTCGTTCATGAGCATTCCTTGTTTGGTTTGCAGACCTAGACGCGAAGGTATCGGCGCAAGGTCAAGAGAGACGAAATTCCAGCCAAGGATCCGCCAAGGATTAGCAGGGCAGGGGCAAGGATCAGCGCCTGGCCGGACGAAATGAAGGCCGTGTCCGGGTATTGCCGGGACATGTATTCGCCCAGGAAGAAGTGCGCCACCGCCCACAGGGTTGCGGACGCCAGCGCTGCACCAATGACTGCTGCAATGACGCCCTCGAGGATGAAGGGCAGCTGGATGACGGTCTTCGATGCCCCTACCAGGCGCATGATGCCGGTTTCGCGGCGGCGGCTGAAAGCGGAGAGCCGGATGGTGGTGGCGATCAGCAGGATGGCGCAGACGATCATGACGCCGGCGATGCCGACGGCCACCAGTGACGCGCCGTTCATGACCGAGAAGAGGCGCTCGAGGAGCTGGCGCTGGTCAATAACGGTTTCCACGCCCGGCTGGGAGGAGAAGGTCTCGCTGATGATCTGGTACTTCTCCGGGTCCTTCATATTAATCCGGAACGAGGCCGGCAGCTGGTCCGGGGAGACCGAATCCACGATGGGCGAGTTGGAGAACTGCTCCTTGAAGTGCTTGTACGCCTCTTCCTTGGACTCGTACTGGAAGTCGTTGATGTACTGCGCCACCGCAGGCGACTTGAGCAGGCTGTTCAGGCTCTCCTGCTGCTCCGTGGTGACGGGACCGCCCGCGCAGCCCGCCGCCGTCGAACCTTCACTGCAGAGGAAAATGGCGACCTGGACCTTGTCGTACCAGTAGCCCTTCATCTGGTTGATCTGCATCTGCAGCATGCCCGCGGCGCCCACGAACGTAAGCGATACGAAGGTGACAAGGATGACCGAGACCACCATGGACAGGTTGCGGCGGAGGCCGCTGCCAATCTCGCTCAGGATGAACGCCAGCCTCATGACCGTGCCCCTCCTTCGGTGCCTTCAGCGTCGCCAGTGTCTCCCCGACCCAGGTCAGCGCCGGGTGTTTCCCTGCCGCTTGCGTCCTTGAGCCTTCGGGACTGTCCCACCACGGGGATCATGGACGTGTAGAGTGCCTTTGCTTCGTCGCGGATGACGACGCCGTTCTTGAGCTCCACTACGCGTTTGCGCATTTCGTTGACGATGTCGTCGTCGTGCGTGGCCATCACCACCGTGGTGCCGTTCTGGTTGATCTTGTCGAGGACGCCCATGATTCCCATGGAGGTGGTGGGGTCCAGGTTTCCGGTCGGCTCGTCGGCGAGGAGAATGCCGGGCCGGTTCACCACAGCGCGTGCGATGGCGACCCGCTGCTGCTCGCCACCGGAGAGTTCGTGCGGCATCCTGTGCTCTTTGCCTTCCAGGCCCACCGTTTTGAGGACCTCCGGAACAGTGTCCCGGATGACGCTGCGGCTCTTGCCGATGACCTGCATCGCAAACGCAACGTTGGCGAAGACATTTTTTTGGGGCAGGAGCCGGAAGTCCTGGAAAACGACGCCGATGCCGCGGCGGAGCCGGGGAACGCGCCAGCTGGAAATTTTGGCCACGTTCTGGCCGGCAACATAGACGGCGCCCGACGTGGCCCGGTCTTCTTTCAGGACCAGGCGCAGGAACGTGGATTTGCCGGAACCCGAGGCCCCGACAAGGAAGGCGAATTCGCCGCGGTCAATCTCAAGGTTGATGTTGTCCAGGGCAGGCCGGGCTGTCTGGTCGTACACCTTGGTGACATTTTCGAATCGAATCATGGCCCTCAGTACCCTGCAGGGCATAGCTGATTTCGAATGCAGCCCAGTTCTGCAGCCGGTGCGCGGGTTTCTGTTGGGGAACGTAGGGCCCCGGCCCCTCGACTATACGCAGAAGCCGCGCTGCTGGGCACGCTTCCGGGGGCGTGTCGCCGGAACCGGGATGCGGGCCTGCGGCCCGGACCCTTTTGCAGGCCTGCGGCCCGGAGCCTATTTGTCGGCGTTGCGGTTATCGGTGCGCCAGCGGATGCCGGCGTCGATGAAGTCGTCGATTTCGCCGTCAAAGACTGCCGAGGTGTTGCCCACTTCGTGTTCGGTGCGGAGGTCCTTGACCATCTGGTACGGATTGAGGACGTACGAGCGCATCTGGTCACCCCACGAGGCCTTGACATCCCCGGCCAGTGCCTTCTTTTCGGCGTCTTCCTGCTCTTTCTTGAGGAGGAGAAGCCGGGACTGCAGGACACGCATGGCCGCGGCGCGGTTCTGCAGCTGGGACTTTTCGTTCTGCATGGACACCACGGTCCCCGTAGGGATGTGTGTGAGGCGGACGGCGGAGTCGGTGGTGTTCACGGACTGCCCGCCCGGGCCGGATGACCGGAATACGTCCACGCGGATTTCATTGTCCGGGATCTCGATGGAGTCGGTCTGTTCGATGAGCGGGATGACCTCGACCGCCGCGAAAGAGGTCTGCCGCCGGCCCTGGTTGTCGAAAGGACTAATCCGGACCAGCCGGTGGGTTCCGGCCTCGACGCTGAGCGTGCCGTACGCGTAGGGCGCCTTGACTTCGAAGGTTGCAGACTTCAGGCCCGCTTCTTCGGCGTAGGACGTGTCCATGACCGTGGTGGGGTAGCCGTGGCGTTCAGCCCAGCGGAGGTACATGCGGAGCAGCATCTCGGCAAAGTCGGCGGCGTCCACACCGCCCGCGCCTGCGCGGATGGAAACCACGGCCTCGCGCTCGTCGTATTCGCCGGACAGCAGCGTCACGACCTCAAGATCCTTGAGGGCCTTTTTGATCGATTCGAGTTCCGAGGCGGCCTCACCCATCGAGTCCGCGTCATCCTCGTCCTCCCCCAGCTCAACGAGGACCTCGAGATCGTCGATGCGGGATTCCAGGTTGGTCAGGCGTTCGAGTTCTGACTGTCGGTGGGAAAGCCGGGAAGTGATTTTTTGCGCCGCCGCGGGGTCGTCCCACAGATCCGGCTCCCCTGCCCGCTCGCTCAGCTCGGCGATGTCTTCCTTGAGGGCCTCAACGTCGGTAACCCGTTCGATGGAAGCAAAGGTGGCGCGGAGCGCACGGATTTCAGCGGAAAAATCAATATTGGCCATGGTCGTTTAAGCCTACGCTATCCGGGTGCTGGCCCCGGCCGGGTCCTGCACCAGGTGGTGCTTCGGCTGCCGGGCCGGGCGTCGCCGGCTGCGTTCAGCGCGCCAGGCGGGAACGTGCCGTGGACGTCGCTTCGATCCGGATGCCGTCCGGGACCAGGAAGTTCACCACGGGCGGGTGCACGGCGGCTGTAAGCACCACGACGGCGGTGGAGCCGTCAGGCGTCCCGGTCGCCCCCGCGACGGCCAGGCTCTCGAACCGCTGCGCCGCCGGGCTCCTGGCGACGAAGTCCGCCGCTGCATTGCGGACCCGGGCCGGATTGAGGACGGCGGAGGGGCTGCCCCCTTGCGTTTCAACTTCCCCGAGGGTGTAGCTGTCGGCTGCCGCGAGCGACGCACCGTCAGCGAGCGAAAGGAGCCTCTTGTGTTCCAGGTAGACGGCGGAGATTCCGATGACGACCACTGCCACCAGCAGTGCCAGCACAACATAGCCAAGGATCATCACCATCATCTGGCCATCTTCACCCTGATGGCGGCGCGTCACCGGAACCGCCCGACGAGTTGGGTTGCCGACGCCTCCACGTCCGTGGCTGAAAGCCTGAGGCTGTCTCCGAACGGGATGAAGGGCAAAGGGACAGTGAGGTTCACCGCCACCGTCACAGCTGTACCGGCCGCCTGGCAGTCCGCCGGCTCGCAGTTCACTAATACTGTGGCCTGGTCCGGGCTGTGGCCGAAGTCCGCGAGCGCGATGGCCACAGCCTGTTCCGCGGCGGCCTGCGCCGAAGCCCCGTCCGGCTGTGCCGTATAGACCTTGGCTGCCTGGTCCGCCGCACCGACCACGGCAAAGGATGCGCCCTGGATCTGTCCCACCGTGATGATGAAGTAGACGAGCGGGACCATCAGCAGGAGTGCCAGGAAAGTGAACTCCACGACGGCGCTTCCATGCTCGCTTCCACTGCCAATAACCTCGGGCTCCTCCCGGGCTCCGCCTCCCTGCAGGCAGAGGGCCTCGGACAACCGCCTCCGAAGGCGCCGCCGGTTCTCACGGCTGCACGGCGGCATGGCCCTTCACCTCCAGCATGTCCCGGGGGCCGATCAGACCGATCACCGGCATGGGCGCCCGGACCGTGACCTCGAGCGTCCGGAAGCCCTGGACCGTCACCTCCCTGGTACTGACCTGTTCCGCGAAGCCGGGATTGAGTGAAGTTGCGATCAGGCTTCGGGCACGTTCCACGGCGTCGGCAGCACCGCGGTCTGCCAGGGTACCGTAGCGGGCGCCCGACGCGGCCGCATCGATCAACGTGTTGCGGACGTGCAGGATCAGCGTCAGCTGGAGGATCGCAAGGAAGAACACGGTGAGCAGCCCGCCCACAAGGACGAAGTCCACCACGGCCGAACCCCGCTCCCCCGTTTCAGGCGCCGCGGCGCTTTGCACGGCTTTACGGGTGGGCCTGGCCATGGTGCCTAGCTGCCCACCTTGTCCATGGCCTGGTTGAACATGGCTTCGAGGGCAGGGCCGGCGAGCGCCAGGAGCGCCGCGACAAGGACCGCCGACATCAGCGTGATCATCACCCAGCCGGGCACGTCTCCACGTTCCGGGTGGTCCTGCCCGGGCCGGCGTGCTGCTGCCAACGCGAGGAACAACAGTCCGAAGTGATATCCAAGGTTCTTCATTTTTCTTCCTCTTGGTCGGGTCTGGCTGCGTTTGCCTGAGTGGTTGGTTCTTTGCAGAGTTCCGGTCTAATGTTCGGCATCACTTGGTCGAGCATCAGAAACCGAGGCTGATTGCCGCAATTCCAGGAAAGACGGCGAAAACAACTGTCAAGGGCAGCACACCAAAGACAAGCGGCACCATCATTGCGATTTCCTTCTTGCCCGCTGCCTCCATCAGGTCCCGCTTAGCAGTATCGCGGACATCCTGGGCCTGGGCCCGTAATACGTCCGCGAGGGGTGTCCCGCGCTCAACAGCGACGACAATGCCGTCCACAAACCTGGCCAGGGGTGCCAGATCCGTGCGACCGGAGAATTCCTGCAATGCCTGCACGAGCGGCGTGCCGGCTCTCGTCTCTGCCAGGATCCTGGCGAATTCCTTCGCCAATTCACCCTTGGCGCTCCGGCAGACCCGGTCCAGGGCGCCGGTAGCGCTCTCCCCGGCGCCGACAGCGAGTGCCATAAGTTCTGCCAGGCTTGGAAATTCCGCCATCATCCGCGTTTCCCTGCGGCGGACCTGCACTCCAAGCCAGTAGTCACGCAGGACGAAGCCGGCTGCAGCGCTTCCCAAAATGGCCAGTGCGGCGAAGAGCGGGTTGAACCGCCCGGCCGCCGCACCCAGGAACGTAAGCGCCAGCGCAGCCGCGAAGCCGGCTGCGGCCCAAAGAAGCTGTTCTGCCCTGAAGTCAATGGGCGACTTGGTGATGCCGGCCTGCGCCAGCCTGCGGACCGTGGCCCCGGGCGAGGGGTTGAGCTTCACCAGGGCCGACAGGCCGTCCCTGATGATGGGGCCCAGGATCTTCTCCAGTGGCCCAAACGGAGTGAGGACCGGATCGCCGGAGCGCAGCAGTTTGGACTCCACATTGTGGGATTTGAGTTGGGGCTCGATGCGCTGCGCAAAGGTGATCGTGCGCATATATGGCGACCTCACGATGACGAGCCACAAGCCAATGCCGAGCAGCAGACCGCAGGCAACAGCGGCCGGTGTTGTACCTGTCACCGAAGTACCCTTTCATCCCGCGGCAGGGCACCTATCCGGAGCATCGCGGAATAGCAGATAAGCGAGATGACCAGCCCGCCCAGCAGCACGGCTGCGCCCACGGGTGTGTTGTAGGCATGGACGGCTTCCGGACGCGTGGACAGCAGGACCAGCACGATCCACGGCGCAGCGACGGCAAGGCGGGCGGCGTTGATGGTCCAGGACTGGCGGGCCTCAAGTTCGCTGCGGGTGCGTGCGCTCTCCCGCAGGAACTCCGCCAGTGTTCCCAGCAGCTTGCCCAGGTCTGAGCCTCCCACTTCCCGGGTGAGGCGCAGTGCCTCGACAATGCGGTCGGCCACGGGATCCGCGAGCTTGTACTTGAGCTTGTTAAGCGAAGCGTCGAACTGGCCGCCTGCCCGGTAATCGGCGCCGAACTCCCTGAATACGGGCCGCAACTCAACAGGACCTTTGTCGGCTAACTGGATCAGTGCTTCGGGCAGCGGCAGGCCGGCCCTGATGGCAGAACGCAGATGGTCCACAACGTCCGGCCAGAGCTGGCGCAGCATGGCGGCCCGTTTTTTGGCGCGCCAGCGAAGAAGCGTGATGGGGAGCCAGCCGGCGAACAGCGCAAAGCACGCGGCCATCGGCCACGATCGGCTCAGGGCAAAGAAGACAAGCAGCACGAACAACGCCAGGCCCAGGCAGGTACCGAGGAGCCCGCCCGCGGACACTTTGTCCACACCTGCAGTGGCAAGGAGGTCCGCCAGCCGGCTTGGCTTTCGGTCCCGTTGCTTCTGCTGTGGTGATTCCCAGAACGACCACCAAACAAGGAACAGCCCTGCTCCTGTTGTTACCCCCAGCAAAGCCGCAATCATCGGGGATCCAGCAGGGCAGCAACGTCGTAGCCGGCGCGGGCGAACTTCTCCGCGGCCGGCATGGCGTTCGCGCGGGGCTGCAGGACGTCGTCGGCCATGGCGAACACCAGGGAGGACTCGATGATGCCGTTTTCCACACGCCGCCCGAGCGAAAGAATCTCGGTGACTTCACGCCGCCCGTCGGCACGGCGGCTGCAGTGGACCACGAGGTCGATGCACGACGCCACAGTCGGGACAACGAAGGCGGACGAGATGTTATCGCCCGCCAATAAAGGGAGGGTG
Organism: Arthrobacter sp. AD-310; assembly: GCF_054656615.1. Taxonomy (NCBI): domain Bacteria; kingdom Bacillati; phylum Actinomycetota; class Actinomycetes; order Micrococcales; family Micrococcaceae; genus Arthrobacter; species Arthrobacter sp. AD-310. Next base: position 70,642 of record NZ_BAAHNO010000007.1, on the reverse strand, counting down.
CAGATTTTTGTCACGGCATCATGTGCCGAGTTGGCATGCACCGTGCACATGCCGGGCAGGCCCGAATTTAAAGCGATCAGCATATCCAGGCTTTCTGCCTCGCGCACCTCACCTACAACCAGGCGGTCCGGGCGCATGCGCAGCGCCTCCTTGACGAGGCGGCGGAGCGGGATCTCGCCTTCACCTTCCAGGTTCGGCTGGCGGCACTGAAGGCCTACAACGTCCCTGAGCGGAAATTGCAGCTCGAAAATCTCCTCAACGGTGATCACTCGTTCCCGGCTTCCGATACTTGCTGCCAGGCAATTCAGCATCGTCGTCTTGCCTGCCTGCGTCGCCCCGGACACCAGAATGTTGAGTCCGCTGGAGACAGCAGCACCGAGGAACCGGGCGGACTGCGGAGTGAGCGTCCCCAGATCCACCAAGTGCTCAAGCCGGCTGGCCTTGACCACGAATTTCCGGATGTTGACCGCCCAGTGGCGGCGCGTAACATCAGGGATGACCACGTGCAGCCGCGATCCGTCAGGCAGGGCCGCATCCACAAAAGGCGAGGACATGTCCAGCCGCCTGCCTGAGCTCTTAAGCATCCGCTCCACGAGATCCCGCACCTGTTGCTCGGACAGGCTGAGCGAGGTCAGTTCCGATTCCCCGTTTCGCGCCACAAAAATCTCATTGGGAGCGTTGAGCCATATTTCCTCGACGGTCGGGTCGTCGAGCAGCGGCTGGAGCACGCCGAAGCCGGCCACAGCGTCAAAAAGGAACCTGCGCGCCGACTCGAGCGGCCCAAGGGGAGGCAGGGGGGCCATCAAGGCACGTTCGTCGTAATCCGTGACGGCCGCCTCGACCAGCCTGCGGACCTCCCCGGCCTGACGCAATGGGTCAATTCCCCTGCGCCGGATGAGTTCGCGCACCTCGTCCTCGACTATTCCCAGAGCATCCATACGTGTTCCCCCAGATGACTGCCGCCCCCAGCGGAAGCAGTGCGATGGGGTACAGCCTAAGGAGCCTCCTGCTGCCTAACAAGTCATGGGGACCGGTAGTGTGGATAACTAACGGACTGACAACTATCACTCCTTTACCAACAGAACCACTGGTTACGCCCGTAACACGGGTGTTATGGTGAGCGCGTTAATCGTCAAAAACACCCTGGCATGGGGGTTTCCTGGGGGAAAAAGCCACGCCAGCGACCGACATGAGCGTTCGGGGGAACGCCACATTGTCTTCGGAGCAAATATGAAGCGGAACCTGTCTCAGTCCCGTCACCCCGCCTTGAAATCAGTCGGGATATTACTGCTCGCGGCAGCCTTGGCCGGCTCCCCCGGGCTCGCAGGCGTCGCGTTCGCCGTCGAACCCCTGCCCACGCCGGTAGCGTCCGCAACCCCGGTGAACACAACTGAAGGGCCGACGCCGGCAACCATGCCGCCGTCGCCCGTTCCCGAACCGACGCCAACAGCTACCGCCACGGCCGTCCCGGACCTTCCAGCGTCCCCGACTCCCTCTCCACAGAACGCCCAAACGATGGCCGAAGCTGTCGGCGCCGGCGGCGCCGAGATGGGCCAACGCTCGGCACGCGTAACCGGCGCCCGTTCGGACTCCTTCCAAAAACTGAGCGCGGAACCGATGGCGAGCGAAGGCACCTGGATGCCAACGTTTGGAGTGCAGGGCCTTGATGTCAGTGGCCACCAGCCAAGCGTCGACTGGCAGCAGCAATGGAACATGGGTGCACGGTTCGCCTACGTCAAGGCCACCGAAGGCAATTACTACACCAATCCGTCCTACGGCGCGCAGTACCAGGGAGCACGCAACGTCGGGATGATCCGCGGCGCATACCACTTCGCCATCCCCAACTGGTCCTCCGGGGCCGACCAGGCCCGATACTTTGTGCAGAACGGTGGCGGCTGGTCCGGCGACGGCTACACCATGCCGCCGGTCCTGGACTTCGAGTTCAACCCTTACGAGGGAAGGACCATCAATGGCTTCTACTTCGGCAACACCTGCTACAACATGTCCCCTTCCCAGCTCACAACCTGGGTACGCGACTTCGGAAGCACGGTGCAATCCCTGACCGGCAGGCTTCCGGTTATCTACACCAACACCAACTGGTGGAACCAGTGCCTGGGCAACCCCGCCGGCCTGGGCGACTACCCCCTGTGGATAGCGGCCTACCCCAGCTCCCCCACCAACAATGCAGGCCCGGTTCCAACCGCAAGCTGGAGCACGTACAGCATCTGGCAGTACAGCAGCACCGGCCCCTTCGCCGGCGACTCCAACGTCTGGAACGGGGACTACGCCGGACTCAAGGCCTTCGCCTCCAGCGGGGTACCGCCGGCTGCCGTCAGGGACATCGACGCATTCCGGGCGTCCATGCCCTCCCTCGGCGCACCCACGTCCACGACAGTATGCGGCCTGCGGGACGGCGGATGCTTCCGCGGATATGAAACCGGGATCGTGATGTGGTCGCCGGTAACGGGAGCCCAGCCGAGCCTTGCCGGCCCCATCCGTGACTCCTGGGCGCGTACGGGCTACGAAAACGGCCAGTTGGGCTATCCCGTGTCCGGGGTCATCTGCGGCTTGAAGAACAGTGGCTGCTTCCAGAACTACCAGGGCGGTTCCATCATGTGGTCCCCGGGTTCCGGTGCGGCGCAGGTACCCTTCGGCGCCATCCGGGAGTACTGGGCTGCCCAAGGGTACGAAAACGGCGGCCTTGGCTACCCGATCAGCAACCAGACCTGCGGCCTCAAGAACGGGGGCTGCTTCCAACTGTTCCAGGCGGGCTCCGTCCTGTGGAGCCCGGCCACAGGCGCACGCCTGGTCAGGACCGGCCCGTTGCTGGACGCCTGGTCCCGGGCAGGGTTCGAAAACGGGCTCCTGGGCTACCCCAGCGCCGAGGCGGTCTGCACCAGCACCTCCTGCACGCAGAACTTCAGCGGCGGCGTGATTGGCTGGACACCTGCGTCAGGCGCCTGGCCCGTGTTCATGGGCATGGGAGAGACCTGGAAGTCATCCCGGACCAAGGGCGAGCCCATTGGTTTCCCGGTGGCGGGTGAAGTCTGCGGACTCCGGGGCGGCGGCTGCTATCAGCTGTTCCAGGGCGGTGCGATTCTCTTCTCCCCAGCCACCGGAGCACACACACTGACCGGCAGGCTGCTGGAATACTGGCAAAAATCCGGGTTTGAAAACGGGCGCCTCGGCTACCCAACAGGTGCAGCGACGTGCGGCGCAATCCAGACCGAATGCCGGCAGTCCTTTGAAAACGGTGTGGTTGCCTACTCAGCCACAACGGCACCGGAAACAGTTGCTGCCGGGCCCATGGCGGCAGGCTGGGAACGCACGGGATGGGGCACGGGCAGCCTTGGCTACCCGACCTCCGGCCAGTACTGCGGCCTGAAGGACGGCGGATGCTTCCAGATGTTTGCCAAGGGCGCACTCATGTACTCCCCGGCCACGGGCGCCCAGCCAAGCCTCCTGGGACCAATCCGGGACCTGTGGCAGAAAACAGGTTTCGAGAATGGCGCCCTTGGGTATCCTGCCTCCGCCGTGATCTGTGGCCTGGTGGACAGCGGATGCTTCCAGAACTACTCCTCCGGAACCGTGATGTGGTCGCCCGCGAGCGGCGCCAACGCTGTGATGTTCGGCCCGGTCAGGGATGCCTGGGTCAGTACAGGATTCGAAGGCGGCAAGCTCGGATATCCCGTCAGCGGACAGATTTGCGGCCTGAGGAACAACGGATGCTTCCAGAATTTCGCCAAGGGCACCGTGATGTTCTCGCCAGGAACTGGCGCCCAGGCCCTGACCTCCACCCCCATCAGGGAGCGGTGGGCCGCGTCAGGTTTTGAATCCGGGTCACTGGGCTACCCCACGAGCGGAACCATCTGCGGACTGCGGAATGACGGGTGCTTCCAGAACTTCGAAAAGGGAACAATCATGTGGTCTGCGGCAAGCGGAGCCCACCTGATTGTTCCGGGGCCGATCCAGCAGAGCTGGGCGGGACAAGGGTTCGAGGCCGGAGCGTTGGGCTACCCGACGAACAGTCAAACCTGCACCGCCGACAGGTCCTCCTGCAGCCAGACCTTCCAGGGCGGCAGCATCAACTGGACAGCCGCCGGCGGGGCACGGATTACCTTGCGCTAGCCGGTCATACGGAAAGAGGCGGGACCCGAACGGGACCCGCCTCTTTCCGTTTGTACTTAGTGCCCGTGCTCGAGCAGGTCAATCAGGTAGGACCCGTAGCCACTCTTCACAAGAGGCTCGGCCCTTTCGCGCAGTTCGTCATCCGTGAGGAACCCCAGCCGCCATGCAATTTCCTCTGGCGCACCGATCTTCAGGCCCTGGCGGTTTTCCGTGGTCCGCACGAAATTGGATGCGTCGTTGAGGTCGTTGAAGGTTCCGGTATCCAGCCAGGCGGTGCCGCGGGGCAGGATCTCCACCTGCAGCTTTCCGCGGTCCAGGTACGTCCTGTTGACGTCAGTGATCTCCAGCTCGCCCCTGGCGGAAGGCCGCAGGTTCTTCGCGATATCCACCACGTCGTTGTCGTAGAAGTAGAGACCGGGAACGGCGTAGTGGCTCTTTGGCTCCGCCGGTTTCTCCTCGAGCGAAATAGCTTTGCCGGCCGCGTCGAATTCAACCACGCCATAAGCCTTGGGGTCCGCGACCCAATACCCAAAGACCGCACCGCCGTCGATATTTTCGAAGCGGCGCAGCTGCGTGCCCATGCCCGGCCCGTAGAAGATGTTGTCGCCCAGGACCAGTGCGACGCTGTCGTCGCCGATATGTTCAGCACCCAGGATGAAGGCCTGCGCCAGTCCGTCCGGGGATGGCTGCTGCTTATAAGTGATGGAGACGCCGAACCGGGAGCCGTCACCCAGCAGACGCTCAAACTGTTCGGCGTCGTGCGGGGTGGTGATGATCAGGATGTCCCGGATGCCCGCGAGGATCAGGGTGGACAGCGGGTAGTAGATCATGGGCTTGTCGTAGACCGGGACCAACTGCTTGCTGACGCCCAGTGTGATGGGGTGAAGCCGGGAGCCGGTACCGCCGGCAAGTATTATTCCGCGCATGTCCCCCATCTTTCCCTTCGCTAAGTGCCGCGGCAAATCCGGTACCCTAGGGAATTATGCAGCGACTTCTTGTTACCGGCGGTGCCGGGTTCATCGGCTCCAACTTTGTCCATTACGTACTTGATAACACCGATGACCATGTGACCGTCCTGGACAAGCTGACCTACGCAGGCAACCTCGAGTCGCTGAAGGGCCTGCCGGAGGACCGCTTCACCTTTGTCCAGGGCGACATCGCCGACGCCGCACTTGTGGACGGACTGGTGGCGGACACCGATGTCGTGGTGCACTACGCTGCTGAATCGCACAACGACAACTCCCTGCATGACCCCCGCCCGTTCCTGGACACGAACATCATCGGCACCTACACGCTGATCGAGGCAGCCCGGAAGCACAACAAGCGGTTCCACCACATCTCCACCGACGAGGTCTACGGCGACCTGGAACTCGATGATCCCGAGCGGTTCACCGAGCAGACCCCGTACAACCCCTCCAGCCCCTACTCCTCCACCAAAGCCGGCTCCGACCTGCTGGTCCGCGCCTGGGTCCGCTCCTTCGGGCTGCAGGCGACCATCAGCAACTGCTCCAACAACTACGGCCCGTACCAGCACGTGGAGAAGTTCATCCCGCGCCAGATCACCAACGTGATCGACGGCGTCCGCCCCAAGCTCTACGGCAAGGGCGAGAACGTCCGCGACTGGATCCACGCCAACGACCACTCCTCCGCGGTCCTGGCCATCATCGCCAAGGGCAAAATCGGCGAAACCTACCTGATCGGCGCCGACGGCGAGAAGAACAACAAGGACGTCGTCGAACTCATCCTCAAGCACATGGGACAGTCGCCCGACGCCTACGACCACGTGGTGGACCGGCCCGGGCACGACCTCCGCTACGCCATCGACTCCACCAAGCTCCGCAACGAGCTCGGCTGGGAACCGCAGTTCTCCAACTTCGACGAAGGCATCGAAGACACCATCGCCTGGTACCGCGACAACGAGGACTGGTGGCGCCCGCAAAAGGCTGCCACCGAGGCCAAGTACAAGGAACAGGGCCAGTAGTCGATGTCTCTGGAGTTTTCGAAGAAGCTCGCTGCCCACGAAACGCCCATCCCCGGAGTCGTTCTCTACGATCTTCCGGTCCACGGCGACAACCGGGGCTGGTTCAAGGAGAACTGGCAGCGGGAGAAAATGGTTGCCTTGGGGCTGCCGGATTTCCGTCCGGTCCAGAACAACATCTCCTTTAACGAAAAGGCGGGCACAACCCGGGGCATTCACGCCGAACCGTGGGACAAGTTCATTTCCGTCGCCACGGGCAGGATCTTCGGAGCATGGGTGGACCTCCGCGAAGGCCCCTCCTTCGGATCTGTTTTCACCGCCGAACTGGACCCCAGCCAGGCAATCTTTATCCCCCGCGGGGTAGGCAACGCGTTCCAGACGCTGGAGGACAACACCGCCTACACCTACCTTGTCAATGACCACTGGTCGGCGGACGCCCAGGACCAGTACACCTTCCTGAACCTGGCCGACGAAACCGCGGCGGTCCAGTGGCCCATTTCCCTGGACCAGGCTGAATTGTCGGACAAGGACAAGGCGCATCCGCGGCTGGCCGACGTGGTGCCCATGCCGCCACGGAAGATCCTGGTGGTCGGTGCCGGCGGGCAGTTGGGCAAAGCGCTGCAGGACCTGTACGACGGCGACACTTCAGTTGAGTTCGCCGGGCGCTCCGAGTTTGACCTCGGCGATCCCGCTTCCTACTCCGCGCGGAACTGGAAGAACTACTCCACGATCATCAACGCGGCCGCCTACACGGCAGTCGACGCGGCCGAAACCCCGGAGGGGCGCGCCGCAGCCTGGTCCGTGAACGTCACGGCTGTGTCCCGGCTTGCGCGCACCGCAATCGACCACAACCTCACCCTGGTCCATGTTTCGTCCGACTACGTCTTTGACGGCGCCCAAGACATCCATGGCGAGGACGAGCCGCTGACACCGCTGGGCGTTTACGGCCAGACCAAGGCCGCAGGCGACGCTATCGTCGCCGTCGTCCCGCGGCATTACATCGTGCGGACAAGCTGGGTGATCGGGGAAGGCAACAACTTCGTCCGCACCATGGCATCGCTGGCCGAACGCGGCATCGAACCGTCAGTCGTCAACGACCAGGTGGGCCGGCTGAGCTTTACGCAGGACATCGCTGCCGGCATTCGCCACTTGCTGGAGTCCGGGGCGGATTTTGGGACCTACAACCTAAGCAGCGACGGTCACGCGCAATCCTGGGCAGACCTCGCGGCCGACGTTTACGAACTGTCCGGCAAGGACAGGGGCGCAGTCATGGGAGTAAGCACCGCCGAATACTTCAAAGGCAAGGACGCTGCCCCGCGACCGCTCAACAGCATGCTGGACCTGAGCAAAATCAAGGCCACCGGATACGAGCCCCCCTTGTCGAGCATCCGCCTGGAGTCCTATATGAAGAACGGACTGACACAACAGTGACAGCGCCTGCCCGTACCCCTGACACGCTAGTCATCATGCCTGCCTGGAACGAGTCCGAGTCCATCGGCAACACCATCCGGGAAGTGTTTGAATTCGGCCCGCCCTGCGATGTCCTTGTCGTCGACGACGGCTCACGCGACAACACGGCCCAGGTAGCCCGTGCCGCCGGCGCAACCGTCGTGAAACTGCCGTTCAACATGGGCGTCGGCGGGGCCATGCGCACCGGATTCAAGTACGCCAAAAACCATGGCTACAGCCGGGTCATTCAGGTCGACGCCGACGGCCAGCATGATCCGCGCGATATCAAGGCAGTGCTGGACGGGCTGCAGCACGCCGATATCGCCATCGGCGCGCGGTTTGCCGACAAGGGCAACTACACCGTCCGGGGACCCCGGAAATGGGCCATGAAAGTACTGGCCTGGACAATTTCCCGGGTAGCGGGAACCACCTTGACAGATGTGACCTCAGGGTTCAGGGCAGCCAACCTGAAGGCAATCCGGCAATACGTTGACCACTATCCCGCCGAGTACCTGGGCGACACCATCGACTCCCTGGTTGTGGCCATCCGTTCAGGATGCACTGTGCGCCAGGTCCCGGTATCGATGCGGGCCCGACAGGGGGGCACCCCCAGCCACGACCCGATCAAAGCTGCCATTTATCTCGGACGCTCAGGAATGGCATTGCTGTTCGCGCTGACGCGGAAGAAAACCGAGCCTTCCACGAACTAGGAATCCAATATGTCGCTCCTTATGGGCTCGATCGTCGTTGTGGCGATCCTCTTCTTTGTCTTCGAGATGCTCCGCCGGCAAAAACTTCGTGAGAAGTACGCCGTCCTGTGGATTGTCATTGGCATCGGCACGCTGCTTCTCTCCGCGTTCCCCTCGCTGCTCGAGAAGGCCAGCGGTTTGATCGGCATCCAAGTGCCGGCCAACCTCCTTTTCATCATGACCCTGGTCCTGCTGGTTGGGGTGTGCCTCCATCTCTCCCGTGAACAATCCCAGGCTGAAGACGAGGTCCGGATCCTCTGCGAGGAAGTGGCGTTGCTGCGGGCAGACCTCGCTGACGTCCGGAATGAGCTGGCGGGCGTGCGAAGCTCCGGTAAGGGTCCTGAGCCGCGGGAACAGTAACCGCTTTTGCTCCGCGGGGCAATGGAAACACAAAAAGGGACGCCCTTGGGCGTCCCTTTTGTTTACAGCTGCTAGCTGACGATGTGCTTGGCCAGACGCGGCAGGGAATCGAACTTGCCCTTTCCGACTGACTTCAGGATCAGCGACGCGGCGTTGAGGCGGGACGTCGTGTGGAAGCTGGCCGCCCGCGCCGCGCCCTTCCAGCCGAGGCTGCTGAAGCGCTCGGCCTGCTGCTGGAAAAAGCGGCGTTCCTCGTCAAAGCGCCGGCCATCCAATGCGCGTACGGATGAGTCCGATGCCGAGTGCCGGCGGTACAGGAACGCCAGGACAGGGTCCACAATCATCGACCCGTGTTCGGCCGCGATGTCGAGCAGGAGGGCCAGGTCCTGGACCACGTCCAGTCCCTCGGTGAAGCCAATGCGCTTGACCGTCTCCGAACGCCAGGCGAGCGAAGGGAAGTAGGCCCAGTCGGCACGGACGAGGCTGGTGGCCATGACTTCGCCCTTGAGCTCGATGCGCTCCGTGGTCTTGGGCGCGTACACCTTCTTGACGGCGTCGACGAGCGGGGTGCAGGCGATGCCCTGTTCATCAATCACCTGGACCCCAGGCTGGACCACATCTGCCTTCGGGTATTCCTCGAAGGCGCTCACCACCACGTCCAGGTAGTTCGGAAGCATGATGTCATCGGCGCCCATGATGACAACGTATGGCGCCTCGACCAGGGTCAGTGCCTTGCGGTAGTTGCCGTTGGCACCGAGGTTCTGTTCGTTCTTGAGGTAGGTGACGCGCGGATCGGTGATGGTCGAAAACCAGCGTTCCGGCTCGGGATCGGGGTACCCGTCGTCAATGACAACAAGCCGCCAGTCCTGGTTCTCCTGGTTCATCACGCTGCGTGCTGCGAGCTTCATTTGATGGACATCGCCGTAGTACGGCAACATTACGTCGACGGTCATGGACCTGAGGTTCCTTCCGTGGTTTCCGCGCGAAGAGCTCGGCGGCTGCATCCCCTTGAGTATAGTTGACCGGCGCTGCGTCCCTTCCGGCAGACGCGGCTTGCTAGACTGCTTGGGACCTGCCCGCCCCGCTGGCACCGCCCGGAGGCACGAGGAGAAACTTATGGAGCCCGCATCCGCCCCTAAGCCGCGCGTCAGCGTGTGCATGGCGGCTTACAATGGCGCCCGCCACATCGAAGAACAGATCCGTTCGATCCTGACGGAAATCGGTCCCCACGATGAACTGGTTGTCGTTAACGACTTTTCCACCGACGCAACACCGGACATCGTCGCCGGGATCAACGATCCGCGGATCCGCCTCATCCGCGCAGAGCGCAACAACGGATATGTCCGCACTTTTGAGTGGGCGCTTAGCGAAGCCAGGGGCGAGTTCATCTTCCTGTCGGACCAGGACGACGTGTGGCTGCCCGGCCGCGTGGAACGAATGATCACCGCCATGGATGGCAAGGACATGGTGGTCAGCAACTGCAAGCATTTCGACGGGCCGTTGGGCACGTTCCATGAGATCCGGCTCCGCCCTGAAGATTCGGATCACAACGTTCGCAACATCCTGGGCATAGTGGTCGGGTACCGCCTGCACTGGGGGTGCGCCATGGCATTCCGGAACACGCTCCTCCACCAGGTGCTGCCCTTCCCGGCGTACATGACCGAGTCCCACGATCAGTGGATAGCCACAGTGGGCAACGTGAACCGCTCCATCGTTTATCTGGAAGAAGACACCATCCTGCATCGTCTGCACGGTGAAAACCTCACCCCCCATGGCATCCGCTCCGTATCGAAGATCATGAGGGCACGGGTGGCTTTTGTCCGCAACGTCTACGAAGCGGTCCTGAGGGCACGCCGGGCGAGGGTGGCGTGATGGATCCGAAAGAGAACCCTGCAATCGAACCCCGCGCCGGAGTCTGTGGCGTGGTCTCGGCATTCAACCCGGGAACCGAAAACGTAGCCAACGTTTCATGGCTGATGCGCTATGTAGAGCACGTCGTCGTAGTTGACGACGGCTCCCCCGGCGACGTCTCCGGCGCACTGGAGGAGATGGAGCGTGCGGGCGCCGTCGTTGTCAGGCTTGCTACTAATTCGGGGATTGCCAGGGCCCTCAATGTCGGCATCCGTGAAGCGATTGAGCGCTGGGATCCGGAGTGGATCGTCACCATGGACCAGGATTCAAGATTCACCGGCGACTACGTGGCCTCCGCCCTCGCCACCGCTCAGGCTTCCCTTACACCCGAAACCGTGGGCATGGTGTGCGCAGAGTCGCACAACCACATTCCGCTGCCCACGTGGGGAAGCCAGGAAGAGCCACAGATATTCGACCCGATGACCAGCGGAACCCTCGTCCGCACGAGCACGTTCAAGGACGTGGGTTTCTTCGATGAAGGGTTTTTCATCGACTGTGTGGACTCCGAGTTCAACGCCAGGCTCCGGGAACGGGGACTTCGGGCACTGGCCGGCCGCGGCTGCAACCTGGAGCACAGCCTGGGCAACGCACGGCCCATGAAGATTCTCGGCTGGCACGCCCGGCTGGGTTCGAAGAAGCTCTTCATCTATTACCACGCGCCGTTCCGTGTCTACTACATCACACGCAACTCGTTGATCCTCGCCCGCCGGTACGCGTTGAAGCAGCCCACCTGGGTTCTTCGCCGGATCTACATGGAAATCCAGAGCCACGTTGTCCGCTTCGGGTTCGGCCCCAACAGGAAGAAGCACCTGCTGGCCGCCAGCGCGGGAGTCCGTGATGCCCTGCGCCAAAAAATGGGCAAGATCGACGAGACCCTCGCCGCCCGCCTGCGCTGAGCAGGCTCTCCAACAGCACCGGCGCCCCTGCGCGCGGCCGAATTGAAGGACCATCAGTGACCAACAACACGGGAACAATCTTCGTCCTGTACCACAAGGGACTGCGGACCGGAGGGCCCGAAGCCCTCCACCAGCTCGTCGACATGCTGCGGGAACTCGGAAAAGACGCCTACCTCGTGCCGCACCCGCACACGGTGCACAACGAAAGGGTTGAGCAGTACAGCGTCTACAACGCGCCGGAAGCACCGGAGATTGTTGATGCACCCGGGAACGTGGTGGTCTATCCGGAAACGTACGTCTATGAAATGTCCGGGGTAAAACATGCCCGCCGCATGTGCTGGTGGCTGAGCATAGACAACTCGCTGACGTTCATGGCGGAACGCATGTGGCACCGGAGCACGGCAACCCCGCTGCAGAAGGCGCGGGAAGCAGCCGTGCCCTTCGCCCGGATGTGGAAAAACCGCGTGAACCCGGGCATGCTCCGCAAGGACCGCGATGTGATCCATCTGGTCCAGTCGTCCTATGCCTGGGCCTTTGTGGCCACCAGGTTTGACGTTGTGCCCTCCCTCGTTTCCGACTACACGCCAACCGCCGAATTCCAGGGCACGTCCCAGGTGGCGCGCAACCACCACCTGGTGACGTACAACCCGGCCAAGGGCGGCCATATCATCGAGGCTGTGAAGGCCCACTGCCCGCCTTCCATTGAGTGGCGTCCCATCGTCGGGATGACCCGCTCCGAGGTGGTCTCGACCCTGCAGGGTTGCGGCATCTACCTGGACCTTGGCCACCACCCGGGCAAGGACCGCATGCCCCGCGAGGCAGCGCTCTCCGGTGCGCTGACCGTCGTCGCGCGCCGGGGCTCCGGTGCGTTTTTCGCCGACGTACCGGTGCCGTGGGAACACAAGATAACCCCCGGCCGGGACGAGGTGGAGACTGCTGCCGCCATGCTGCCCCGGCTCATCGGCGACTTCGACGCGGAAGTTGCTAAGCAGGACAGCTACCGGGCGGCCATCCTCAACGAGCGAGCCCGGTTCAGGAGCGAAGTCGAGGATGTTTTCGTCAAGGGCCACTGGGGCAAGGATGCCTATGACTACGTCTAGGACCTGGCCCGGGTCCGGAGGGCTTCCGGCATGATCAAAAGGATCGCAGCGTTCGCCGGCCTGCCACTGCTCTCCTCCCTGGCGTCGTTCATCCTCCTGCCGATCATCGCAAATGTTGGTGGAACATCCGCCTGGAACTCACTGGCTGTCGGCCAGGCCGTAGGAGCCATCGCCGCGATCCTTGTCGGATTGGGCTGGCCCTTGACCGGGCCGGCGGCAGTTGCCTCGGCGGCGGAAGAATCTGTACGACGGCGGTACTACGCCGTCAGCTTCGTCACCCGTTCGGTGGTCCTCATCTGTGCGGTGCCCCTGATGGCAGTTGCCCTGATGTTCACGAACGGGACCAGCGAGTATTGGGTTGCCTTCCTGATGGCGTGCGCCCAGGCGGCGGCCGGGCTGACGCCCGCGTGGTACTGCATCGCCACCGGGCATGCCGGGAGAATCGCGAAGTACGACGTGGTACCCCGTATGCTTGCCACCCTCGGGGTGATACCGCTGCTGTTCGCCACTGGCGACATCTACCTTTACCCGATGGCCCTGATCGTGCTCGGCCTCGCCGGCACCCTCTGGTTCAACAAGGACCATTCACGACGGCAGGATTACCACGGCCTGGGCGCCAGAAACGTCCTGAAGGAGATCTGGGCCCTTCGTGCCGGCGCCGGGATTACCGCCGCCGCCGGGGCCTACGCTTCAACCCCTGTTCTGGTCGTGCAGTTTGCAGCCTCCGCCACGGGCCTGGCCGGCTTTGTTTCGGCCGAGAAGTTTTACCGGATTGGCCAGCTTGCCACGGCTGCACTCGGTAACAGCCTGCAGGGCTGGGTCAGCGAGCACGGGACGGACCACAGGCACCGGCGGAAGTTTTCGCTGATGGCGCTGACGGGCCTTGGACTCGCGGGATGGCTCATCCTTTCCCTGCTGGGTCCGTTCGTCAGCGAGCGGCTTTTCGGTGCGGAACGGGCCGCTGACTTTTGGACCTGTTTCTGGTTTGGCCTGTCATTCCTTCTGGTGTGCGTCACGACGTCCACCGGCGCCCACTGGCTCGTTCCTGCCAAGCGGATGAAGGCTGTTTTTGCCAGCACCATTACGGGCGCCGTGGTGGGCCTTCCGGCCATGGCCATCCTTTCAAGCCTTATGGGCGTCCAGGGCGGCGCCCTTGGCCTTGCGATCGGTGAAGTAGCAGTGACCCTTATCCAGCTGCGCGCCATTGTGCAGCTGCTTGGCGATAAGGCGCCGGAAGACAGGAACGAGGAAGTACCTTCGTGAACTGGATCGGTGTCATACCTTCGGTGCTCGCAGCGGTACTTTTGCTGTACATCCCCGGAGCAGCGGTAGCGGCGTGCCTCAAATTCCGGCCAGGCAGCGCCATAGGGCTTGCTCCCCTGCTGTCGACGGCGGCTGCCGGCCTTGCCGGGGTGGCCGCCGGTTTGCTTGGCGTTCCCTGGAGCATCCTGCCGTACCTTGCCGTTGCCGCCCTGCTCGCCGTGGCGGCGCTGGCACTTACCCGCGGCATCCCCTGGCGCGTCACGAAGGTGTCACCGCTTCGGACATGGCTTCCCCTGGCGGCGATGGCCCTCGCTACGGTGCCGATCACCTGGCGCTTCGTCCAGCTTGTTGGCTCACCGGAGCACCCGTCCCAGGTGTTCGACAACGTCTTCCACCTGAACGCCATCCGCTTCATCCTCGATACCGGCAACGCCTCCTCCCTGAACCTCGCCTCGCTTCAAGGGATGTCGGGCCTGGACGCGGTGTACCCGGCGGCGTGGCATTCGTACGCCGCCCTCCTGGTGCAGCTGACCGCCGTCGATATCCCGACCTCGCAGAACGTCCTCAACCTCGCCATCTCAGCCGTCGTCTGGCCGGCCTCCTGCCTGTTCCTTGTGCTGAAAACCGTGTCACGCAGGCCTGCGGCCCTCATCCTCACTGCGGTCCTCGCCGGCACCCAGGTGGCTTTCCCGTTCCTGATGATTGTTTGGGGACCCCTGTTTCCCTATGCACTGGCGATCAGCATGATGCCGGTGGTCATCACTTCCCTGGCCGCCCTTTCCCGTCTTGGGCGGACGCGGACGGACCCGCCCGCGAGCTGGGCGGCCGCCTTGCTGCTGTCGCTGGCGGGGCTGGCCTTCGCACATACCAGTTCGATCAACACCACCATTGCCATCGGCCTTCCGGTCGCCGCGCTCGCGTGGTGGCGCCTTTTGAAGCGGATGCAGATCCGGACCAGCGCCGTCCGGGCATGGCTGTTCATCACCGGCACGCTCGTGGCACTTGTCGTCGCCGCCGCGTTCTGGCTCAAGCTTCGCCCGGCGCCCTACGACAACTGGGGCCCGTCAGTAAAGCCGGGTGCCGCCGTCGGGGAAATCCTCACAGCCAGCACCATGCAATCCGCCATTCCGGCAGTAGTGGTGTCCGTTCTGTCCGTCGCCGGGCTGCTGACGGTCTTCCGGACCCGGAAGCTGCGTTGGCTGGCCGTCTGCTACGGCGCTGCCGGAGCGCTCTACGTGGTGGCCGCCTCATTTCCGAAAGGTGCCATCCGCGACGCGTTGATAGGCACCTGGTACCAGGACACCTACCGCCTTGCCGCCCTCCTGCCGTTGTTCGCCACGCCGCTCGCCGTCGTGGGCGGGCTGCGTCTTTGGGACTGGTTGCGGACCTCAGCACGTGCAGTACAAGTTCAGAAGACGCTTCAGGACCGGCTCGGCTGGGCGCGGAAACGTGCCCAATCCGCGCTGGCCACCGCCACTGCCGTTGCCTTCACCCTGCTGGCGACTTTCGCAGGGCCGCTGACGCATTACATCGGGGGCGCGTCCACCGTGTACAGGTTCGATGCCGGATCCGAGCTGCTCACGCCGGACGAAGCGGCACTGTTGAAGCGTCTCCCGTCCCATGTCCCCGCTGATGCGGTCATTGCGGACAACCCCTGGAACGGTAGTTCCCTCGCCTATGCCTACGCCGACCGACCCGTGCTGACCGCGCATCTCTTTGCGGAAAAGGACCAGGAAACAGTCCTGATCGACAAAGAGCTGAAAGACGCCACGGACAGGGGCGCAGTGTGTTCGGCGCTGCAGGCCAAGAATGTGCAGTTTGTCCTGGACTTCGGCTCCCGGTACCTCATCCGGCTCCCGGGCTCGGAGAGCTATCCGGGAGTGACGGACATAGGGGAAGCCGAGGGTTTTACCCTCGTTGACTCGCAGGGTGATGATGCCAGGCTGTACCGCATTACGGCGTGCGATGGGTTCTGATCATTGGCAATGCACGTCCGCCTGCCCGTACTTGCAACTCCCGCACACTAGGCTGGAAAGGTGATTCCCGTTTCCCACCGAACAAAATTACGGACTGCAGTCCTGCTGTCGGGACTTCTGTCCTTGTCGGCATGCTCCGCTACGCCACCTGGCACCATCCAGGGTGCGCTGACCGGAATCGGCAGCAACGCAGCCCAAGGGGCGGTCAGCGCCTGGGGCCAGGCCTGGGGCAAGACTGTTAAGGGCACCTCGGTGAGCTACTCCCCCGATGGCACTTCCGCCGGGCTCAAAGCCTTCAAGGACGGCCAGGCACACTTCGCCGTCGGTTCGGCACCGCTGGAAGATGATGAGGCTGCAGCCGTGCGGGGCATGTGCACCGCCGAGGGAGCCATCTCAATGGCGGCAGGCGTCCTCCCCGTCGGCGTCGCCATAAAGATCAAGGGAGTCAACGATGTTGTGCTGGACGCTCCCGTCCTTGCCGGAATCCTGACAGGCGACATCACACGGTGGAACGACCCCCGGATAGCGGGGCTGAACCAAGGCACGTCCCTTCCCGACCTCGACATCACCGTGATTGTGCCGGAAGGCGCCTCCGACACCGTGCGCCCGGTAAACGACTACCTCCGCAAGGAGGCCGGGACCGGCTGGGAACCCGAGACTCCTGACAGCTGGCCTTCCGACGTCACCGGGCAGGTGTCGTCGCCGCAACTGGACCTGGCCGACAAACTGGATGAAACAGACGGCGGAATCTCCATCCTGGACGGCAGCATCATCGGCAACCGCTTCATCGCAGCCCAGTTGCTGTTCGACGGCAAGCCCCGGCGGATGCAGGCGTCGTCCGTTGTCGACGCCGTCACGACGGGAGAAGTCACGGCGTCATCCCGGGCCGTGTTGCAGGGTCTTGACGGTAACTCCGGCTACGCCCTGGGCACTGTTATCTACGTGTACATGTGCCGCCAATACACCGAGCCGGCCCTCGGCCGCCTCACCCGGTCCCTCGGCGAGAGCGTCCTCGGTGAAGATGCCCAGAAAAACGCCAATGCCTTTGCCTTCGTGATGTCGCCCAGCAAAAAGGCAGTTAATGAGGCACGCGCACTCATCGGCACCATCGGAGACGGACAATGACCATATTTCTCAATCACGTCAGGCGCCGCGGGCTGCCGCGTCCCCTCCCGACATTCGCGCTCCTCACGACGATCTTTTCCCTGCTGTTCGGGCTCTGGTCACTTGCCACACCGCTAATGGGCGCTCCTGATGAACCCGCCCACACCATTAAGGCCGCGGCTGTCGTTCGAGGCCAGGTCCTGGTGGAAGAAGGGACCTCGTTCGGTCACGGTGTCCACGTCAAGGTCCCCAACTACATCGCCAGCCTTCATGCCCAGAGCTGCTACAAGTTCAACCGCGCCCAGGCAGCGGACTGCGCGGCCCCCATCTACGCCGATGACACGTTCACGAATATAGGCGTGACGTCGGCGGGTTCCTACAACCCCATGTACTACTGGCTGGTGGGCCTGCCGACGCTGGTTATGTCCGGCGCTCCTGCCATTTACGCCATGCGCCTGGTCAGTGCGTTGTTGTGTGCAGTGTTTTTCGCCGCCGGGTTCACCGCGCTGACGGAGCTGCGGCGCCCCAAATATCCCGTCCTGGTCGCTGCACTGGCCATGACGCCGATGATCCTTTTCCTGGGCGGGGGCATTAACCCGAACTCGCTGGAAATTGCCGCGACCATGGCAGCCTTTGCCGGGTTCGTGGTTGTCCTGGATAACTGGCGCAACACGCGCAGAGTGCTTCCCGCCCTCGCCACAGTCGTGGCAGCGACGGCGGTCCTGGCCAATGCGCGGCAAATTTCGCTCATATGGTTGCTCTGTGCCCTGATCGTGGGGGTCTGTTCGTTCCGGCTCCGCAGGACTGTAGCTGTTTTCAAGGATCGGCGCGTCCTGACCGCTGTCGGCCTGGCTGTCCCGGGTGCCCTGCTGGGGCTTCTGTGGGTCTACATCGCCGCCAACGGCCCTGCAAATGTCGGGGTGGCACCGGAGGGCATCGCCAATCCCCATCCTGACGCCCCCTTGTACCGGGGCTTCATGATCATGCTCGACCGGACATACGACTTCTTCCCCCAGTACATCGGGACCATGGGTTGGCTCGACACGCCTGCACCGGAACTGGTGACCCTCGTCTGGGGCGGCTTCATGGTCGCCGCCCTGATTATCCCGTTCTGCGTCCGGCCACTTCGCAACTGGACCGGCTACTGGGTCGCCCTTGCCATGCTGTACCTGGTCCCGGCGCTCCTGCAGACCGCCCTGTGGCGCGGCATGGGCTTCATCTGGCAGGGACGCTACACACTGCCCATCGTCGTCGTGCTGTTCGTCAGTGTAGGCCTGGGTCTGCGCCGGCTCCGCTTCCCCGGCAGCCCCACGGCGGTCCATGTGTCGCGCGTTCTGTTCTGGCTCGTCGTCTTCTGCCACACACTGACGTTCGTCTACGTCCTGCGCCGGTACGTGGTGGGTATCAGCGAGATCGCCAACTGGCAGACGCTCTTCTCCTCGCCCGACTGGCAACCGCCCTTCGGATGGCTGCCCCTGACGGCCGCCTACCTGCTCGTAACAGCCGCAGGTGTGCTGCTCCTCTTCCGCTACCTCTACCGCGGGGAACCCCTCATTGCGGGATTCAGGACCTCCGGAACGGGCCGCGCGAAGCCCGCCGTGGGCGAAAGCCGGTCATCTGCGGCACCTGGCACTGCAGCCGCGGCGGGTCCGGATCAGCGGGTATCAACGGGGTCCAGCCTTCCGGCCGGATCCGGAAACCCCTAATCGTTCCTTCCCTCCAAGGAAGAAAACCTGCGGGCTGCCGGTACACCGGCAGCCCGCGGACTTTTAGCCGCGCATCTGCCCGTGTCAGGCGAAGCTCGGAGATGCAGGATGTGTGCAGTTCCCGCCTGCCGAAGAATCGCCGCAGAAGCTTTCCTGGGGGATCACTAGGGCAGTGGCGGGCTTGGCCTATGCGGACGGGGAGGTCCGGGCCGGCTCCTGGGAAGTCCGTTTAAAGATCCAGTGGCGGTAGAGGAAGTAATTCCAGGTCGTCGTCATCACGGTGGCTGTGGTCTTGCCGATGATGTAGGACCATCCAAGGGCATCGAACCCGGTGACCACAAGGTCGCTAACGGTGATATTGACGATCACCAGCAGGATGTACTTGATGGCGCTGACGCTTCCATTGTTCGTGGCCTGGAAGGTGAACATCCGCTGGAGCAGGAAGTTAAACACCAGGCTGACGACAAAGGCAATGGGCGTTGCAATCCAAAGGGCCACACCGAAGACTTCGTGAAGGAGGGCCAGGAGTCCCAGGTCCAGCGCGAAAGACAGGCCGCCAACAAACAGGAAACGGACAACGGCGTTGCGGTAGAGGCCCAGCGCCAGGCCGGGTACTGAGGGCGGCGCCTCGCTGGGGGTTTTCGGGGACGAAGATGCACCAGAAATAGAACTGCGCATCGGTCTTAGTCCTCCCCAGAGCATGGACCGCACAAATTAGGTTCTTTGCACGTCCAAAGTATGGTTAAACCTATCATGCGAAAAACCACCCGGCCGTCACTGCCGCCCCAGCTCAAACCATATCCGGCGGACGGCAAACGGCCGTCGCCCCTGCGCGTTCTCCTGGTGGCGTGGCTGCTGTTCGGCAGCATTGGAACGCTGTGGAGCTTTGCCTCACCCTTGATGTCCATCCCGGATGAGCCCGCCCATACCATCAAGGCTGCTGCCGTTGCCCGCGGACAGTTCAGCGGTGCAAGCACAGGAGTCCAGGGCGAGCGGCTGACGGTGAATGTGCCGGGATACGTAGCGTCCCTCGACGACTACAAATGCTTTGCGCACCACCCGAACCTCACCCCGGCGTGCGCACCGCCGATCGACGCGAAGGACCGCGGATGGATTCCCGCGCAGACCTCGGCCGGAAATTACAATCCCGTCTACTACGGCATCGTCGGCATCGGCAGCCGTGGGCTTAGCGGTGAGCCCGCCCTGTACGCGATGCGCATCATCAGCGCCTGGCTGGTGGCGTTCTTCCTCGCAGCCATCATGTGCGCGGCGTCGTCCCTTCGCCATTTTCACCGGCCAGTCATTGCCTGTGCCATAGCCCTGACCCCGGCAACCTTCTTTTTGTCAGGATCCGTTAATCCCAACGGTCTGGAAATCGCGGCTGCTGGAGCCGTCTTTATGGGCCTGTGTGCCGTTTTCGAACGGACCGCGGGACACCGGCCGGTGGGCAACCTGCTCCTCGCCGTGGTGACGCTGGCGGGCAGCCTTCTCGCCCATACGCGGCCCCTATCCCTGCTGTGGCTTGCCGTTGCCGCCGTTTCCGCTGTTCTCTGCTACGGGGCAAGGACTTTTTTCCGGACGCTCGCCGTCCGCGGTTTCCAGATCGCCGTCCTGCTGGTCGGCCTTTCCAGCCTGTTCGCGCTGTGGTGGGTTCTCTCAGCCAAGAGCTTCGACAGCCTCCTCGCCGGCGCGCCGATGCCGGCCGACCAGGCCGCCGTTGCGATGCTCGACAAAACTGTCTTCTTTATGGTGGAGTACGTCGGGGTCCTTGGCTGGATCGACACTATGCCGCCGCCGGCAGCCGTCTATGCCTGGGTCCTCGGTTTTGGTGCCATGCTGTTCCTCGCCTACACCGCGCGGCCCGTCCGGGGCAGGTGGGTCATGGCATTGCTGACCCTCGTCGTCATTGTTGTTCCGGCGGTACTGCAGGCCGGCTCCAGTGAGAAACTGGGATGGATCTGGCAGGGACGCTACACCTTGGCCATGGTGGTCACACTGATCCTTGCGGCCGGAGTCACCACACGCTTCCGGCAGTTCCGCATAACCCCGTGGACCAGGTCGATGGTCCGCTGGGGACTGGTGCTGGGAGGCCTTGCGCATTTCTACGTATTCATGGAAGGCCTGCGCCGCTACACCATCGGTGTTATGGACCACATCAACTGGACCGAAATGTTCCAGCCTGAATGGCAGCCGCCGGGCAGCTGGCAGTTCCTTGCCGCCGCCTACCTTGTGCTGCTGGCAGCCGGCGGCACATGCCTCTACCGCCTCCTGACGACACCCCGGGGCCTGCCGCTGAACGCAGCAGAAGCATCCACGGCAAGGCGGCGGGCGGAAAGTTTCGCCTGACTCAGCCCGAAGCGGCGCCGCTCCTGGCGACGGGGCCATCGGTACGGCTTTGTCCCGGAGCGGCCTGCTCGAAGGTCTTCCGCCACGCCTCCATCGAAACCAGATCCGGCACAGCGGCTTTGTACCTTTCCGCGAGTGCATCCCATTCCCTGTAGAGCCGGGCGTGCTGGGTGGCCGACTGCTTGAGCATCTCCCTGAGCTTCCGTGGGTCCCGTTTGTACCAGGACGCCGCAGTACCCTCCGCATTCGACACCACCACGGAGTCGTAATGGGCGATCCTGAACCATCGGTTGTCCAGATGCGCCAAGTACGCCTGGGGCCGCTCCAGGGATTCCTGTGAGGGCCGCTTCAGAAGCTGCCGTGCGACAGTTGCCAGGCCCCATTGGACCATGTCCTTTTTGGCCGGCATCTGTATATCAGTGGACGTCGACAGTCCGGTGCCGAGCGGCGGAGCGGGGAATTCGTCGATGTCCTCGCGCATCTGGGCGTCGGTGTAGGAGCCGCGAAGGGAGAGGATCTCGCCAAGCTTGACCGGCAGGGACGGGTGCAGGCCGTCGGGACCGGCCAGCAGATCCGTCCTGGCATTCAAGCGGTTGTGTGCCGTGAAGTACTGCAGGGACACAAGATGCTTGACGTCCTCCTGGAACGACTCACGCAGGACATTGCCACCCTTGGCATGGGGACTGTGGAGCAATGCAGTGATGAGCCGGTTGCGGTTGTGGAAATAGGCTTGCCATCCCACCAGGTCGTCTTTGTCGATCCACGAGATGTGCCAAAGGGCCGCCCCCGGAAGGGACACAGTACGGAATCCTGCCGCCCGCGCACGCAGGCCGTACTCCGAGTCGTCCCACTTGATGAAAAGCGGCAGGGGCAGTCCTATGCGGCGAATAACCGAGGTGGGGATCATGCACATCCACCACCCGTTGTAGTCAACGTCGAACCGCCTGTGCAGCCATGGGGTTTGCCGGAGGTTGGACACGCTGAAGTCATGCCGCATCTGCATGTCGCTGTGGGGCTGGCTCGGCGAGAAGCGGCGTGCGTCGATCGTCTCCCCCATCGAGTACAGCGTGCTTCGGCTGTAAAGATCGAACATGTGTCCGCCCACGATCGTGGGGCTCTTGCAGCGGCCGGCGAAGGCCATCATGCGCATGATGCTTTCCGGTTCCATGACCACGTCGTCGTCGAGCAGCAGAACGTAATCGCTGCCGTTTTCCACGCTCTCGAACATGCCCCGGGCAAAGCCTCCGGAACCGCCAAGGTTTGCCTGGTTGATGACCCGGAGCTTGCTGCCCAGCAGCGAAGCCACTTCCGCGAAGCCCGGCTGATCCTCGACCTTGCTGGAGCCCTGGTCAACGATGATGACTTCTTTTGCCAGTTCCAGGGCGTCGGAGTGCCCGGCAAGGGTGCGGACGTTCGCCAGGCAAAAGTCTGGCTTGTCCATGGTCGTGATCTGGATGGTTGCCGTTTCGCCGGTGCGCAGAGGCGGGGATCCTTCCCAGCGCGCCTGGTTCAGGACGAGGTCCCCGGCACTGGAGGCAAGGTCGAACCAGTACCAGCCGCCGTCGCCGAACGGCCTGATGGACAGCTCGAACTCCGTGACCGCATCACCATCGACCCGGGCCCCGTCCACCCGCTGGATGGTGCCGCGCGCGTTGGACTTGTACACGGTAACCGACCCGCGGCCTGACGTTTCGACCACAAGACGGACGTCCCGCAGGTGCGTCCAACGGCGCCAGTAGCTGGCGGGAAACGCGTTGAAGTACGTACCCAGGGAAAGCTGCTCACCTGACCGTACCCTGACGGAATAGCGGGACAGCAGGTCGTCGAAATGCACCTCGCGGGCACTGGAACCCACCAGGTGCAGTTTCGCTTCAACCGGCTTGGGATTCCTGGCGAACTCATCGCTTTCCCTGAAACGAACTCCGGTGGCCGGGCCGGCATCCGCGTAGAGGGACATCGTGTCCACCCCTGACTCCGGCGGGAAGATGACCCGCTGGAGCGTGGTCCAGCCCGGCGCCTGGTTCATGCGTCCACGCCTCCGCTTTCCAGCTTGACGCCGGTTTCGAAGTGCGGCCGGATCTTGTTGTCGAACATGCTCAGGGCCGCACCAATGGCCATGTGCATGTCCAGGTACTTATACGTTCCCAGGCGTCCGCCGAAGAGGACGTCCTTCTCGGCGGCCGCCAGATCGCGGTACTTCAGCAGGCGTTCCCTGTCGGTTGCGGTATTGACCGGGTAGTACGGTTCATCGCCCTTTTCGGCGAACCGGGAGAACTCGCGCATGATGACGGTCTTATCCGTCTGGTAGTTCCGCTCGGGGTGGAAATGGCGGGGTTCGATGACGCGGGTGTAGGGCACGTCGTCGTCGTTGTAGTTAACGACTGAGGTTCCCTGGAAGTCCTCCACGTCGAGGATTTCCTCTTCGAAATCGATGGTGCGCCACGACAGGTCGCCCTCGGCGTAGTCGAAGTAGCGGTCAACCGGTCCGGTGTACACCACGGGGATGGTGCCCACCACCTTGTTTTTGCTGTACTCGTGCGATTCGTCAAAGAAATCGGTGTTCAGCCGCACCTCGATGTTCGGATGCTCTGCCATCTTCTCGATCCAGGCGGTGTAGCCGTTGGTCGGCAGGCCCTCGTACTTGTCGTTGAAGTACCGGTTGTCGTAGTTGTACCGGACAGGGAGCCGGGAAATGATGTTGGCGGGCAGGTCCTTGGGGTCCGTCTGCCACTGCTTGCCGGTGTAGTGCTTGATGAAGGCCTCATACAGGGGGCGGCCAATGAGCTGGATGCCTTTGTCATTGAGGTTTTGCGGATCGGTACCGGCCAGTTCCCCAGCCTGTTCCTGGATGAGTTCCCGCGCCTGCCCCGGCGTGAGGTTGGCACGGAAGAACTGGTTGATGGTTGCCAGGTTGATGGGGAGGGAGAACACCTCACCCTTGTGGACTCCATAAACCTTATGGACGTAATTCGTGAACGTCGTGAACCGGTTGACGTACTCCCACACCCGTTCATTGGACGTGTGGAACAGGTGCGCGCCGTAGCGGTGCACCTCAATGCCGGTCTGTTCTTCCTTTTCGCTGTAGGCATTTCCGCCGATGTGGTGGCGGCGGTCGATGACGACGACCTTCAAGCCGAGCTCGGTGGCGGCCTGTTCTGCGATTGTCAGGCCGAAAAAGCCAGACCCTACGATGACAAGGTCAGCGGTCACAAAATCTCCTGGTTTGAATGCGGGCAGCGCAATGATGCGCATTGTCTGCTGCTCTAGCCTACCCGAGCCACTCCGCGGGCCGTCGAATCAGCGCGGCCCGGCGGGCTTGCGCGCCTGCCGCGGCAACGTTTTCCACATAGCGCACGACGGCGGGTCGCCGGCTGCCCGGGGCGGGCTAGCTTGGGACAAAAGGCCAGAAGGATTCCACATGACGCTGCACTGCACACTGGTTGGCGGGCCCGGGTCGCGGCTAAGCGGGCGGCAGCTCGAGCTGACCATCGAAGGCCCTGACGGGACCCTGGGAACCCTCGTCGCCGAACGCCTTGCCCACGCCTTTGGTACGGGAACAGTGAGGGTCGACGACGACGACCTGCGCACCGCCAGGCTCGGAATCCCGCCTTTGGTCAATGGAGCCATCCTGGTCGACTCCGGCGCCGAACCCGTCGGCAAACGCCAGCGGCGGCGCGCTTCCGCTGAGACGGGGGCGCCGCTCCTGCTTGCGGTCCACAGCGGAGCCGGAGCGGGAACGCTGGTGCCCTTGCGGCGGGGCGCCTACACCCTCGGCCGGAAGAATTCCGGAATTGTGATCGCGGACGCAGAGCTGTCACGGCAGCACGCACGCATTGTTGTCACCGACACGCAGATCTTCATCGAAGACCTGGGCAGCGCCAACGGAACGTTTGTGGACAACCAAAGAATCCGCCGCGCTGCCATCTCAA
The DNA here is from genome assembly GCF_054656615.1 of Arthrobacter sp. AD-310. Lineage (NCBI taxonomy): Bacteria > Bacillati > Actinomycetota > Actinomycetes > Micrococcales > Micrococcaceae > Arthrobacter > Arthrobacter sp. AD-310. Next base: position 45,747 of record NZ_BAAHNO010000007.1, on the reverse strand, counting down.
CCCGGTCCACTATCCGGTGCGGAAACGCCACGATGTCCCTGGTGTTCGCCGACGCCATGGACCGTGACCTACGGGCTGCCGGTGGGTCAGTCCTGGAGCCAATCACCGTGCCCGGCAGGGCTGAACCAGGCAGCAGGACCACCATGGTCGTCACCGCCGCGCTTCCCCTGGCCATCGGCGTCGGGCTCGCTGCCTTCACAGGCATGTGGATGTTCCTCGCCTTTTCAGCTGCGTCCTCGCTCGCCCTCCTGATCCCGGCATTTGGCGGCAGGCGCCAGCGGAAGGACCTTGCGGCAGCCATCAGGAAGGCAGTGGACCAGGACAGCAGCAGAAGGCAGGCCTCGGCTCCCCCGCTTTCCTCCCTGGTGCTGGCAGCGCGATGGACCCCTGCAGGTCCTGCCGCTGCAACAGGAGAGGCAGGCATGTGGCTGCGGCTTGGCCTCGCGGACCAGCCCGCGAATGTGGGCGTTGGTCCTGACGGCGGGCGTATGGCCATCCCGCCCCTGAAGGCGGCGCCTGTCGCCATCGATCTCGAACGACCCCGTACGTCGTTCCACGGGTCCCCGCAGCTGCTCGAGGGGATGCTGCGGGCAATCATCATGCAGTTGGCCGGCTACCCGCGGTGCCGGACAACCCGGATCATCATCCACGGGGATCCGGAAAAGCTCCCCGTCAACGCCCGTTACCTGCCCCAGGTGACCATGACCGCATCCGCTGGCGCCTGCAGGCACGAGCTGGGGAGGGGCCTGACGTCCGGCTGCCACCGGGGCGTTCTTTTGCTGGTGCAGCCACGGGATGAAGCTGCGGGAGGACCTTCGCTGACCGGCGATGCTGTGAACCACGGCTGGCACGTGATTGAGTTCCGTCCGGCCGACTCCAGTTCACCGCAGATGGGCGTCGGACTTTTTGAACGTGGCTCGTTCCTGCGGCAACCGGACGGGGAACTGGCGTTTGTGCCCGACCTGGCCACCGGCGACGTCTTCGACGCATTCTGCCGGAAGATGGCAGGCACTTCCCCTCATCCCGGCAGTGACGGACGGACTGTTCCCGCCACGTGTGACCTGGAGGAGGTGCTCCCGCTGACGGCAGCGGATACAGCTGCCCGGTGGGAAGCAAACAGGCGGGGGGACGGACTTGAGGTGCCCCTGGGACTTGCGGCTACGGGAATGAGGAGCCTGGACCTCCAGAAGGACGGCCCGCACCTCCTGGTAGCAGGCACCACCGGCTCAGGGAAGTCTGAGCTGCTCCGCAGCCTCACGCTGTCATTGGCCCTGAGCCATTCTCCGGACCGGGTCAACTTCCTCTTTGTGGATTTCAAAGGCGGTTCAGGGCTTGGGCCGCTTACCGGGCTGGTCCACTGTGTGGGGCTGCTCACCGACCTCGAACGGTATGCGCTGGAACGGACACTCGCCTCCCTGCGCGCGGAAATCCGGGTCCGCGAGGAGGCCCTTGCATCCGCTTGCGTCCCGGATCTGGCTGCCTACCGCAGGGCTCCGGCCTCGCAGCGGCAGCCACTCCCCCACCTTCTGATCATCATCGATGAATTCCGGATGCTCGTTGACGATGCACCGGAAGTCCTTCGGGAACTGATGCGGATCGCCGCCATTGGAAGGTCGCTCGGGATCCACCTGGTCATGGCCACGCAGCGGCCGCAAGGGGCACTGACCGCAGACATCCGGGCGAACGTGACCTCCAGCATCGCCCTGCGCGTACAGTCAGAGCTGGAATCTGTGGACGTTATTGGCTCGAAGTTCGCTGCCGGTATCAGCCTCGATGCCCCGGGAAGGGCCTACCTTGCCCGGGGCACCGAACCCGCCGAGGAGTTCCAGGCAGCCACCTCCTGCCCCTCCCGTCCCCGCCTCGGGAACCTTGACGCGGTGGCCGTGCATCTCGCCACTGACTACCTCAAGTCCGGAACCGGCGCCGAGAGCGGAGAAGCGCCGACCCCTGCCCAGGCCGCAGCCCCACTGCTGGAACTGATCCGCGACGTGTGGGCCGCGCGCGGGGGCGCGCCGCCCCGCGTTCCGGTCGCGGCACCCCTGCCGCCGGATCTCCCGGCACCTTCGGGGAATGACGGCACCGAAACTTCAGATCCAGGATCAGCGTGGTCGGTGCCCCTGGGCCTGATGGATGTTCCTGCCGCCCAACGCGTTGAACCGCTGGTTTGGGATCCTGCCGGAGCCAGTCACCTCGCATTTATAGGTTCCCCCGCATCAGGGGCACCAGAAGCATTGGAACTGACGGTCCGGCGGCTGCTGCACAACCAAACGTCACACTGCTACATCCTCGACGGCACCGGAAACTTGCACCCGGCGGCGCCGCATCACGGGGTAGGCGCCTACACAGGACTGCATGAGCTGAGGCGTGCGGTGCGGATCCTGGAGCGCCTGGCTCGCGAGCTGGCGGTGCGGCTCAGCCGGCCCGATGAACCTGCGGTCCCTCTTATTGCCGTGATCTCCGGGTGGGGTTCCTGGATGTCGGCTTTCAGGTCAGGACCGCTGGCGTGGGCTGAGGACCTCGTCCATGACCTGATACGGGACGGCGCCGGGGCGGGGATCACCGTGCTTACTTCCGGTGACCGCGAATTGGTCACCGCGAGGTTTTACGCTGCCCTGCCCAACAGGCTTTACTTTCCGGCCGGGTCAACCGGGGAGAGCCGGGTGGCGTGGCCACGAATGCCGTCCACCCCGGCAGTGAAAGGCAGGGCAGTGGCCTTTGGTCCCATCGCGGGCGGCGAGGCTGCGGTATGCCAGCTCTACAGCACCCCAACCGGCACCCCCTGGGCCGTCCCTGCCGCCCCCGACTGTCCATTCCACCAGCTCGGACCAGCGCCCTTTCGGGTGGAACCGTTGCCCTGCCGGATCATGGCAACGGAGGTCCACGCGCGTGCGGCATCTTCAGGGTTCAACGCAGTGCCGGGAATCCTTGGGCCCGGAGCGGCGGCCGGGGAGGTACTCATCGGTGTGGGCGGCGACGAACTGTCCCCCGTTTGCCTTCGGCTTCCGGCAGGAGCCGTCCTTGCCGTGGTGGGGACTCCCGGCAGTGGCAAAACCAACACCCTGCGGGCATTGCAGGCACTGAACCCTGCACGGAACTGGCTGTTTCCGGGCACTGGCGATGCCGGCGGCACCGCATGGAGCGACGTGCTGGCGATGGCCAGGTGTGGCGGGCTACCACCGGGTACGGTGCTGCTGGCTGACGACGCGGACCAGATGCCGCCCTCGACGGTTCAGGACGTGACCGAACTCCATGCCCGGGGGTTCGCGCTCGTGCTGACCGCAACTTACAGCCCGGCGCTCCTGCAGCGTGTCCCGCTGGCCATGGCTGCGCGGGCAGGCGGAACGGCGGTGTTGCTGTGTCCCAGATCTGTTGCTGACGGAGACATTTTTGGGGCGCGCGTCGAGGTGGAGCCAGGAGCTCCGCCAGGAAGGGCGGTGCTGGTGGCGGAGGGGCAGGCCAGGCCCTTCCAGGTAGGCCTGGTGCCGCAACCTTCATGAGCAGCTGCGAAGACGCGCGCTACAAGGCCGGTGGCGTGCTGCCTGTACGGGACGCGTAGCTGATGACCCTGCTGTGGAACAGGAGGACGATCGCGGTGGCCGCGGGCAGCAGCATCGCCAGTCCGGCAACAACGAGGCCTCCGGACAGGGTGGGGAATCCAATCGTCAGCACGAACAGTTGCGCCACCAGGGCGGCAGCCCGGGTCCAGCGGTATCCCCGGAAGAGGAAGACAGCCACCGCGAACAGCCAGGCGGCGAACGCGAGCAAAAGCACCAGCGTGAACACCGCACCCCAGAAAGACAGGACCGGGCTGCCGGCAAGCAACTGATAGCCGTACCACCCGGCCGCCACAAGGAGTGCTGTTGCTTCCGCAGCCACGATGAGCGCCACGACCACTACCGCGGGCGGGGCAGTGGAGGACGTCGCCTGGTGGGCACGATCTCCTGGCCGGGGCTCCTCCGACGGAGCCGGGGACTGCGGGGGGTTTACCGGGGGTCTTGACACACTGGCACCCTACCGGACATAGTCGGAGACTGGTGAGGGCCAGTGGTGGCAGTGTGATGTATCGCTCAGCATTACGGGGATATCAGGCGTTATTACCCCTTGTTTACACAGCGTTAACATGACAGGCTTGATTCAGATGACCAAGGGGGCCCTGCCGGGCCCTTTTCCTTTGTAGCTACTAGTGAATTATTTCACAAGAAGCACTTTCCCAGAAATGGAGCAACTGATCAGCATGGATTGGCGTAACCGCGCAGCGTGCCTCGAAAAGGACCCGGAACTGTTCTTCCCCGTCGGGAACACGGGCCCCGCTCTCCTGCAAATCGAGGAAGCCAAGAGCGTCTGCCGCCGGTGCGAGGTAGTGGACACCTGCCTCCAGTGGGCACTCGAGTCCGGCCAGGACGCCGGGGTCTGGGGCGGCATGAGCGAAGACGAGCGCCGCGCGCTCAAGCGCCGGGCAGCCCGGGCACGCCGCGCTTCCTGATCTGGACAAACACTCAGCCCCTGCGCAACCATCCGGTTGCCGCAGGGGCTGTCCTGTTTAACCGCGTTCTACCGTCACTAACACGACGGGGTCACTTCCCTGCAAGGCTCAAGCGGATTTTCACTGCCGTGCCGCCCCCCTCGCGCGGCTGCCACTGGATGGTGCCGCCCAGTTCGCTGGTCACGAGCGTCCTGACGATCTGCAGGCCGAGCCCTTCAACATGCGGCGTTTCCGGCAGGCCTACGCCGTCGTCGGCAATTGTCACGGTGAGCTCCTCGCCGTCTTCCCCCTCCGCGCGGTCGGCGATCAGCCATACGGTCCCGGCCCGGCCTTCAAGGCCGTGTTCCACCGCGTTCGTCACGAGTTCATTGATGACCAGCGCCAGCGGCGTCGCCAAGTCGCTGGGCAGTTCCCCGAAGGTCCCTGCCCGTTCGGTCCGCACCTGCTGGGACGGTGAGGCAACCTCTGCCGACAGCCGGAACTGCCGACCGATCAGTTCGTCAAAGTCAACGCTTTGGGTCAGCCCCTGTGAAAGGGTCTCGTGGACCAGTGCAATAGTGGCCACGCGGCGCATCGCCTGCTCCAGCCCCTGTTTCGCTTCCTCGCTCACCATGCGGCGGGATTGCATCCGCAGGAGGGCGGCGACGGTTTGCAGGTTGTTCTTGACCCGGTGGTGGATTTCACGGATGGTCGCATCCTTGGTGACAAGTTCCATCTCCCGCCGGCGGAGCTCGGATACGTCCCGGCAAAGAACCAGTGCGCCAAACCGCTGCTGCTCATCGCGCAGCGGGATGGCACGCAGGGACAGGCTGACGCCCCGGGATTCAATCTCGCTGCGCCATGGCATCCGGCCGGTCACTACCAGCGGGAGCGTCTCATCAACCATTCGCCTGTCCTTGAGAAGGCTGGCGGTGACCTCCGCGAGCGACCGGCCCTCAAGGGATTCTCCGTCACCCAGGCGCCGGAAGGCCGAGACACCATTGGGACTTGCATACTGCACCACGCCCTCGGCGTCGAGCCGGATCAACCCGTCCCCCACACGGGGTGCACCGCGCCGGGATCCGGTGGGCGAGGCAAAGTCCGGCCACAGGCCGAGAGTCCCCATGCGCAGGAGGTCGTAGGCGCACTGGCGGTACGTCAGTTCCAGGCGGGACGGCATCCGGGAGCTGGACAAGTCCATGTGCGTGGTGACCACGGCAAGTGTCCGGCCGTTGCGGACCATGGGTACGGCTTCGACCCGGAGCGCCATGTCGCTGCTCCAGTTGGTCTCGCTGGACCGTTCGATGGCCCGGCTGTTCCAAGCTTTGTCAACGAGCGGCTGCAGGTCCGACCGGATCCCCTCCCCCACAAAGTCTCCATGGAAGACGGTGTGCGTCGTGGACGGCCGGACGTGCGCCAGTGCGATGTACCCGAGGTCCGGGTGGGGGAACCAGAGTGCCAGGTCAGCGAACGCCAGGTCCGCAACCATCTGCCAGTCCCCCACCAGGAGGTGCAGCCACTCGGCATCGCCCGGCCCGAAATCAGCATGTTCCCTGATGGGGTCCGTAAAGATTGCCACTGCACCTCCAGTTACGGCGCTATTGGACTAGCGCCGGACGATTGACCTCAAGAGCCTCAATGCTACCGACAGTGAGGCCATGTCGTCGGACTCGAGCGCGTTCACTTCATCGAACATGCTCTTCGCCCTGCCCAGCTGCTCGGCGTTCCGCGCCTCCCAGTCCTTCAGCCGCGCCTCCGGCGAGTCCGCGGCGTCGGTGGCGTCCAGCACCGCCGTCGTCATGTCCGACACGGTGGAGTACAGGTCATCCCGCAGGGCTGCCCGGGCCAGGGCCTGCCACCGGTCCTGCCGCGGCAGGCTCGTGATCCGCTCCAGCAGGGAGTCGGCGTGGAAGCGGTTGAACACCGTGTAGTAGACCGCGGCGATCTCCTCCACGGGGTCCTTGCGCAACCTGGCGATTTTGGCGATGTCCAGCAGGACGAAGCTCTCGAAGAGTTCCGACCAACGCAGCGCCAGGCTCTCCGGGAGTTCCCATTCCCGGCCCTTTGCCAGCCACCCGGCGACACGTTCGCGGTCCTCGCCCCGCAGGTAGTCCAGCAGGCGCGCCCGCATGGGATCCATGAGGGGCTTGAACTCTCCCACGACGTCGGCAATCGGCTGGGAACCCGTCCCCTGCGTGAGGAGCCAGCGGACAGCCCGGTCGAGCAGCCGCCGGATGTCCAGGTGCACTGTGCTCCAGTGCTCTGTCGGGAACGAGGCGGGCAGGCTGTTCAGCTCCCCGACCATGGCATCCAGTTCATAGATCTCGCGGAGCGCCACGAACGCCTTGGCTATGGCCACTTCGCTCGCCGACGTCTCTTCCATGACGCGGAAGGCAAAAGTGATACCGCCGAGGTTGATGATGTCATTGGCCACCACGGTCGCAATGATTTCCCGGCGCAGCGGATGCGTGTCCAGTTCGGCGTCAAAACGCTCGCGCAACTGCTTCGGGAAGTAGGCCCGCAGGGTCTGCCGGAACCAGGGGTCGTCGGCCAGGTCGCTTTCACGAAGCGCCGTGGTCAGCTCGATCTTGGCGTAGGCCGCCAGCACGGACAGTTCGGGCGAAGTCAGCCCCTGCCCCTGCTGGAGCCTTTCCCGCAGGGTCTCTGTGGTGGGCAGTGCCTCGAGGTCGCGCTTCAGGTCCGCGGACTTTTCCAGCCAGTCCATGAGCCGCTCGTAACTGGGGCTCCACTCGGCGACCTTTGTCCTGTCGTTGAGCAACAGGATGTTCTGGTCGATGTTGTCTTCGAGCACCAGGCGGGCGACTTCGTCCGTCATGGACGCGAGGAACCCGGCACGTTCTTCAGCTGAAAGCTTCCCCGCGGCCACCATCCGGTCCACGAAGATCTTGATGTTGACCTCGTGGTCGGAGCAGTCCACACCCGCAGAGTTGTCAATGGCGTCGGTGTTGAGGATGACCCCCTGCAACGCCGCCTCGATGCGGCCGCGCTGCGTCATACCGAGGTTGCCGCCCTCGCCCACCACCTTGACGCGCAGGTCCCGGCCGTCGACACGGATGGCGTCGTTCGCCTTGTCCCCCACCGACGCGTTGGTTTCCGTGCTCGCCTTGACGTAGGTTCCGATACCGCCGTTGTACAGCAGGTCCGCGGGCGCAAGCAGGATGGCCCGCAGCAATTCGGGCGGGCTGAGTTCGGTCGTCTCCGCGGGGAGTCCCAGTGCGGCGCGCACTTGTTCCGACACCGGAATCGACTTGGCCTGGCGGGGGTACACCCCGCCGCCTTCGCTGATCAGCGATTTGTCGTAGTCGTCCCACGATGACCTCGGCAGCTCGAAAAGCCGCTGCCGCTCAACGAAGGAGCTCTCCTCGTCCGGGTTGGGATCAAGGAAGATATGGCGGTGGTCAAAGGCTGCCACCAGCCGGATGTGGCGCGAGAGCAGCATGCCGTTGCCGAAGACGTCCCCCGACATGTCGCCAACACCCACCACCGTGAACGGCTGCGTTTGCGTGTCCAGGTCCAGTTCGCTGAAGTGGCGCTTCACGGACTCCCAGGCCCCGCGGGCTGTGATGCCCATCGCCTTGTGGTCGTAGCCCACGGAGCCTCCGGAGGCGAAGGCGTCGCCGAGCCAGAACCCGTACTCCGCGGCCAGCCCGTTTGCGATGTCGGAGAAGGTCGCCGTTCCCTTGTCGGCAGCCACCACGAGGTACGAGTCGTCGTCGTCGTGCCTGACAACGTCCGACGGCGGCACGAGCCTTTCGCTGTCGCCTTCGGTCACAAGGTTGTCGGTGAGGTCGAGCAGGCCGCGGATGAAGGTCTTGTAGCTCTCGACACCCTCGGCCATCCACGCTGCCCTGTCGACTGCGGGGTCGGGCAGCTGCTTGGCGAAGAACCCGCCTTTCGCCCCGGTGGGCACGATGACGGCGTTCTTGACCGTTTGCGCCTTCACGAGGCCGAGGACCTCGGTGCGGAAGTCCTCGCGCCGGTCCGACCAGCGGAGCCCGCCGCGGGCAACCTTTCCAAAGCGCAGGTGGACGCCTTCGACCCTTGGCGAGTAGACCCAGATTTCGAACATGGGCCGCGGGAACGGCAACCCGTCGATCCGCGACGGATCCAGCTTGAAACTGACGTGCCGCTTGTTCTGGTAGAAGTTGGTCCGCAGCGTCGCCTCGATCAGGTTGGCAAACGTGCGCAGGACGCGGTCGGCGTCGAGGGTGGCCACCTTCTCGATCGACGCGGCAAGCTCCTGCCGCACCTTCTCCTGCGCCTCCAGCCTCTCGTCCCCGGTGAGGGCAGGATCGAAACGGGCTGCGAACAGTGCCGTCAGGTTGCGGGTGACGTCGGCGTTGGCCAGCAGCGTGTCCGCCATAAAGCCGAAGGAGTTGCTGTTGCCCATCTGCCGCATGTAGCGGGCATAGGCGCGGAGCATGGTGATCTTGCGCCACTGCAGGCCTTCCCGCAGGACCAGCCGGTCAAAGGCATCGGATTCAGCCGCCCCGGTGACTGCGGCACTGAACGAGTCCGCCAGCAATTCCCCGGTTGAAACCGGATCCACCCCGGCCGGATACTTCAGGCCAAGGTCGTACAGGAAGAAGTCCCGGCGGTCCGCGGTCTCGATTTCGAAGGGCCGTTCATCCAGGACCTCAAGTCCCAGGTTATGGAAGAAGGGGAGGATCTGGCTGAGGCTTTTTGGCTCAAGCATGTAGAGCTTGACCCGCGCGTCCTCCTCCAGTGTCGCCCCTGCGCCTTCCGGAAGGTAGACGTGGACCCCGGGCCGCTCCTGGCGGGCACCGACCTCCCGCTCGGCAGCTGCCCCGTACTTCTCGAAGCGTGCGATGTCCTCCAGCGCGTCTTCAACCTCGTAGTCCACCCGATAGGTGGCCGGGAAGGCCTCCGCCCAGATCCCGGCGAGCTCCTTGGCTTCCTCGGCATCCCGGCCCTCGCGAAGCACCTCCGCGATGCCCTCGCTCCAGGAGCGGGCGGCGCGGACGAGCCGCGACTCCAGTTCGGCCGTGTTGACGTGGCTGACGTCGGCATCCTTGGGCAGGCGGATGCGGAAGAACAACCGGGCCAGCGCCGATTCGGTCATGCGTGCTTCGTAGTCTATGGACACGGCCTGGAACGTCTCGCGAAGTTCCTGTTCGATCCGCAGCCGGACGTTCGTGGTGTACCTGTCGCGGGGAAGGTAAACGACGGCGGACATAAACCGGCCATAGATGTCCGGCCGCAGGAAGAGCCGGGTCCGGCGGCGCTCCTGCAGTTTCTGGATCCCGAGCGCCGTAGCGGCGAGGTCCGGGACCTCGATCTGGAAGAGCTCATCGCGCGGGTAGGTCTCCAGGATGCCCAGCAGGTCCTTGCCGGAGTGCGAGTCCGGGGGGAACCCCGCGCTGCGCAGGACAGCGTCGACCTTTTCACGGATGATCGGAATGTTCCGGACCGATCCCGTGTAGGCACTGGTGGCGAAGAGCCCGATGAAGCGGCGCTCACCATTGACGTTGCCGGACGCGTCAAAGCTCTTGACCCCGATGTAGTCGAGATAGGCGGACCGGTGGACAGTTGACCGGGAGTTCGCCTTGGTGATGACCAGGGCACGTTTTTCGCGCGCCTTCTTCCTTCCCGTGTCCGTGAGGTGCTGGATATGCGGCGCGTCCGCGGACGCCCTCAAAAGACCCAGCCCGCTGTCCTCACGAAGTTCCAGGACGTCTTCGCCGTCCACAGTCACCAGGTCGTATTCGCGGTACCCCAGGAACGTGAAGTTGCCGTCGTCGAGCCAGCGCAGGAGGTCTTTGGCCTGCCGCAGTTCAGCGATCTGGGCCGGATGGGCCACCTCATCCAGGCTTTCGGAAATTTGCCGGGCTTTCTGGCGCATCTTCGGCCAGTCCTCGACGGCGGCACGCACGTCATTCAGGACGCGGTTCAAGCCTTCAAGCAGCGAAGCCTTCGCTTCGTCGGAGACACGGTTGATCTCGACGGCGATCCAGGACTCCATGTGGGAGGCGTTCTCCCCCTGGGCGATGAGGTGGGACAGGCTCGGCATGGCTGCTGTGTCACCGCTGGAAATCCCGATGTGCGCCGGCACCCTGTTGACCTTGACCAACTGGCCGGTCTCCCGGTTGCGGGTGGCAACGATCAGCGGGTGGACGACCAGCTTGATGGCCGCATGTTGCCGGACGAGCTCGGCGTTCACGGAATCGACAAGGAAGGGCATGTCATCCGTGACAACAAAAACAACGCTGCTGTCTTCTTCGTCAACGATCGCGCTTTTTGCCTGGCCCGGCCGCCGCACCGCTGCCACCTCACGGTGGTTTTCGGCCCGGGCAACGAGCACCTCGCGGTGGTAGCTCCGGGCGTCCTCCTCGGCCAGATGCTGGTAGTAGTCCCCAATGAAGCCCTCAAGGCGTTCAATGGAAAGGGGCTGATCCTCCACGCTGGATCCCGACGACATCGACACACGCCTCCATCACAAGTATTTGCTGCCCCATCGCAGCTCTTATGGCGAGCCTAGTCCTTTGCCCTGCGTCGTGCTGTGGAAGAAAAGACAGAAGATTTCGATTTTTGCTGGACGGGTGCACAAACCAATTCCCGGATGGCCCGGCGCAGAGCCGAATCCGGTGTAGCCTCCAGCAGCAGGGATCCCGCAAGCAGCGCAGCATCCGTGGCCGGAGCGTCATGCGGCAGGAATGCAGTGATTTCAACCGCGGGACCAAACCGTTCCCAGGCATCGCGCAACTGCCGCTCGGGACTCCGGCCCACGGACGATGCCCGGACCTTGTTCATCACCACAGTGGGTGACGCGTGCGGAACGGCCGCTGCGAGCTCAGCCAGCCCCCGCACCAGCCGTGGCACGTTCACAGGGTCAGCGGCACCTACTGCGTAAACGGTGTCGGCAATCTCCAACGGGCGAAGGGTCGCTGCGTTGCGTCGCGGCGCCATGGTGTCGAAGCTGAGTTCTTCGTCAGCTTCGAGGCAGAATCCGGTATCGATCACCACGACGTCCACACATTGCCTGGCGCGTTCAAGGACCATCGCGAGGGCGGGCGCCCGGAGTTCCGTCCACCGGTCCGGGCGGGTGATGCCGGTCAGCACTCTAAAGGTGCCGGCCGAGGTGACCACGGGGCTGGCAATCTTCTCGAGGGCGGCGGAATCGAAGGTCCCCTGGTCCGCCAATCTGCATGCCTGCGCCAATCCTGCGGACTCATCCATCAGGCCCAGCACGGCGGCCACGCTCGCGCCGTAGCTGTCCGCATCCACCAGGAGAACCCGTTTTCCGTCAGCGGCAAGTTCACCGGCAACGTTGGCTGCGATCGTAGTACGCCCCGGAGATCCAGCGGGGCCCCAGACGGCAATGACCTCGCCGGTTCCCCGGCCTTCGGGAACGGCGTCGGGCTCCGCAGGAACAACATGCAAGGCCGCGCCGGTGTCCGCCAGGGAGGATCCGAAGCCAGGCCAGGCCGGGCCTGCTCCCGTCAACCGTTCCACGGCGTCCGCAATCCGCTCCGACAGCTCCGCGGACTCGACGCGGGTCAGGGCGGAGGACACTCCGATCTTCCGCAGCCGGGCAGCTTCTTCAGCGCTGTCCGTCAAAGCTATGATGGCGACCCCCACCGCCCCCAGCCTGTCCACCAGGGAAGCAGTGAGGGCTTCGGATCCGTCCGCGACAACCGCCGCCCTGGCCAGTCCGCTTTGGCAGGCGGCCAGGAGTTCTGCAAGTTCGGCGCACCTTCGCACGACGGTGACCGGCCCGTGAAGGCGTTCCAGCCCGCCGACCAGGTCCTCCTGGCTGTCGCCAACAGTGACAACAGGAATGCTCATCGGCTGCCGCCCGGATTCCAGACCACCGATATTTTCGCCTCGTTGGCCTGCGCTCCGAGCAGCGCGGGCATCTGGCTGTCTTCGACCAGGACCATGAGCACGGTCGTCCTTGTCGATCCGAGAGCGGTAGAGCCGTCGGATACCTCGGCGATCTCAGCGCCCGGAAGCAGGAGCTTTGGCTCACTGAACCCATTTTTCGCATCAGGCTGTGCTACCCAAACATCAATGCGGGAGCCTGCTACTGCCTGTGAAGGGAGCGTTTCGGTGATCGTCAGTGCCACCGGCTTGCGGTCCAGTTCATCCACGCGGCCCAGGCTGGCACGGGGAACAAGCTGGTCCTTGGCAACCCGTTGTACGGCAACCACACCCTCGGGAAGACCCGACGCGACCGGAATGTAGTGCTGCTCTGTATCACCCAGCCGCACCCTCGCACGGACGACGTTCTCCGGCGTCAGGGCTTCCCCTACCGCAATGCCTTCCCTGGCGGCATACACCTCCGTGGTCCGGTCGGCACTGTTAATCAGGAAGACCACGCCCGCCACCGAAACCAGGACCAGGAGGACACCCATCAGCAGGCGGGGGTCCTTCCACGACGGACGCTTCAGGCGTGCAGCCGTAGCAGACGGATCTGGAACCATGCTGTTTCTCTTCCCCCTCTTGGCTCCGGCGCCCCCAGTATGGCCGGACACCTCATTGTTACGGCCCCGGGGGCGGAACGAAAGCCCTGGAAGCAAACAGTGCCAAATTGTGGATAACGGCAGCAAACTTGGGTATCTGATGGCAAAATGGAGCCATGCCCAGGTTCCTTACCCTCGCGGACGTCGCGGAACAATTGCAGATCAATTCGCCTGCCGCTTACGCTCTGGTGCGAAGCGGGGAGCTGAAGGCTATCCAGGTTGGCGGGCGCGGCCAGTGGCGCGTGGAAGAAAAGATGCTCGAACAGTACATCGAAGAGCGCTACGCAGAGGCGAGCCGGATGATCCAGGAGTCCAAGTCCCGTTCCGTTTGACGGACTTCGAACAACCCCTCCCCTGCCACCGCGGGGTCACAGGCCGCCGGTCCGGAGGGACCTGACGGCGGACAGCGCGGCAAATGGAATGGTGGAAACCTGCCGGACGTGATCGCTTCGCCGCACTTCCCCCGGTGTCACCGACGCAAGGTCAACATAATCTTTACCCACTCTGTCGATAACCCCTTCCAGACGCGTTGTTCCGGTGACGCTCCCCAGCGTGAGCACCAGTGGGGCCCGGTCCCTGGCGAGGGCGCGCAGAGACCGGGCAAGGCCAATGCCACGCCCCACCCGTGAGGGTTCAACACCAAGGAATCTTCCAAGGCCTACGTAGCGCGCTACCCCGGCGTAGGGAATGAGCACCTGTTGCGGCCCGTCGTCGAGGACCAGTGCGTCCGCACCTGCATGGCAGAGGGCCCCCTCAACAGTTTCCCCGCTGTGGAGCTGGACTCCGATTCGGCTGCCGATGGCGCCGCGCAGCCTGTCAACGTACCCGGTGTCCACCAGTTCGACTCTCGCACGCTCCGTTACCTCAGCCTCCAGCGAGAGCCTGTCGGACTCTGCGATTTGGCTTTCCAGGTCATTGAACAGTGCATCCCAGCGCATCCGGCAAGCGTAGGTCCGCTGTTTCCGGCCGGTCAACACCCGGATGTTCTTGACTCCAACGTATGGACAAAGTAGGCGAACGGAGCGCAAACTGATGCGGTAGCTATCAAACAGCATCAAACTGCATCAAAGAGGCTTATTGTGCTGAACCAGAAAAGCGAAACCGGTGCCGGGACTACTGGCGATGCCGTAATGGCAGCCGGCCTGCTGGTGCTTGGAGGCCTGCTCTTCCTGGCCGGCGCAGGTCTGATGGATCAATGGAGGGCAGAGTCAGCCCGCCAGCAGGCATTGTCGGTGGAGGATATCCTCGGACTGGCCTCGGCCGTAGCCGGAGGGGCGCTTCTTGTGTGGTGGGTTCTTTCGTTGGCCTGTGCCGCAGCTGGACTGTTCCTGGAGAGGAGGGGCTGGACGGGGGCAGCGTTGGTCGCCCGGAGAATATCGCCGGCATTCATGCGGCGGCTGGTCGTCACTGCGTTTTCCTTCCACTTGTTCGTGGCAGGTGCGGCGCACGCCGCCTCACCGGTACCGGGCCCGCAGTGGGCCCCAACGCAAGAACGCGAGGCCGCCGCACCCGCCAGTGTTCCCCGGAGCAGTTCACAGGATCCGGCGGCGGCTGCTACCGATTCAGCTGGCCTGCCCTCGATCCCCGCAACCGTCCACCCGGGATGGGCACCATTGGCGCCCATAGTCGAACCGGGGCTTCTGGCCGGGCCGGGCGTTCGCGAAGTCACTGCCGGACACCGGGACGCCAGCCCGTCCACAGGTGCGGTGGCGGTGCTCGCCGGGGACAGCCTTTGGAACATCGTTGCCGGCCACTTGGGACCGGAAGCCACGGATGTGCAGATAGCCCTCGAATGGCCGCGCTGGTACGAGGCAAACAAAGCCCTGATCGGGCCGGACCCGGATGTGCTTCTTCCGGGACAAGTCCTCGTACCGCCTGCGGCTTCCTGACAACACTCAACCAGCTGGGCGGCATTCCAGGGGCCGCCAGTGCGCAGCAGAACGCCCGCACCAACACTAAGGGGAAAAGCCATGCCAGCAGTCACACCTATTCGTGCAACGCCGGGCCCAACCGTCCATCCTCTGCGGCAGGACCACGCCCAGGGAGCCTCGGGAACCGGGGAAACGCCCGGGACCGCGGCGCCGGACCAACAGCAGCGTGTGCAGCTGCAGCCGAGTAGCCGACCTGCCCTCCAGCCGGTCGATGAGGCGGCAGAAGTACGGGCCATTGTCCGCGGAACGGTCCAGGCGGCGATGGAAGTCCTGGCAGGAATCAGGCCTGTGCACCAGTTGGCGCGCCGGCTCGACCCCCGGTGCCTGGGAAACCTGCAGCACCGTGCGTCCCTGATCAGGAGGGAGCTCGCCCGCACGGGTAATCCTGCCCTTGCACAGCTGCACCGGAATTCCGTCGTGCGCTCGGTCCGGGTCTGCGAAGTGGCCGATGGCATCTATGAAGCGAGCGCCGTGGTGGTGGATGATGTGCGTGCGAGGGCCGTGGCTGTCCGCCTGGAACGAAGCAAGCATGTGTGGCGGGTGACAGAACTTGTTATTGGTTGAACAGGCAGAAGAGGCAGGTCCGGACCGGACCTGCCTCTTCTGTTAGGTTCCCGCTATGCGGTTCGCGCTGTTCCTAACGCTTCTTCTTTTTGGGGCTGCGTCGGGCCGCATCCTGGGCTGCTGCCTTGGCAGGATTGCCTGAGCGGCCCGCTGAACGTGTCTCCACCCGGGTCTGGGTTTCTCCGCTCTCGCCCGGCGCCGTGTACTGCAGCTGCGCCGGCTTCTCCGGGGCCTCCAGTCCGGCCGCCTTGACTTGGGGTTCCACGTGCTCGGTGTGGCCGCCGGTGGCGTCCGGTACCACAACGTCCTGGGCAGGAGTGACCTCCACTTCGAGGTTGAACAGGAATCCCACGCTTTCCTCGCGGATTGCTTCCATCATGCTCTGGAAGAGGGCGAAGCCTTCGCGCTGGTACTCCACGAGCGGATCCCGCTGGGCCATGGCACGAAGCCCGATGCCCTCCTTGAGGTAGTCCATCTCATAGAGGTGTTCCTGCCACTTCCGTCCGATGACGGACAGGACAACCCGGCGCTCCAGCTCGCGCATGCTTTCGGAGCCGATGGCCTCCTCACGGGCCTGGTATACGAGCCGGGCATCGGAGAGCAGCTCTTCCTTGAGGAATTCGACGGTCAGCCGAGACTTTCCGCCGGCCTCCTCGATGATGTCCTCGGCCGAGACGCTGACCGGGTACAGGGTCTTCAGGTTGGTCCAGAGCTGGTGGAAGTCCCAGTCGTCCCCGTTGCCTTCCGCCGTTGCGTCATCGATGAGGGCGGTGATGGTGTCCTCAACAAAGAACTGCACTTTCTCGTGCAGGTCATCGCCTTCGAGGATGCGCCGCCGGTCACTGTAGATAGCCTCGCGCTGGCGGTTCAGGACGTCGTCGTATTTCAGCACGTTCTTGCGCTGTTCGGCGTTGCGGCCCTCCACCTGCCCCTGGGCGGAGGCGATTGCGCGGGAGACGAGCTTGGATTCGAGGGCAACGTCGTCCGGCACGGAGCTGTTCATCAGCCGCTCGGCAGCGCCGGAGTTGAAGAGTCGCATGAGGTCGTCGGTCAGCGAGAGGTAGAACCGGGACTCACCCGGGTCGCCCTGGCGGCCGGACCGGCCACGGAGCTGGTTGTCGATCCGTCGTGATTCGTGCCGCTCGGTGCCCAGGACGTAGAGTCCGCCCAGGTTCAGGACTTCTTCATGCTCGTCCTTGACTGACTGCTTGGCTGCCTCCAGCGCTGCAGGCCAGGCGGCCTCGTATTCCTCCGAGTTTTCCTCCGGGTCCAGTCCGCGCTTGGCGAGTTCGGCGACGGCGGTGAACTCGGCGTTGCCGCCCAGCATGATGTCCGTGCCGCGGCCGGCCATGTTCGTGGCCACGGTGACGGCGCCCTTCCGGCCCGCCTGGGCCACGATGGCGGCTTCGCGTGCGTGGTTCTTCGCGTTCAGGACCTCGTGCCGGATGCCCTCCTTGGCCAGCAGCCTGGACAGGTACTCGCTCTTTTCGACGCTGGTAGTGCCCACGAGGACGGGCTGGCCCTTTTCGTGGCGTTCGGCGATGTCACGCACCACGGCGTCGAACTTCACAACCTCGTTCTTGAACACCAGGTCCGGCTGGTCGATCCGCTGCATGTCCCTGTTGGTGGGAATGGGCACGACGCCGAGCTTGTAGGTGCTCATGAACTCGGCAGCTTCGGTTTCGGCCGTGCCCGTCATGCCCGAGAGCTTCCGGTACATACGGAAGTAGTTCTGCAGCGTCACCGTGGCCAGGGTCTGGTTCTCAGCCTTGATCTCGACGCCTTCCTTGGCCTCGATCGCCTGGTGCATGCCCTCGTTGTAGCGGCGGCCGGCGAGGATGCGGCCCGTGTGCTCGTCGACGATCAGGACTTCGCCGTCAAGGATGACGTAGTCCTTGTCCCGCTTGAACAGCTCCTTGGCCTTGATCGCGTTGTTGAGGAACCCGATAAGGGGCGTGTTGGCCGATTCGTAAAGATTGGAGATGCCGAGGTAGTCCTCGACCTTTTCGATCCCGCTTTCGAGGACGCCGACGGTGCGCTTCTTTTCGTCGACCTCGTAGTCCTTCTCGGGCTGGAGCCGCTGGACCACCTTGGAGAACTCGCTGTACCAGCGGTTGGTATCCCCCTGCGCGGGGCCGGAGATGATCAGCGGGGTCCGGGCCTCGTCGATCAGGATGGAGTCCACCTCATCCACGATGGCGAAGTTGTGCCCGCGCTGGACGAGTTCGTTGCGGTCCCACGCCATGTTGTCGCGGAGGTAGTCGAAGCCGAACTCGTTATTGGTTCCATACGTGATGTCGGCGGCATATTGCTGGCGGCGGACGGCGGGGTCCTGGTTTGCCAGGATGCAGCCACTGGTCAGGCCAAGGAACCGGTAAACGCGTCCCATCAGGTCGGACTGGTATTCGGCAAGGTAGTCATTCACGGTGACCACGTGGACACCCTTGCCGGTGAGGGCGTTGAGGTAGGCGGGAGCGGTTGCCACGAGGGTCTTGCCTTCACCGGTCTTCATCTCGGCGATGTTGCCAAGATGAAGGGCCGCGCCGCCCATCAGCTGGACATCGAAGTGCCGCATCCCCAGCGTCCGCGAGGATGCCTCCCGGACAGCGGCGAAGGCCTCCGGCAACAGGTCGTCCAGCTTTTCGCCGTCCTGGTGGCGTTCACGCAGCCGGTCGGTTTCCTCACGAAGTTCAGCGTCGGTGAAGGTCTTGAAGGAGTCTTCGAGTGCATTGATGGAATCGGCATAATTCCGTAGTTGCCGCAGGGTTTTTTTGTCACCCGTGCGCAGTAGTTTTTCGATCAGTGATGCCACGTGAAAATGCTCCCAGTCTCATGCCGCCGAATTCTGGCGTTTTTAGTCTACGGGAGAGAGAACGGGCAGTTGCCTGTTTCCCTCAGAGCGGATACGGCCCCGGCCGCGCCACGGCCCTGGCCAGGTCCGGTGCCAGGTCTCCGTCGGGCTGCACCACCACTTCCTGCAGCCCCAGCCATTCGGCCATGAGGAGCAGTTCGGCGGCCAGTTCGACGGCGGTGTCCGGCGGGGCGCCGGGCTCGCCGTGGGCTGACCTCACCAGGAGCTTCCCGGCGGCCCGGTCCGCCTTCAGGTCGGCCCTTGCCACGATCCGGTCCCGCAGAAGGAACGGCAGGACGTAGTAGCCGTAACGCCTCTTGTGTTCGGGCGTGTAGATCTCAAGCCGGTAATGGAAGCCGAAGAGTTCCTCCAGCCGGCGCCGCTCGAAGACCAGGGAGTCGAACGGGCTCAAAAGGGCCCGGCCTGAGGCGCGCCGCGGCAGGGAAGCCTCGACGTGCCGGTAGACGTCCCGGTTCCAGCCGGCTACCTGCACAGGTTCCAGCCTGCCAAGCCGCACCAGGTGTTCCACGGACTGGGCTGTTGCCTTGACGGGAGTGCGGAAGTAGTCCGCAAAACACCGGACAGTTCCGACGCCATGCGCCTTCGCCGCAGCTTCCGTTAGCCGGAGAAGCGCCGCCTCGGGGTCCTTGTCGTGTCCGGCATCGGCTTCCGGCAGTACTTTGGCTGTCAGCGCGTATTTGCGTTCGAACTGCTCTGTCCGGGTTGCGGCCGAGACCAGCCCCTCCTCAAAGAGGTGTTCGAGCACCCGCTTAACTGCATTCCAGTTCCAGCCCCAGTTCGCGGCTTGTTTTTCCTCGACGTGGCCAATGCGGGCAGTCAGTTCAGACGCTGTCATGGCGCGGCTGGATGCCAGCGCCTGGAGGATCTTCGCGGCCACGTCCGCGCGCAGGCCGGGGTCCATCCGTCCTGCGCCCACCCAGGCACGCCGCTGCCACAGCAGCAGGTCCTGGTAGTGCTCGGGCCGGATGTAGCTTGCCTCGTGCGCCCAGTACTCCACCATCCGCCGGGGATGGGAGCTGGACATCCGCTGCAGGATGGAGCGGTCGTAGTTACCGAGCCGGGAGAAGAAGGGAAGGTAGTGGCTGCGGGAAAGGACGTTGACGGAATCGATCTGGACCAGCTGGATCTGGGCAAAGGTTCGGCCCACCGTCCGCAGTGTTACGGGGCCGGTGGGCCGTCCTTTATGGAGTCCCTGTGCTGCCAGGGCGATCCGCCGTGCCTGGTCCAGGCTCAGCGGTGCCGGCACATCGGTCCTCTCGGGTGGGGACTGCCCACCTCAGGCGTTGGCAGGGGCGTCGTCCGAACGGTAGGCGAGGACTTTTTCTTCGATCACTGTGTCCCCTGGTTCGCATTCGTGGTCCAGGGTGATCACGCCGTATGTCCAGCCGCGGCGCCGGTAGACAACCGACGGCGTGTTGGTCGCTTTGTCCACGAAGAGGTAGAAGTCGTGGCCCACGAGTTCCATGTTGTCGACTGCGTCGTCAAGGGAGAGGGACGCGGCAGGAAAGACCTTGCGCCGGATCAAAACGGGAGAATCGCCGGCGGGGATGTCATTGTCCACATCGTACGGTGACTTGTCGGCGGGGGCGGCCGCAGCTTCGTTCCGGTGGCTTGCCTCGACGTACAGCGGCTCGTGGGCGCTTGCGGGTTCGAGGGTGGCAGTTGCTTCACGGACTGCCTTGGGAGTGTGGCGCCCGTGATGGACCTTCTTCCGGTCCTTGGCACGGCGGAGGCGCTCAAGCAGTTTGTTGTAGGCGAGGTCGAACGCAGCGAATTTGTCGGCGGCGCTGGCTTCAGCACGGATCACAGGTCCGCGGCCCAGTACTGTCACCTCGACGGTCAGCTGATCGCCTGTCTGCCGGGCGTTGGTCTCCTTGGAGACCTTGGCATCGACCCGCTGGACCTTATCCCCAAGCGATTCGATCTTTGAAATCTTCTCCCCGGCATATTCGCGGAACCGGTCTGAAACTGTCAGATTTCGGCCGCTGATCATAAACTCCATGGTGCCCTCCAAATGACTTCGGTGACACGACGGCGGCACTTCCCGGGGCCCAGCTGCTTGACAGTCGAGCCCCTCTCCGAGCCGCCATCGAAAGGTACCCTCTGTTCTTGGTACCCACCACCGACGTTAGTTCATAGACACCGGTTATTCATCCTTTCCCGGTTTATTTTTTTCTAAGACACGGTTGCTTCCCAGGCCCGCCGGGGACGGGTCGCCACTGCCTCCCGTGACGGGCGGGCGTGTCGCCGCCAAGACCACGGCTCCGGTGACAACTGCCCCCGCCCGGTGCAGTGCACGGGCGGCCTCGGCGAGGGTCGCACCGGTGGTCAGGACGTCATCCACAATCAGGCAGCGCCGCCCCGCCAGCCGCTTCACGGCACGTTTCCGCACCCGCATGGAACCCCGGACCCGCACGGCGCGGGCTCCCCGGCCGAGCCCCTTCTGCCCGCCCGGCAGCCGGATTGCCGGCTGCCCGGTCTTGACCAGGACGTCGGCGGTCCGGGCTCCTGGCAGTTGCCGCGAGGCCTCCGCGAGGAGGAGATGGACCGGGCTGAACCCCCGGGCAAGGTAGGCCGCGGAACTGGTGGGGACGGGGACAAGGCAGACATCCCGGCCGGCCCCCGATGCAGCCGTGACGGCGCCGGCCAATGCCCGTCCAAGGGTGCCTTTGAGCTGGTGCTGACCGTACCGTTTGAAGGACAACAGCGCCTGGGCCAGCTCATCCCGGTAGACGCCGGCTGCGGCCACCGGCAGCAGGACCGCTCCGCTGATGTCCATCAGGGCAGGCGCGCCGCTCTCTGCCCTGAACGGGTTCCTGGTGAGGTGCCTGATCCTCCGGCTGCAGGCGGCGCAGAGCGCCCGGTCCTCGGCCCGGCAGCACACACAGTCCACCGGGACGACAAGGGCGAGGAGGTCGGCGAGGGCACCACCCAGCAGGTCAGCGAGCCGCAAAAACCGGCTGTGGTAGTGGTTCCGGTGCCGGCCAGGGTGGGACGCCGGCGGGTTGAGGTCCGGGTCTGTCCAGGCGTTTCCGCGCGCGGCCGGCGCGGCGGCTCTGGGGTCCATCCTTCCATCCTCGGCCGTGAGGGACCCCGCCGGCAGGCCCCGGGCGCCCTATGTGGAAATTGGCGGGTGGATGCCTTGGAGACTGCTCGGGGCAGGAGACGGCCTAGCCGGGGAAAGACGGGTCGATCGGGCCCTTGATCTGCGGGGACCACCCGTTGCCGAGCCGCTGGAAGATACCCTCCGCTGACTGCCCGTAGACCTCCTCCGCGCCGTTGCCGGCGCTGAGGGTCACCAGCCCGGGCCACGGGGCGAGCTGCTGTGGCTGCCCCGACGTCAGGGACAACAGTTCCGGCGTGACGTTGGTGGACGGGGAACCCTTCATCACCGCCACGGTGGTGTCACTGACCCACACGCCCTGGTCCGGATTACTGTCAGTGGCCAGGGTGACAGGCGCGGTGAGTTCCCGCGGCGTGCCGTCACCGCCCCTGATGACACCGGCCACCTGTACCCGGGTCTTGCCGTTCTGTTCGGAAATTACCAGCGCACGGACGCCCTCACGGGAAATCCTGAACTCTTTCACCGTCCGCCCGGCCAGCCATGCTGGAGCCAGTGTGACGGACGGGACCGCCGCACCCTCGGCCACACCGGCAGGGCGGAAGGCCACGACCTCCGTTTCGCCATTCCCGCCCGGTCCGGCAGTCCACACCCACTCGTTGAGCCCGAACGACGGACGGCTCAGTGTGCTGCGGGTCGTCAGGGCGCGGGCAGGCTGCCCTGGCATGATGCTGTAGAGCGTGGTCCTGCCCTCGTTGAGGAACGCCGCTGTCTGGGAAACCGGCGACTCTGCCGGGAACCGGGGGTTCAAGGCAGAGACCGGCTGCATGTCCGGCAGCGGGGAAACCCTGTTGTTTTCGTACCTCACCAGTTCGTTGCCGCTGATGGCAATCTGCCGGGACGGGACGCTCTTGTCCTGCACGGGCGGCAGCACGGAACCGTCGTCCTCGACACGCACCAGGTCCTGGTTGGCCCGCAGTTCGACGTTGACAACATCAGGCTGGCTGCGGAAGGTCAGGGTCAGCTGCATCTGCATGCGCAGCCGGTCCTCCGGCGAGGTTTCCATCAGTTCCTTGGCGGTCAGGTCCACCTGCGCGGCGCCGGACACCACGGGGACGGATTCGCGCGCCAGCTTGATGCCGGACGGGAAGGCACTCGCCACGGCACCCCGCAGGTAGGGTGCCGGCCCGGCGAGCAGGGCACTGGTCATCGCCTTGACGGTCTTGTTGCGGATGAACCAGCGGACATCGGGGACGGCGAAAGTGAAGGTGGGGTCGTAGAAGTAGATGGGGTACGCCCCGTAGATGACCTTGAACGTTTCCTCGGCGATCGCCGTCCCGTCCGGGATGTCGGAGATACGCCACTCGCCGTCCACCTGGGTGACGGTCACCGGGATCTTCTCAACTGTCCCTTCAGGGGACTGGGTGGCGATGCCATCGGCGTCCACCGTGTAGGCGACGTCGAGTTCGTAGTTGTAGATGTTTTCGGTCTCGGTAGCCACGACCCGCGCCTCCCGGTAAACCAGGGCGCGCTGGTCCGGTTTCCACGACACTGACGACGCCTGTGTCAGATATTGGCGGGCGACTGCGTAGTCGTCCTCATAACCACTGCCGGCCCGGTAGAAGTAGTCGATGATGGTTTCCGGGGACGCACCAACCTGCGGGGCAGCAGGGAGGAACACCGGGGCGCTGAGGTTCCCGGCGCTGCCTTCACTGCTCTTCCCCACGGGCCCGGAAGTGGGGATCCGTGCGCAGCCGGCAAGGACCAGCAGCAGGGCAAGGGCGAAAGCCGCGGCCCCCGCCAGGCGCGGGCGGCCGGTCATGGGGTCTCCTTCGGTGCCGGCACGGGAGCCAGCCGTGCCGCGCCGGTTTCGAGGACGAGTACGCTGCGGTTGTCCGGTTCGCCGGGGATATTCCGCGGTTCGTTGGCGGTCATGGCATCGTCCGGTTCAAGCTGGACCGGTGAATCGTCGATCTCCTCCCCTTGGCGCAGCGGCAAGGTGAGCCGGAAGTTGGCACCGCTGCCTTTCCTTCCCCACGCCTGCAGCCAGCCGTTGTGCAGCTTGGTGTCCTCCATGGCGATGGACAGGCCCAGGCCGCTGCCGCCCGTGGTGCGGGCGCGGGCGGGGTCGGCACGCCAGAACCGGTCGAAGACGCGGGCGGCTTCCGCGGGTTCCATGCCGATGCCATGGTCGCGGACGCTGACACCGACGGCGGTCCGGCTGGCTGCCACGGTTACCCTCACGGGCTTGCCCTCGCCGTGTTCAACGGCGTTGAGGATCAGGTTCCGCAGGATCCGGTCGATCCGCCGGGCGTCCATCTCCACGACAATGGCGCCCTCGGGAGCGCTGAGGATGATCTCGGATCCGTATTCGGCAGCCACCGGGGCGGCGCCTTCAATCACGTGTGCTATGACCTGCAGGATGTCTTCAGGTTCGGCGTCCAGCACCGCCACGCCGGCGTCGAAGCGCGAGATTTCGAGGAGGTCGGACAGTAGGGACTGGAACCGTTCCACCTGGTTGTACAGCAGTTCCGCGGAACGTTTGTTAATAGGGTCGAAT
Source organism: Arthrobacter sp. AD-310 (assembly GCF_054656615.1). Taxonomy (NCBI): domain Bacteria; kingdom Bacillati; phylum Actinomycetota; class Actinomycetes; order Micrococcales; family Micrococcaceae; genus Arthrobacter; species Arthrobacter sp. AD-310. The sequence goes on along the minus strand of NZ_BAAHNO010000007.1, from coordinate 21,793 downwards.
TCGTCACGGGCGTCGTAGAGGACCTCCGCGGCCATCCGCACCGTGGTGAGCGGTGTCCGCAGCTCGTGGGAGACGTCGGAGACGAAGCGCTGCTGCATCTGCGAAAGGGTGGCGAGCTGGGTGATCTGCTCCTGGAGGCTCGCCGCCATGTGGTTGAACGATGCGCCCAGGCGGGCAACCTCGTCCTCGCCCCGGACCACCATCCGCTCCTGCAGTTGGCCGGCGGCGAGTTTTTCAGACACCATGGCCGCGTGGCTGACCGGGCTGACAACGTTCCGGGTGACGTACCAGGCCACGGCGCCGATGAGCAGCACCAGCACGGCGCCGCCGGCCCAGAGCACGCTCTGGATTTCGTCCAGTGTCTGTTGGGCTGTGTTCAGGTCATAGATCAGATAGAGCTCGTACACGGTGCCGTTGAAGGTGACCTTGTTGCCGACGGCGATGCCTGGCCTGTCCTCCGTGCCCACGGGAATCACGGTGGAGGCCCAGTACTGGTCCTTGCCCGACTCCTGGACGGCTTTGCGGAGTTCGGGCGGAATGACGCTGACGGTCAGCTGGTCCGAGGCGCGCGATTCAACCCACCGGTTGCGCGGCTTGGTTTGTTCCGGCATGGCCTCGAAAACGTAGCGGCGCTGGATGACGGAGCCGCGTCCTTCCACAGCGTTCAGGGTGTCGTAGACCAGGGTGATGACGGATGACTGGTCGGTGACCTGTGCGCCGTCGAACGTGTCCTGGACCTGTTTGACGTTGTAGCGGGTCTCCGACTCCGCCTGCGTCAGGCGCTCCTGGAACAGGTTGTTGGCAATCTGGTGCGAAAGGTAGGCGCCGACTACCGCGAACGAGGTGACGGCCAGCAGCAGGGTGGTCAGGACCGTCCGGAACTGCAGGGAGCGGCGCCAGCGCCGCTGGACGGCCCGGCCCAGGTACTTCAGGGCAGGCAGGAACCTGCGGAACCCCATTCGAACCAGCCGCGCCACGCGGAGGCTGACGATCAGTGCACGGCGCTGCCAGATCCGGCCACGGAACGCCAGGCGCCGAAAACGGGGTGTCAGCGCATCAGGATGTTCCGCGGCGGGTTCAGGTCCCTGCTTTGTAGCCGACACCACGCACCGTCAATACGACTTCCGGGGCTTCCGGGTCCTGCTCGATCTTGGACCGCAGGCGCTGGACATGGACGTTCACAAGGCGCGTGTCCGCGGCGTGGCGGTAACCCCAGACCTGCTCCAGCAGCAATTCGCGGGTGAAAACCTGCCACGGCTTGCGCGCAAGGGCGACCAGGAGGTCGAACTCGAGCGGGGTCAGGGAAATCCGTTCGCTGCCCCGGCTCACCGTGTGTCCTGCGACGTCGATGGTGATGTCTGCAATCCGCAGCGTTTCGGGTGCCTTCTGGTCGCCGGGCCGGAGGCGGGCGCGGACGCGGGCCACCAGTTCGGCAGGCTTGAAGGGCTTGGGCACGTAGTCGTCGGCGCCGGATTCCAGTCCGCGGACGACGTCCGAGGTATCAGACTTCGCAGTCAGCATGACGATGGGCACGTCGGACTCCGAGCGGATCTGCCGGCAGACTTCGATGCCGTCCACGCCGGGAAGCATGAGGTCCAGCAGTACAAGGTCCGGCCTGGATGACCGGAATACGTCAAGCGCCTGGGCCCCATCGGCGCAGAAGACCGGCTCGAAGCCGTCGTTGCGAAGAACAATTCCAATCATTTCGGCCAGCGCTTCGTCATCATCAACAACCAGAATGCGTGCCTTCATAGTTATATATTCCCTTATCAGGTTGACTTTGTCCTGTTCAGCGGCGTTCGGCATGGCGGGGCACTAGGACGGCCGACGCCGGAACTATAGTCTGGGACATGCCGTACCTTCCCGGCGCCCTCCGGTGTCCGGGCCGGGCGCCGCGGGCAGTGCACGGATTTCAAACGGGGGAAGGAACGCGGTGGCACCACAGGATCCGGGTCCGCAATGGCCGGGGCAGCAGCAACCGGGGCAGAACCAGTGGCCGGGGCAGCAGCCGTGGGGCCAACCGGGGTGGCCGCAGCAGGGGCACCAGCCGCATTGGGGACCTCCTCCCTCCGGCACGGGTTCCCCGTACGGGACACCATATCCGGGTGCGCCGTATCCGGGTGGGCCGTATTCGGGCGCGCCGCACGGCAGCCCCTACAACCAGCCACGCTATGTGGCGCCTCCGAAACCGGGCATTGTTCCGCTCCGCCCCCTGATGTTCGGGGAGATCCTGGACGGCTCCTTCCAGGCTATCCGGAGGAATGCGAAGGCCATGCTCGGCGCCGCGCTGCTGGCGCAATCACTCGGCGCCATCCTCGCCGCGGTCATCACCGCCATGACCACAACATCCGCCGGGTCCATTGAAGCGTGGGCTGAAAGCGCCAGCCCGGCGGAAATCGCCTCACTCGGCGTCGGCATCCTGGCCGCCGTTATGGTGGTCGCTTTCCTGACGATGTTCATCTCCGCCGTCCTACAGGGCGCCATGGTGGTCCCTGTGGCACGTTCGATCCTCAACCGGAAGACCGGTTTCCGCATGATGTGGGCGTTGTCGCGTTCCCGGGCGGGCGCCCTGGTCCGCGTGGCGCTGCTCCTGTTGGGGGGCGGCCTGCTTGGTTTCGGGGTCCTGGCCGGCCTGGCGTTCGTCCTGGTATCCAGCATGGAAGGCACCGGCGCCCTCCTGCTGATCCCGGCCGTTTTGGGCTTTTTTGCGCTGTTCATCTGGATTGGCATCAAGCTGATGGTTGCCCCGGCCGCCGTGGTCATCGAGGAGTTGGGCGCAGTCGCCGGCCTCCGGCGGTCCTGGGACCTCACCCGTGCCAACTGGTGGCGGATCCTGGGCATCGCACTGGTGGTCAGCATTATGGTGGGAATCGCCAGCCAGGTGGTCATGATCCCGGTCAGCTTCCTGACAAGCTTCCTCGGCGCGGTCGCTTCCCCTGCCGGCAGCAGCGAACAGGCGGCTGCCGCCGTGGCGGTCGGAGTGGTCACTGCCGTGTTGGGGGCCTTGGTGGGGGCCCTCGGCTACGCCTTCCAGACATCCGTGATGGCCCTGCTGTATATGGATTTGCGGATGCGGAAGGACGGGCTGGACATCGTCCTCCTCCGGCTGATGGAGTCAGACGCAGACCCCGACGGCGTCCCGGGCCGCGGCGCGCCAGGCCTGCCGGGTCCCGGGGGGCACGGGCGGGACACCCGATCCTGGCCGTATGGCCAGTGAACTATAGGGCCGCTGAACCGAATGGCTGCTGAACCGAATGACCGCTGAACCGATGCCCGCTGAACCGCCGGTGCAGCCGGGGGCAGAAGAAGCCCGGCGGTGGGCTGCCGAGGAACTGGCCAAGGCCGAGTACCGCGATGCCGCCCCGTCCTGGCTGCAGGCCCTTTGGGAAGACTTCCTCGACTGGCTCTCGTCACTCGACGGACCGGCCCAGCCTGCCGGGGCCGTCCCGGGTTCCGTCATCGGCATCGTGATCGCCGTCATCATCGCCATCGCGGTGATCCTTGCCAGGCCCCGGCTGAATCCTTCGGCACGGAAGAGCGGGGAGGTATTCGAAGCGGGCACCGTTCTGGGCCCTGCCGACTACCGGGCGCGCGCTGAAGCCGCCGCCGCGCTGGAAAACTGGGGGGACGCCGTCGTCGACCGTTTCCGTGCCTTGGTCAGCTCCGCCGAGGCCCGCACCATCCTGGATCCGCAGCCGGGCCGCACGGCAGATGAGGTGGCCCGGGACCTGGCTGTGCCGTTCCGCACGGAGGCAGTGCGGCTGGGAGCGGCAGCGAGGACGTTCGACGCCGTCCGCTACGGAAATGTGGCGGCAGGCAAAGCGGACTACCGGGACATGGCGGGCCTGGACTCCGCGCTGGAGGCAAGCCGGCCTGAACGTTCCCCCGCCGCTGAACGGGGCGTCCTGCCATGACGGATGTCCGCACCGGCGCCGGTACCGGCCCCGCCCCGCAGGACACCTCCCCGCAGGACACCGGTCCCCGGACCTCGCCCCAGCGGGTTTGGCGTCCATGGATCCGCCGGCACCGGGCTCTGGCAGGTTTGGCCGCGATTGTGGTGGCAGCGATGTGCCTGGTGGTTTGGAACCAGCTCGCGCCCAAGGGCAACGACACCCCCCTGTCAGCCGGAAATGCAGGGCCGGAAGGCGCCCGGGCGGTCACCCGGATTCTGGCCAGGCACGGAGTCAACGTGCACGAGGCCGACACCTTCGAGGCCGCGCGCGCGGCCCTGGACGCAGGTCCCTCCCCCACGCTGCTGCTGTACGACCGGTACGGCTTCCTGGACGAACCCAGGCTCCTCGAGCTCGCGGCAGCCGCGGAGCGGCTTGTGCTGGTCACGCCGCGGCTGGAAACGCTGACCGCCCTGGACGGCAGCATCCGCCAGGCAGGCGTGGTGCCGGATGCCGCCCCCCTGCTGGCCCCGGGGTGCCCCCTTCCCGATGCCCAGGCCGCAGGGGAGATTTCCGGCGCGGAGGGTTTTGTGTACGACGGCGGCGTGTCCTGCTACCGGCCTGGCGGCAGTTCCGCCGGGCTGCTTTCCGTCAGCCTGGACGGGCGCCTGTTTGTCCTGGGCAGCACCGCCGTTCTGGGCAACGGCCTGCTGGACGAGCAGGGCAACGCCGCCCTGGCCCTTCGGACCCTCGGCAGTTCCCAGGACCTGGTCTGGTACCTGCCCTCGGTGGCCGACCTGGAGGACTCCGGCTCCCCCGCGACGCTGGAGGAGTTGGCCCCGGACTGGGTGCGCTTCCTCGGCCCCTGGCTCCTCGTCGTCGCCCTGGCAGCCATCGCCTGGCGCGGCCGGCGCCTGGGACCCCTCGTGTTCGAACCGCTGCCGGTTGTGGTCAAAGCAGTGGAGACGGCAGAGGGACGGGCCCGGATGTACCACGATGCCCACGCCCTGGACCAGGCCCGGGACAACCTGCGGGCCGGGACGCTGGTACGGCTCGCTGCGAAACTTCGGCTGGGACCGGGAAGCGGCGCGGACACCGTCATCGACGCGGCGGCGCTGGCGGCAGGCAGGCCGGCAACCGGGGTCCGTGAACTTCTCAACGAACGCCCCGGCAGCGAATCCCGGCTCGTAGCCTGGGCGCAGGAACTGAACAATCTGGAGAAAGAGGTCAGTGGCCGATGAGTGGATACGGCAGTGGTCAGAAAGTCATGGATCCGTTGGCGCACGACTCCGCCCGGCAGGCCCTCCTGGCTGTCCGCAATGAAGTGGCAAAGGCGGTGGTAGGGCAGGACGCCACGGTCACGGGCATGCTGATCGCCCTGCTGTCGCACGGGCATGTGCTGCTCGAGGGTGTGCCTGGCGTGGCCAAGACCTTGCTGGTGCGGGCCCTCTCCGCGGCGCTGGACCTCGACACCAAGCGGGTGCAGTTCACGCCCGACCTCATGCCCGGCGACGTGACGGGTTCGCTGGTGTACGACTCGCACACCGCGGAATTCAGCTTCCGTGAGGGGCCGGTGTTCACCAACCTCCTGCTGGCCGACGAAATCAACCGCACACCGCCCAAGACCCAGGCTTCACTGTTGGAGGCCATGGAAGAACGGCAGGTCTCCGTGGACGGGGTATCCCGGCCCCTTCCGTCCCCGTTCCTGGTGGCGGCAACACAGAACCCGGTGGAATACGAAGGGACGTACCCCCTGCCGGAAGCCCAGCTGGACCGGTTCCTGCTGAAGCTCACCATGCCGCTGCCGGAGCGCACGGACGAGATGGAGGTCATCCGGCGCCATGCCGCAGGCTTCGATCCCCGGGACCTCGCGGCGGCGGGCGTCCGCGCGGTGGCGGACGCCGCGGACCTTGAGCGGGCACGGCGGGCGGTGACCGGCGTCGCCGTCGGGCAGGAAATCATCGGCTACATCGTGGACCTGGTCCGCGCCACGCGCACGGCGCCTTCTTTCCTGCTCGGCGTTTCCCCGCGCGGAGCGACGGCACTGCTGAATACGTCCCGGGCCTGGGCGTGGCTGTCCGGAAGGGCTTTTGTCACCCCGGACGACGTCAAGTCGCTTGCTTTGCCATGCCTGAGGCACCGGGTTGCGCTGCAGCCTGAGGCGCAGATGGACGGCGTCCGGGTGGACGACGTGCTGGGCAGCATCCTGGCATCCGTTCCCGTTCCACGCTGATGGCCGTCTCCGGGCGTTTTGTCCTACTGGTGCTGCTGGGCCTGGTGCCGGTCCTGCTGCTGCCCGGCTGGGGCACAGTACTCGCAACAGCCGCCGTGCCGGCCGTCCTCGCCGCAGCCGACCTCATGCTGGCAGGCTCGCTGAAGCACGTCCGGGTAGCGCGGTCCGAACCGTCCAACGTCGCCCTGAACGGAACAGCGGAGTCCAGGCTCACTGTCAGCAATGACGGCAGTCGGCGCCTGCACGGCTCCCTCCGGGACGGGTGGCAGCCTTCAGCCGGTGCGCGCAATCCGGTCCAGGACATCGATGTTCCCGCCCATGAAAGCAGGCGCATTACCGTGCGGCTCCGGCCGGCCAGGCGGGGAGACCTTAAGTCCGCGCACGTTACCCTGCGCGCTTTTGGACCGCTGGGGCTCGCTGCCCGACAGCGGACTGTCGGCTGCCGGGGTGCGCTGCGCGTCCTGCCGCCGTTCAACTCCCGCCGGCACCTGCCGTCCAAGCTGCGGAAGCTGCGGGAGCTTGATGGCAAGGCGGCTGTGCAGATCCGCGGCGCGGGAACGGAGTTCGACTCGCTCCGGGACTACGTCAGGGGTGATGACGTGCGCTCCATCGACTGGCGGGCAACCGCCCGCCGGTCCGCCGTCGTGGTCCGCACGTGGCGGCCCGAACGCGACCGCCGCGTGGTGATGGTCCTCGACACGTCACGAACCTCGGCGGCGCGCATCGAAGACGAAACCCGGCTCGATACCGGAATGGAAGCGTCCCTCCTGCTCGGCGTGCTCGCTGAGCGTGGTGGCGACAGGGTGGACTTCGTGGCGTTCGACCGGCGCACCCGTGCCCGGGCCGGCTCCGCGGTGCAGGGCAATCTGCTGGGCCAGCTTGTCCAGGCAATGGCCCCGCTGGAACCCGAACTCATTGAAATGGACTGGCCGGCCGTCCCGGCGCAGGTCCGCGCCGTCACGGCACACCGCTCCCTGGTGGTCCTGCTGACCTCGCTCGACGCCGGAGCCCCCGAAGAAGGGTTGCTTCCCGCCGCCGCCCGGCTCGCCCACGACCATGTGGTGGTGGTGGCTGCAGTCCGCGATCCGCAACTGGGCGCCATGCTGCGGGACCGCGGGAATGCCGCAGCCGTATTCCGGGCCGCCGCCGCCGAACGTGCTCTCCTGCAGCGCGCCGCGGTCAGCGCCGAGCTGCGCCGGTACGGCGTTGAGGTGGTGGACGCCGAGCCCCATCAGCTGCCGCCGCGACTCGCCGACATGTATATCAGGCTCAAGGCGGCCGGTAGATTGTGAGGCGAGCGCTGTCTTTCCCGGCAGGAGGAACATGATGAACACGCCCATCTACCAGCAGGTGCTGGGGGCAGACTTTGACCGGCTGCAACCTGAACTGCAGGACTACTTTTCACTGGTGCCCGGCTCAGGCCAGTACGGCGTGGGCGAGGGCACGTTCGACGTCGTCGGCTGCCGGCAGGAGTGGCTGCGGCCCCTGCTGCGGCTCACCAGCGGGGAGGAAGCGTTCTTCCCTGAATACGGCGAAAACGTTCCCTTCCGGATCGAGAACCACGCCCACCAGGACCCGTTCGGCAGGTCCAGTCTCACCGCCCGGCGGGAAATCCGGTTCCCGGCCCGGACCCGCCTGTTCCAGGACACCACCAGCGTCACCCGGCGCGGCGGCCGGCCGCAGCTCGTGGACTACGTGGGCCGCCACCGGCGCATGGTGACCGACCTGAACCTCAGCGTCACCGCCGGTGGACGGCTGCGGGGAGTTTCCGAAGCCTCCCGGCTCTTCCTGGGCCCGCTGCGCCTCCCCCTGCCGGGCCCCCTCGACGCGAAGGCGTATGCCGAGCAGTGGTGGGATCCAGCCGAAGGCCCGGGCGGCCGGCACCGCATCCAGGTCAAGGTAATCCAGCCCCAGATCGGACTGGTCCTGGTGTACGCCGGAAGTTTCGACTACCGTCTCCGCGCCTATACCGGGGGCAGCGGAGCACGGAGTTTCCTCCCCCGCTACGCCCAGCCGGACCGGTGGGAGAACCGGGTCTGACACGGGGCTGGACCGGGACCCGGATACACCTAGCCCAATGCGAGCTGGTTCAGGCCGTCGGCCAACCGCGTGAGTCTCCCAAGGGCAGCGGTTGCCTGCGCGGGAGTCATCCCCGCAAGCCCCGCCGATGGCGTGACCCGGATGGTGTGCAGGGAGGAGGCCGGAAGGCCCAGCTGCCGCCAGGGTCGCCACACGGATTCGACGACGTCGGACACCTTGGGTGGTGTTCCTGCGTCCACGTCCAGGGCACCGGCCCACAACCTCTTCCCGGCTTCAACGGCCCCGGCCAGCTGCTCCCACTGGCGGGACGTGAGGGGTTTGAGCGGTACCGCGATGCCGTCCGCTCCGGCGGCCAGGATCCGGTCCACGGGCGCTTCGATGGCGGGAACGGACACTACCACTTCCCCGGCGCCCGCGGCACGGAGCGCATCTATGACGGTCCGCCACGATTCCCGCGCTTCCGAGCCTGCCACGGCCCGCAGCGTGCGGTAGCCGCTGACGGTGGGGATGGTACCTGCCAGCACAGCGGCGATATCGGGTTCGTCGAGCTGCACGACCAGCCGCGCGCCGGGCACGGCTGCTGACACCTTGGCCAGGTAGTTTCCGACCCCGGCGGCAAGGGATCCGGCCAGGTCCCGCCGGGCACCGTAATCGATGAGTGCGCGCTCGCCGTTGTGCAGATGCAGCCCGGCGGCCAGGCTGAGGGGACCTACCAGTTGGACCTTGATCTCTGCCGCGGAGCTCTCCTCGGTTCCGGCGACGTCGGCGAGGACGTTGATGTCCGTCGCGAGCGCCGAGGCCGCCCGGCGGAAGTCCTTGCCCGGCCGGTCTACGAGGCGCCAGCCATAGGGCTGGACGTCAACAGCCAGTTCCTCCAGGAAGGAAGCGGTCCGCCCAAGCGCGTCGGAGCCGATACCACGGGCGGGCAGTTCGGCGAGGAAGGGCAGGTGCGGGCTGCCGAGTTCACCACGGATGGCCCGCGCCGCTTCCAGGGGATCGTCGCCTGGCCATGGGCCCAGGGCGGTGGCGGTCACTTCCGACGGCGGGGCCTGCCCGGCAACAGCCGGCGTTTCAGGGCCTGCACCAGGTTCATGCCGTTCCCCCACTGTCACGCCAGTGCTGAAGCCTGCGGATGCTGGCCGGAGGCCGACGCCGCCTGGTGGTCCTCCGCGATGGCCTCATGGTGGCGGATGACTTCGCCGATGATGAAGTTCAGGAACTTTTCGGCGAACGCCGGGTCCAGGTGGGCGTCCTCGGCGAGCCGGCGGAGCCGTGCGATCTGGGCCGTCTCGCGCCCCGGATCCCCTGCCGGGAGGCGGTGGGCGGCCTTCAGGAAACCCACCTTCTGCGTGGCCTTGAACCGTTCGGCCAGGAGGTACACCAGGGTGGCGTCGATGTTGTCGATGCTGGAGCGGATGGACAGCAGTTCAGCCATCACCGAGTTGTCCACCTGGCCGGCCAGGGAGCTGGCGGCGGGGTCGTAATCGTCGGAATCCGGGGTTGGGATGTTCTGCTGCGTCATGCTCCCAGTCTATGGGCAGGCGGCGCGATCGACCGGGTGTTAAGGACCGGCGCCGGGCAGCACCCCGGCCCCGGTCCCACACTCCGGGCAACCGCTTAAATGCCCAGCAGCGCCCGGTGCTGTTCCCGGCGTCGTTCCTGTTCGTCCGGGTCGGGCACCGGAAGGGAGGCGATCAGGCGCCTGGTGTAGTCGTGCCGGGGACTGCCCATGACCTGGCTGCCAATCCCCTGTTCCACCAGCCGGCCCCTGTACAGCACGCCTATCCATGAGGCGAGGCTGTCCACCACCGCAAGGTCATGGCTGATGAAGAGGCAGGCGAAACCGAACTCCTGCTGGATCTCCTTGAACAGGTCAAGGACCTTGGCCTGGACTGAAACGTCGAGGGCCGACGTCGGCTCGTCGGCGATCAGCAGACGGGGGTTCAGGCTCAGTGCCCGCGCCAGGGATGCCCGCTGCCGCTGGCCGCCGGACAGCTCGTGCGGGTAGCGGGCCGTGTACGACGCCGGCAGCTGCACTGATTCGAGCAGCTCGCCGACGCGCTTTCGCGCCTGCGCAGGACCGAACCGGGTGTGGATGACCAGGGGCTCGGCGATGCATTCCCCGATGGTGAGTTGCGGGTTGAAGGATGCCGCCGGGTCCTGGAAAACAAATCCGATGTCTTTCCGGAGTGGTTTGAAGGTGCGCTCCCGGAAGTCCAGCAACTCGTAGCCCAGCACTTTCAGGCTCCCGCCCGTGGCCCGGTTGAGCCCGGCGATGGCGCGGCCGATAGTGGTCTTTCCCGATCCTGACTCCCCGACCAGCCCGAAGACTTCGCCCTTGGACAGCGTGAAGCTGACGCCGTCCACCGCCTTGAACGCCGGGGTGCCGAGCCTGCCGGCATATTCGATGGCCAGGTTTTCTGCAGCAACCAGGACCTCCGCGCCCTGGCGGGGACGTTCTGTGAGGCCTGCGGAGGCCGAGTTGTGCCCCAGGTGCGGCACCGCGGCAAGCAGCTTGCGGGTGTAGTCCTGCCGGGGTTCCGCAAAAAGCTTCCGCACCGGCGCTTCCTCGACGATGCCGCCCTGGTGCATCACGATTACCCGGTCCGCGAGGTCTGCCACCACACCCATGTTGTGCGTGATCAGGACAATGGACGTGCCGTATGTGTCGCGAAGGTCCCGGAGCAGTTCCAGGATTTCCGCCTGCACGGTGACGTCCAGTGCAGTGGTGGGCTCGTCCGCGACGATCAGTCCGGGATTCAGGGCCAGTGCAGCGGCGATGACCACCCGTTGCTTCTGCCCGCCGGAGAACTGGTGCGGGTAGTAATTTACGCGGCGTTCGGGGTCGGGTATGCCCACTTTGCGCAGCGCCTCCACCGCACGGGCTTTGGCGTCCTTGGCGGACACCCGTTTTCCGCCGCTTGTCCCGGCGTGCGCACGGATTCCTTCCGCGATCTGCCAGCCCACGGTGAAGACGGGGTTCAGGGCGGTCGAGGGCTCCTGGAACACCATGGCCACGTCGCGTCCACGGATCTGACGGAGCCGCTCGGCGCCGACGCTGATGACGTCGGCGCCGTTGATCAGCACGGTTCCGGAGCTGGTGGCTGTTTCCGGCAGCAGGCCAAGGATGGTTTTGGCGGTCACGGTCTTGCCTGAACCCGATTCGCCCACGATGGCCAGCACCTCCCCTGCCTGGACGTCCAGGGTGACATCCTTCACCGCGTGGACGTCACCGCCGTCGGTGGCAAAGGTGACCCGAAGGTTGCCAATGCCGAGGACGGGCCGTCCGTTCCGTTCCGGCCGGTCTGATACCGAACCAGGGTCAGTGCTCATGATCCCCTCACTTCCACGTCGATGGCAGCCTGCGCCGGGGCCGCGGGCCCACGTCCGCCCTTGGCTCCTGCGGCTTTGCGTCCGCGGAGGCGCGGATCGTTCAGGTCATTGATGCTTTCCCCCACGAGCGTGAGGCCTACCACGGTCAGCACGATCGCCAGTCCGGGGAACAGTCCGGTCCACCAGATTCCGGAGGTGGTGTCGGCGAGCGCCTTGTTGAGGTCGAACCCCCACTCTGCTGCCGAACTGGGCTCGATGCCGAATCCGAGGAAACCGAGTCCGGCAAGGGTCAGGATTGCCTCGGACGCATTCAGGGTAAAGATCAGTGGCAGTGTCCGGGTGGCGTTCCGGTAGATGTGCCGGCCCATGATCCTGGTGCTGGAGGCCCCGACCACCTTGGCTGACTCGACGAAGGGTTCTGCCTTCAGCCGTACCGTCTCAGCCCTGATGACACGGAAGTACTGCGGGATGAAAACCAGGGTGATCGCGGTTCCCGCGGCGAAGATGCCACCGGTAAGGCTGGATTGCCCCCCGCTGATGACAATGGCCATGACGATGGCCACGAGCAGTGACGGGAAGGCGTAGACGGCGTCGGCGATGACCACCAGGATCCGGTCGAGCCAACCGCCGAGGTAGCCGCTGACCAGGCCAAGGGCCACACCGACGACGATGGACAAGGTGACCGCCACAACGATGACGAGGATTGCTGTCTGCGCACCCCAGATCACCCGCGACAGGACGTCGTATCCGCCTACCGTCGTGCCCAGGAGGTGTTTGCCGCCTGGTGCCTGCTGCGTGGGGAAGTTGCCGTCGTCGTCGGACAACTGGGAGAAGCCGTACGGCGCGAGCAGCGGCGCGAACACCGCGGTCAGGACGAAGGCGCCGGTAAGGACCAGCCCGGCCACCAGCATGCCGCGCTGGAGCCCAACGCTCCTCGCGAAGTGTGAGACGACCGGAAGCCGGCGGAACAGCGGAGCCCGCGGATTGGCCACGGGAACAGGCACGTCGGTAACGCTCATGTCAGTACCTCACGCGGGGGTCGATCAGCGCGGCGATGATGTCCACGATGAAGTTGGTCACGGCCACGATGATCGCCAGCAGCACGACGATGCCCTGCACGGCAACGAAGTCACGTGCAGTGAGGTAATTGGCCAACTGGAACCCCAGCCCCTTCCACTCGAACGTTTTCTCGGTGAGCACCGCACCGCCCAGCATCACGGCGATCTGCAGGCCCATCACCGTGATGATCGGGATCAGCGCGGGTTTGTAGGCGTGCCTGGTCACCAGCCGGTACTCGCTGACGCCGCGGGACCTGCCTGCCTCGATGTAGTCCCGGCCCAGGGTGCCAATCACATTGGTGCGGACCAGGCGGAGGAAGATTCCTGCCGTCAGCAGGCCGAGGGCCAGGGCGGGGAGGACTGCATGGGCCGCGACGTCCCCGAAGGCGGCCAGGTTGCCGCTGCGAAGGGCATCCAGCCAGTAGATGCCGGTAGGGGCTTCCAGCGAGGTCAGGGCCAGCTCGCTGGAGGTCTTCGCCCTTCCGGCCACGGGCAGCCAGCCCAGCCAGACCGAGAAGGTGAGCTTCAGGAGCATCCCGGCGAAGAACACCGGAGTGGCGTAGCAGAGGATGGCGAAGATCCTGAGCACCGCATCGGGTGCCTTGTCCCGGCGGGACGCGGCCACCATACCGAGGGGGATGCCGGCCAGCAGGGCGACAAGGAGCGCGTTGATGCTCAGTTCGAGGGTGGCGGACCCGTACGTGGCAAGCATTTCGACGACGGCGCGGTTGTCGGTCAGGGTGCGTCCGAAGTTGCCGGTCGCCAGTTGCCCGAGGTACTCGAAGTACTGGACCAGGAGCGGCCGGTCGTAGCCTGCGGCCTGGATACGTTCCTGGAGTTGGTCTGCGGGCAGCCTGCCGCCCATGGCTGCGGTGATGGGGTCGCCGGTGATCCTCATCAGGAAGAAGACCATGGTGACGAGGATGAAGATGGTGGGAAAGATCAGCAGGAAACGGACCAGGATGTACTGCCCCAGTCCACCTCCGGAAAATTTCTTGGCTGTCGGCAGCAGCCCGTCAGCGTCGCCTGGCGGCGCGTCGATCAAAGTGGTCATGGTACCTCAGGGGTCATCGGATGCGGGCCGCGCCCGCACCGGCCGGCACGGGGGCGGGACGCCCTTGCGGCGCCCCGCCCCCGTGTGCGGTTCTTGGCGGAATTGGCAGCGTGGACCTACTTGGACATCACGCCGAGGCGGGTCTTGAAGGACGGGTCGAGCGTCTTCTCCACGCCTTGCACGTTGGTGCTGGCCACCATCACCTGGGCGCCCTGCAGCAGCGGCAGCGTGGACAGGTCCTTGGCGATGGCTTCCTGCGCCTGGCCCAGCAGTTTGCTCCGTTCCGCCTTGTCGGTGGTCACCAGCTGCTTCTTCACGACGTCGGTCACGGCAGCGTTTTCGTAGTGGTTGCCCAGGAAGTTGCCCGGGATGAAGAACGGGGTGAGGTAGTTGTCGGCGTCGGAGTAGTCCGGGAACCAGCCGAGCTGGTAGGCCGGATAGGCGTCGGCCCTGCGCTCCTTGGTATAGGTGGTCCATTCCGTGGACTTGAGGTCCACCGTGAACAGCCCCGACTTTTCCAACTGCTCCTTGACCAGGGCGTACTCATCTGCCGCGGAGGTGCCGTACCTGTCTGTGTACTGCAGCTTGAGGTCCACCACTGAGTTGACGCCCGCATCCGCCAGGACCTTCCTGGCCTTATCCAGGCTGGGCTTGCCGTTGCCGTCCCCGTAGAGGCTCTTCAAGGGTTCGGCTGCGCCCTCGAACTCCTTGGGAACGTAGGAGTAGACCGGAGTGTAGGTGTCCTTGAAGACCTGGGAGGCAATCACTTCCCGGTCAACGAGGTGGGCGACTGCCTGCCGGACGGCGAGGGCCTTGGCGGGGTCGGCGTCGGGTGTCTTTGCTCCGAAGGGCATCGTGTCGAAGTTGAACACGATGTACCGCAGTTCACCGCCGGGACCCTTGTGGACCTTGACGTTGCTGTCGGATTCGAGGTCGGCGACGTCGGTCGCAGTGAGGATCCTGCCGGCAACGTCGATGTTGCCCTGCTGGACGTCCAGCTTCAGGTTGTTCGGATCGGCGTAGTGCTTCAGGGTCGCACCGCTGTTGGCGGCCTTGCCGAGCAGGCCCTGGTAGTCGGGGTTGGGCTTGAAGCTGACCAGTTCGTTCTTCTTGTAGCTCTCGATCGTGTACTGGCCTGCGAAGGGCTTTGCCGCGACGATGGCGTCGTCGTCCAGGATTTTGTCGGCCGGGAAGACTTCCTCGTCCACGATCGGACCGGGATTGGACGCAAGGACGCCCGGGAAGACCTGGTCGTTGCCGGCCTCAAGGGTGAAGACCACAGTGGTGGCGTCCGTCGCCTCGACTTTTGTCATGTTGGACAGCAGGGACGCGGGGCCGTTGGGGTCGTTGATGTTCTTGACCCGGTTGAAGGAGAAGACGACATCCGACGAATCCAGGGTGTGCCCGTTGGCGAACTTGAGATCGGGCTTCAGCTTCACGGTGAACTCGGTGGGGCTGGTAAAGGAGGCGGATTCGGCAATGTCCGGCGTGGCGTCCGCGGTCCCCGGGGCATAGTTCAGCAGGAACGGATAGACCTGGTTCATGACCATGAAGGATCCGCCGTCGTAGGATCCGGCGGGGTCGAGCGTTACGACTTTGTCTGTTGTGCCGTAGCTGATGTCTGCACCGCCGGTGCCGCCGGTGGAGGATCCGCCGCCGCCTGAGGGGCCCGTGCAGGCAGTCAAGGCGAGGGCGGAGATGCCTGCGAGCGCGATGGCGCCGGGCAGTGCTTTGGGGCTCTTTGTCATCTGTGAACTTTCTGTCCGATGAGCACACCCCGCCGACCAGGGGTGCCTTTGCTTAGGCAGGGTGCTACTGATGGGTAGATTCAATCAGAGAGTCAACACTCAGGACGGTTCATTGTGTGAGTTACGACACGAAATCCGGCTGGCGGGTGCCTGCGGACCCGGACTGCGTCTGCCATCGGGCAGCAAAAAGCGCCGCCCCTGCGTGTGCAGGGGCGGCGCTTTGGCCTGGTTGCGCTAGAGGGCGGCGCGCTGAAGCGACCGGGCGGCGTCGATGGTTGCCTGGCCGAGGACACGCGTGCCCTGGTACAGGACCACGGTCTGGCCGGGAGCCACGCCGCGGAGCGGGTCGGTCAGCCGGACTACCAACTGGCCTGCGGAAGTGTCGTCGCCCTGCTCCATCCACGCGGTGGCCGGAACAGGGTCCCCGTGGGCGCGGACCTGGGCATGGCAGTCGAAGGCCTCGCCGGTCTCCACCTCCGTGATGGGCAGGCCTGCCCATGACACCTTGATGCCGCGGATCTCGTCGATGGCCAGCAGGTCCTGGGGGCCCACCACCACTTTGTTTTCCTTCGGACGGATTTCGAGCACAAAGCGGGGCTTTCCGTCCGCCGCCGGCGTGCCCAGCTTGAGGCCGCGGCGCTGGCCGACGGTGAAAGCATTGGCACCGGGATGCTCGCCTACTTTGGCACCGGTTTCATCCACGATGTCCCCGGCGGTCATCTCGATTTTTTCCGCAAGCCACCCTGCGGTATCGCCGTCGGGAATGAAGCAGATGTCGTGGCTGTCCGGCTTGTTGGCGACCGACAGGCCACGGCGCTCGGCTTCGGCCCGGACTTCGGCCTTCGACGGGGTATCGGCCAGGGGGAACATGGAGTGCTTGAGCTGCTCGTGCGTCAGGACGCCGAGGACGTAGCTCTGGTCCTTGGCCCAGTCAGCGGCGCGGTGCAGTTCGCGGTTCCCGTCCGCGTCCTCGATCACCTTGGCATAGTGGCCGGTGCAGACGGCGTCGAAGCCCAGTGCGATTGCCTTCTCCAGCAGCGCGGCGAACTTGATCCGCTCGTTGCAGCGCATGCAGGGGTTGGGAGTGCGGCCTGCAGCGTATTCGTCGATGAAGTCCTGCACCACGTCCTCCTTGAACCGCTCGGAGAAGTCCCAGACGTAGTAGGGGATGCCGAGGACGTCGCAGGCGCGCCATGCGTCGCGGGAATCCTCGATGGTGCAGCAGCCCCGGCTGCCCGTGCGCAGGGTACCGGGCATCCGGGACAACGCCAGGTGGACACCGACGACGTCGTGCCCCGCCTCGACGGCGCGGGCGGCGGCAACGGCGGAGTCTACTCCGCCGCTCATGGCTGCTAGAACTCGCATGCTGGCTTTCTGTCGGGGAAGGATCTGGCCGGAGGCCGGGATGGGCGGACGGGCCGGAAGGGTGTTAAGTGGATTGCCGGGGAGGCTCCCGGAAACGATGTTCGCCTATCTATTCTACGGCCTCGTGTAAAGCGCGCCGCCGCGCAGGGCGTCCGCAGCTTTACTTGGCAGCTTGCCTGGCGATGGTGCCGGCTGTCTGGATAGAGGACTCATGCCCGGCCATGCCGGCCTGCCGCGCCCGGGCATAAGCGTCCGGCAGGGCCGCCAGCAGGGCGTCCACATCGGCCTCGGTGGACGCGTGGCCCAAGGTGAAGCGCTGCGCCCCGCGCGCCGTCTCCTCATCCAGGCCCATGGCCAGCAGCACATGCGAGGGGCGCGGGACGCCGGCAGTGCAGGCCGACCCGGTGGACGATTCGACGCCGGCAAGGTCCAGGAGGAAAAGCAGCGAGTCACCCTCGCAGCCCGGGAACGTGAAGTGCGCGTTGCCGGGGAGACGGCCGGCGCCCGGCGCTCCCCGGAGGACCGCGTCCGGAACCCTTTCCCGGACGCCATCGATCAGGCGGTCGCGCAGCGCTGCTATCCGGGCGGACTCCCCGCCCAGGTTTGCCGTGGCGGCACCGGCCGCAGCGGCGAAGGCCGCGATGGAGGCCGTGTCCAGGGTTCCGGAACGGACATCCCGCTCCTGGCCGCCTCCGTGCTGGACCGGTGTGAGCTTGACCGCACGCCCGAGCAGGAGGGCGCCGACGCCGACCGGCCCGCCGATCTTGTGGCCGGAGATGGACATGGCATCGAGGCCGGACGCCTTGAAGTCAACTGCCAGGGAACCGAAGGCCTGCACGGCGTCTGAGTGCACCGGGACGCCCGCAGCGTGGGCCAGTTCCACGATCCGCGCAATGGGCTGGATGGTGCCCACCTCGTTGTTGGCCCACATCACTGTCACCAGTGCGACGGTTCCGGGATCTCGGGCCAGCTCGGCTTCAAGGGCCTGCAGGTCCACGACGCCTTCACTGTCAACGGGCAGCCACGCCACCTCGGCGCCCTCGTGCCGTTCCAGCCACTCGACAGTGTCCAGGACTGCATGGTGTTCGACGGCGGAACACAGGATGCGCCGCCGCGCAGGGTCTTCAGCCAGGCGGGACCAGTAGAGGCCCTTGACGGCGAGGTTGTCCGATTCGGTTCCGCCGGAGGTAAATATCACCTCGGAGGGATGGGCTCCGGCGGCAGCAGCTACCGTCTCGCGCGCGTCCTCAACGGTGCGGCGCGCCCTGCGTCCGGAACCGTGCAGGGATGACGGGTTCCCGGTGCGGGCGAGTTCGCGCGTGAGGGCAGCCAGCGCCTCAGCCGCAATCGGGGTGGTGGCAGCGTGGTCGAGGTAGACGGGCACCTTCCAATTCTAGCCAATGTGATGTTCCGGCCCCGGCTTCGTTCAGTCGTGGCCGCGGCCCGGCTGGCCGGCATCTCCTCGAAACGCTAGTTCGACGGCGGCACGAGCGGCAGGTACCTGGACACGTCGGCACGGGCCGCGCCCAGAGCGGCGGCGTCGGGGCATGACACGGACACATACACGGAAGAGCCCGCAGTCGCGAACAGCCGTGCGAGGACGACGGCGGCTCTTCCGGCCGGCGGTCCGGCCTGTTCAAGGACCAGGACCTCCGCCCGGCGGACGGGACCGTCCTGGCCCTCCCCCCAGCCCAGCGTGTCCGTCTTCAAGTGGTCCGGCAGGATCGTCGGATCCAGGTATTCAAACAGCGCCACTGTTGAATCACGGTCATCGGCCCTAGCCAGGACCGCCTGGGTATTCCGGACTTTGGCAGCCACCAGGCAGCCGTCCGTTTTGAGGTACTGGCTCTCCCCTGCCACGTTCTGCTTGACCGGTTTCCAGCCGGGAGCTTTACCCAGTCCATCGGATATGCCCACCGGGACGCCCCGGGCAAGGGTCTGTCCCGCAGCCAGGGGCAGGTCCTGCGCGGCCACGGCCTCTGCGTCATGGCCCGGAGTGATCGTCGGAGTCGCCAGGACAGGGGTGCTGCCAACTGGTTGTGGGGCCGCCGGGTCGGGGACGCCGATGCTGCAGCCAGCGAGGAGAACCGCACCAAGCGCGGCCGCGAGCACCTTCCCTGGCCGGCCCGCCCGCGCAGCCCGTCCCGCCGTCGGCTTTTCCATGTCCACCCCGCTGCTGTCCCCATATCCGCTTCGGCACGTCCCCTCCGGCCGTGCACCCACGAGTCTAGACTGCGGCAGGACCGGGAACCCGCCGGACCCGGGCGCTCGTTGTGTGAACAGGGCCGGCCGCGATGCTGGCTAGACTGGGCTGGCCCGGCCCGGCGGGGCAGGCCGACAACGAAAAGGACGAGTGCTTGACCGAGAGCAGCAGCTCCCACTACCAGGTCCTTCGGGTGGCCGTCACCGCCACCGAGAAAGAGATCAAGCTGGCCTACCGCCGTGCTGCCCGTGCCGCACACCCTGACCATGGCGGTGACCCGGCTGCCTTCCGCCGGGTGACTGCCGCGTACGAGACACTCATCGACCCCCAGCGCCGCAAAGCGTATGACCGTTCCTATGCGGCCGGCACGGTCCGCGGCACCCCGGACAACGAACCGCACTTCGACGCTCCGCCCGCAGGCAGCAGGGCGTCAGCCACCGTCCACCGGACCGGCAGTGCCCGGAACACGGCGGGTGATCCTCCCGTCTACGTCCCGCCGTTCGATGGCGGGGCGTCCGGAAACGTGCCGCTGATTCCCCTGGCCCAGGCGAGCCAACAGGTCCACGGCATGCCCCGGAAGCGCGGGATCTTTGGCGCCGAGGCCAGGATCCAGCGGGAGATGCGCACGGTGCAGCTCCTGACCCGGCAGGTCCTGCCGGCCATCCCGGCGGCCCGGCTCATCAACGGCCTGCAATCGCCCGCGGACAACAGCCACATCGACCACGCCGTCCTGTCCGGTTACCGGCTTGCGCTGGTCAACTCCATGCTGCTGCCCAAGGGTGCCTACGCCTGGAACGGCAACACGCTCAACCATGGAGCGCGGACCATCGTCCCGCCCCGGCTCTCCCATATGGTGCGGGCCATGCAGGATATTTTTCCGGAACTCAACGTCACCGGCTGGACCGTGGTCCTCAGCCCGAGCGGGAACCTGCACGAACCGGTGATCGACCACCACCGCCGCTCCGCCGGGGCCCTGGAGACGGTCCAGATCGTCAATGCCGCAGGCATGGTCCGGGGCATCAAGGAGTTCCTCGCCTCCGGACCGGCACCGCACACGGTCAATGTTCCCGTGCTGGCCCGGCTGCTCCGCGGCATGCACTGAGCGGTATCACTGGACGGCGTCACTGAACGGCGTCTCTGAACGGCATGCAACCGCCACGGGAAGGCGGGGCCGGGTGCTGTGGCTAGGATTGGAAGGTGTTCCGCATCCTCTTCCATGAACCTGAAATCCCCGGCAACACCGGAAACGCCATCCGGCTGGCTGCCATCACCGGTGCGGAGCTGCATCTGGTGGAACCCCTCGGTTTCGACTTCTCGGACGCCAAACTGCGCCGGGCCGGACTGGACTACCACGACCTCGCCGTGGTCACCGTGCACAAGAGCATCGGGGAAGCCTGGCAGCACCTGCAGCCGGAACGCGTCTACGCCTTCACCTCGGACGGGACGGCCAGCTACACGGACATCTCCTACCAACCCGGCGACGTCCTGATGTTCGGGCGGGAATCGGTGGGTCTTCCGCAGGAACTGAAATCCGATCCCCACGTGACTGCGACGGTGCGGCTGCCGATGCTCCCGGCCCTGCGCTCTCTCAACCTCGCCAATGCCGCATCCATCGCCGTCTACGAGGCGTGGCGGCAGCAGGGGTTTGCGGGCGCCCGGCTCTGACACCGCCGCTGGCCGCGTCCACGAACCTGAAATGAACGCCCGGTATCGCCCATCCACCCCAGCCGCTGCCCCGAATCCCTCGTGAGGACATTCCGGCGGGAACGAGGAGCGGCAGGTGACATTACTAGGGACGGGCCCCCGGACAGGCGGACTCCAGCACAGCGAAACTGCTCTGGATCCGCCGCCGGGAGACTTATGCTTGGTAGTAATGGAAACCCCCAATGCGCCACATACCGAGGCTTCCGCCGCGGTCACAGACCCGCCGGCCGACCTCAACCACCACCTAGGTGCGCTGCTGCAGGGAATCGCCCGGGGCGACCAGGCAGCCTTCGCGGAGTTCTACCAGCTGACGTCGCGGCGGGTCTTTGGCATGGCCCGCAGGGTCCTGATCGATCCCGAGCTCAGCGAGGACACCACGCAGGAAGTGTTCCTGCAGGTCTGGCAGAGCGCGGCACGGTTTGATCCCCAGGCAGGCAGCCCGCTCTCCTGGCTGATGACCATCTCGCACCGGCGCGCCGTGGACAAAGTAAGGTCCGCGCAGTCCGCCACGGACCGGGAGGCCAGATACGGCGCCAGCAGCCAGGACATCGACCACGACTCAGTTTCCGATGAAGTGGGCAGCCGGCTTGAAGCCGAGGCGGTTGTCCGCTGCCTCGGTACGCTGACGGAAACGCAGCAGGAGTCGGTTCGCCTGGCCTACTACGGCGGCCTCACCTACCGGGAGGTCGCGGAACAGTTGAACGCAGCGGTACCCACCATCAAGTCCCGCATCCGGGACGGACTGATCCGATTGAAAACCTGTCTGGGGGTGAGTTGAGATGACAGACGCAAACCATGGAAGCACCGGCCGCTCCGGTGCCTTCGGAGAGACCATACCCATGGACCTCGCCACCGGCCGCGCCGTAGACCTGGCAGAGTTGTATGCCCTGGACGCTGTGACGGCTGGAGAGCGGCAGGCCATTGAGGACTACTTCTCCACCGCTCCCGATTCGGAACGGCTTGCCTTCCAGGAGCGGGTCCGCCATGCCCGCGAGACGCTCGCCAGGACTTTCCGCGTTGAGGCGGAGCCTCCTGCGGATCTCTATGGCCGCATCGTCGCCCAGCTGCCGGACGGCGGCAGGGCGCAACAGCCGGACGGGCGCGACGCCGGCAGTGCTGCTGCCGGGCCGGCTGCGGTCACCCAAACGGGTGCGGCTGCCGGGGC
>NZ_BAAHNO010000006.1:0-228997 GCF_054656615.1 Arthrobacter sp. AD-310 | reverse complement strand
CTTCTCCGACACCCGCGCAGCAGCCCGCCGCTACTTCAAGAACGACACCCACTCCATCGTGGTCCGTGCCCTTGAAATGCTGGCGCGCCGCGGCGAGGTCGAGGAGGGCGCGCCGTCGTACGCCATGGACCGCTACAAGCTCCTGGACGTCAACGCCGGCACCACGGGCGGGGCTGGCGGCGACGCCTGATCAAGACGGAAGTTTTTGCCCAGGTATGCAGCCTTCCGGGCCGCTTAACCCTGCATACCTGGACAAAAACTCGGTTAGGGTGCGGGTATGGGGACATTCGAGGCAACGCCGGTCGGCCGCAGCACCACCGGGGTTGTGCTGGCTGCCGGGGCAGGGACACGGCTGGGGCTCGGCCCTAAGGCGCTGCTGCCGTACCACGGGCGGCCGCTCGTGGAGGCCGTCGCCGGGACCTTGCTCGACGGCGGGTGCCGCGAGGTGGTGGTGGTCCTCGGCGCGGGTGCATCGGAGGTCGCCGCCGCCGCGGAGCTGGGCCGCTACCGGGTCGCCGTGAATCCCGATTGGGAAACCGGCATGGGCAGTTCCTTCCTCTTGGCGGACCGGACCGCTGACCCGGCAGACCACCTGCTCATCGCCCTCGTGGACCAGCCCGGCCTGGCCCCCGCCACTGTGCGCCGCCTGTTGGCCACGCACCGGCCGGGACGGATCACCGCCGCCGCATACCGCCGTCGGGAAGCAGCCGACGGCGGCGTGCCGCCTGCGCTGCACCGCGGTCACCCATTGCTCATTGATGCCGCACTGCGGGACGCCGTCAGCGCGACGGTCACCGGCGACGCCGGGGCGCGCGGGTTCCTGCAGGCGCACCCTGACCTGGTAGACGAAGTGGACTGCAGCGACCAGTCCACCGGCGAGGACATCGACACCCCGGACCAGCTGGGCCTACTCCAATAGCAGCTGTTCCAGCCCCCGTTTGAATCCGGCCCGCCCGCCGTGGGCGGGATGCCGGATCTTGGGGACGTCCAGGCCATTTCGCAGCAGGCTGCGGTGCGCGACGTTGCCGACGGCCACCACGGTCCGGACTTCAAAAATTTGTGCAAGTTCCTGCCAGAACGGGGTGCCCAGTGCCACCTCCGCCGGCCGTGGCGTCCGGTTGGACTGGGGCTTTCCCGGAAGGTGCGGATGCCAGGGGAATGCACTCCACAGAAGTGGAAGAACATCCAGCTCGGCCAGGACCTGCCACATGACGGTGGCGGTTGGCTCCAGGGGAACTCCGGCAGCGTCAGGCGTAAGCCGATAACCCGCCCCCGCGCCAAACAAACCGAAGCTGTTGGCGGGGCCCTCGAACATGGCCCGGTTGGTGAAGGGAACCCCGGTGAGCCGCATGCCCCGGAATCCCGGCGCCTCCCCCACCAGCAGCACCTCCGGCCGCCGCTCCAGCATCGCGGTCAGGTAGGTTCCCAGGTTGTGCCGGCGCAACGCGTTCGACGGTTGGCTGTGGTCGAAGAAGTTCGTCCAGTCCGGCCCCGCCGGCACCGCCGCCAGCCGGCCAATGAACGCATCAACGGCGGAGGCGGTCACCGGCGTGCTCGAACGGGCTACCAGCGCGGGTGGATCGCGTCGCGGAAGTAGTGGTCGTAAATCCAGCGGACGCCGCCGTCGAACTCCTCGCTAACGGGCACCGAGGCGGCGGCTGCGTTCGCCGTGGCCTGCTCCACGTCGCGGGCGCCAGGAATCACCGTGGTGACGCCGTCCTGCGCGGCGATCCACGCGATGGCGGCCTGGGCGGTGGTGGCGCCGGACGGGACCAGCTGCTCGAACTCCTTCACGGCCTTCAGCCCCAGCTCGTAGTCCACACCGGAGAAGGTCTCTCCGACGTCGAAGGAGTCACCGTTGCGGTTGTAGTTCCGGTGGTCGTTCTCGGCAAAAGTGGTTTCTTTGGAGTACTTGCCGGACAGCAGGCCGGAAGCGAGCGGCACGCGCGCGATGATGCCCACGTTCGCGGCCTTCGCGGCGGGGAGCACCTCGTCGAGGGGCTTGAGCCGGAAGGCGTTCAGGATGATCTGGACGGACGCCGTGCCCTCACGCCGGATGGCTTCGAGGGCCTCGTCGGTCCGTTCCACGCTGACGCCGTAGTTCCGGATGGCGCCTTCGGCCACCAGGGTGTCCAGGGCGTCATACACCTCGTTGTTGCTGTAGACCGGGGAGGGCGGGCAGTGCAGCTGGACCAGGTCCAGGGTGTCGGTGCCCAGGTTCTTCCGCGACCGGTCCACCCACTGGCGGAAGTTGGCCAGGGTGTAGTTTTCCGGGACCTGGTCAACCCGGCGGCCCATCTTGGTGGCCACGGTGATGTCCAGCCCCGGGTTGTCCGCCAGGAACTTCCCGATGGCCTGCTCGCTCCTGCCGTCACCGTAGACGTCCGCGGTGTCGAAGAAGTTCACGCCGGCCTCCACCGAGGCAGCCAGGATGGCCTGCGCCTGCGCAGGGTCCACGTCGCCCCAGTCCGCGCCAAGCTGCCATGTGCCCAGCCCCACGACCGATACGCTGCGTCCGGTCTTGCCTAATATCCGCTGTTCCATCCCTCGACTATATGCAACGATGCAGGGCGGGGTCAGATCCTGCCCGATGATGTCGATCGGGAGGGCGGTATGTGACCCCGCGCCGGTTTGTGGGTGGAACGGCTAGGAGTGGACGTGTTCGGCGGGAACCAGGCCGGCCTCCTTGAGTCCCAGGTAGATCCGGTCCCGCGCGATCGGCAGGGAGGCGAACCGGACTCCGGTGGCGTTCCGGATGGCGTTCGCCAGGGCGGGTGCCACCGGGTTGAAGGGGCTTTCACTCATCGACTTGGCACCCAGCGGGCCGAGGGCGTCGCTGGTATCCGCGAAGTACACCTCACTGCGCGGGACATCCGCGAAGGTGGGGATGTGGTACTGCCGCAGGATGTCCGTGGTGACCCGGCCGGCGTCGTCCACCACCACTTCCTCGTACAGCGCGGCGCCAATGGCCTGGGCGATGCCGCCTTCGATCTGGCCGCGGCACTGGCGCGGATTCACCACAACTCCGGCATCCGCGGCCTGCACGCTCTGCAGGATCTTCAGCTCGCCCGTGCAGCGGTTCACCGCCACCCGGAACCCGTGCACGTTGAACGCGACAGAACGGGGAGTGCCGCCCCAGCGCCCCTCGGCTTCGAGTTCGACGCCGGCATCCGCGGCCGCCTGCGCCAGTTCAGCCAGTGCCACGGGTGTTCCGTCGATGACCACCGCGCCGCCCTCGAGGACGCAGGCAGCGGCCTGGGTCTGCCGGATGCCGGCGGCGAACGCGCGGATGCGGACGGCCAGTTCCTCGGCCGCGGCCAGGGTCGCCTTGCCGGCCACCACGGTTCCGGCCGATCCGAAGGCGCCGGTGTCGTGTTCGATCAGGTCTGTATCGGACTGCCGCACCGCCACCCGCGTGGCATCGGTGGACAGGGCGGTGGCGGCGAGCTGGGCGTGGACCGTGGTGGTGCCGTTGCCGAACTCGGCGGTCCCGACGTCGGCCTGGTACGTCCCGTCGGGCAGGAGCCTGAGGCGGGAATGGGCGAAGTGGCCGCGCGGCGGGACAGTGTCGATCATGGACAGTGCCACGCCTTCGCCGGTCATCCAGTCCGGCCCAGGCTCGTCCAGGCCCGCGGCACGGTAGCGTTCGCGGCCCCGGTCCAGCGCGTCCCGGACCAGGTCCAGGCACTGGTCCAGGCCGTAGCTGCCATAGTGGACGTCCTCCTCGGGGTCCGGCTGGGTGGAGAGCATGTCGTCGCCTTCGCGGACCATGTTCCTGCGGCGGAACTCGAGCGGGTCCATTCCGATGCCCTCGGCGAGCTCGTCCATGGCGGACTCAATAGCGAAGATCATCTGGCTCAGGCCGTAGCCGCGGAACGCACCCGCCGGCACTGTGTTGGTGTACATCGCGTGGGCGTCCACCTTTTTGTTGGCGCACTTGTAGACCGCCAGGGATTCGCCGCAGCCGTGGAACATCACGCCGGGACCGTGGTTGCCGTAGGCACCGGTGTTGGTCAGGACGTCCAGCTCCAGCGCGGTCAGGGCACCGTCCTTGCTGGCCCCTGCCTTGAGCTTGATGGTAAACGGATGCCGGGTGGTGGTGGCGGTGAACTGCTCGGTACGGGTGAGTTCCAGCTGGACGGGCCGCTTCAGTTTCAGGGCGGCAAGCGCCACCAGGTCCTCGGTGAGCACTTCCTGTTTCCCGCCGAAACCGCCGCCCACCCGGCCGGCCACCACGTGGACCTGGTCCTCTTCCAGGCCGAACACCCTGCAGAGGGTGCGGCGGACCAGGAAGGGCACCTGGCTGGAGGTGCGGACCTGGAGCCGGCCGGACTCGTCGACGGAGGCGATGGCCGCGTGGGTTTCCAGGGCGACGTGCTGGACGCGCTGGGTCTGGTAGGTCCGTTCGTGGACGAAGTCGGCCGCCGCGAACCCCTCGGCGGCGCTGCCCAGTTCGGAATGGAGTTCGGCCACAACGTTGCGGTCGGGCCGGGAGATGCGGGAGGTCGTGCCGTCCTTGTTCCCGTGGACCAGGGGCGCGCCGGGCCGCAGGGCGTCCTGCGGTGTGAACACGGCGGGAAGCACCTCGTAGTCCACGGCCAGGGCCCGGACGCCGGCTTCCGCCGCGGCAACGGATTCGGCGACGACGGCGGCCACGCGCTGCCCGATGAACCGCACCACGTCATCCAGCACCCGCGTGTCGTCCGGGTCGTCAGTGAAGAGCTCGTGCTGCGCCGTGGAAAAGAGCTGCGACGGGGCATCCTCGTGGGTGAAGACTGCCACCACGCCCGGAACGGCCAGGGCCGCCCGGGTATCAATGGAGCGGACCCGGGCGTGCGCGTGCGGCGAACGGAGGATCTTCAGGTGCAGCAGGGCCTGCTGCTGGTCGGCCGGAAGGTCGAGGGTGTAGCGGGCGGCACCGGTGACCACGGCCCGGCTGGCGGGGGCGGGGACGTCGTCGCCAAGCCGCCCGGGTTCCGGATCCGGCTGGCTTGCCCCGGCGATGCCCGAGCCCTGCCCCTTGGGATCGGGGTGCCCGGCGTCCCCACAGACGGCGTCGGCGATGGCACGGTAACCGGTGCAGCGGCAGAGGTTGCCCTTGAGGTTCCGCGGCAGGTTGTCCTTCTGTTCCTCGTCGAACGTTGCCGCGGTCATGACCATGCCGGCGGTGCAGAAGCCGCACTGGAAGCCCTGGCGTTCCAGGAACTGCTGCTGCACCGGGTGCAGGTCACCGCCCGCGCCGCTTGTGGCTGCCAGGCCCTCAATGGTGGTGACCGAATGCCCCTCGGCCCTGACGGCCGGGTAGATGCAGCTGTGGACCGGAGTGCCGTCCACGTGGACTGTGCAGGCGCCGCAGTCGCCGCCGTCGCAGCCCTTCTTCACGCCGGTGTTGCCCTGCTCGCGGAGGAAGGTCCGCAGGCACTGTCCCGGGCGGGGTGCGGCGTCGGACAGTGTGCCGTTGATTTCGATGGCCATGCTCAGGCCCCTTTCGGAAGTGCGTTGCGGCCGCCGGAAGGAAGCGCCTGTGGGGGCCAGAAGTCGCCGGACACCTGCAGCCCGGGAGCGCCGTCCGGAGCGGCCAGCTCGGTACGGATCTCCTCCGCCAGCCGGTAGGTCATGTCCCGGCGCCAGGCGGGCAGGCCGTGGATGTCGTCGTGGTAAAGGTCCATGGGGATGGTGTCGTCGAGCGCTGCGGCCAGCCGGTCGGCGCCAGGGAGCGTATCGAAGCGAAGCTGCACGGGCCGTTTGGTCGAGGCGGTGACCGTGAGGACCAGCGAGGTGCCGCCGTCGAGCCTTCCGATGAGGAGCACCCCGGACCTGCCGAGGTTGCTCAGCGACAGGCGTCGGAACGCCACCCGGGAGGCAAGGGCCGACGCCGGCAGGTGGACGCTGCGGAGCAGCTCTCCGGGCGCCAGGCAGTTTTCGGCATTGCCCGTGACGAAGTCCGCTACCGGGACCGTGCGGGTGCCGCCGCCGGGACCGAGGACGGTGGCTACAGCGTCCAGTCCGGCGCAGAGTGAGGTCATGGGTCCGGCGGGCAGGGAAGTGCAGATGTTGCCGCCCACTGTGGACATGTTCCACACCTTGAAGGACGCGACGAAGGAGTCGCAGCACGGCTGGAACAGGTCCAGGCCCGGCCAGGCCCGGCCTGCGGTTTCGGCTGATCCGGGAAGGCTGTACAGCCGGGCGACCGTGCAGGTGGCGGCGAGGTCGATGCCGTCGGCGGTGACGGTGACCGGTTCCCAGCCTGCCTGCCCGAGGTCGAGGAGGCGCCGCAGCGGCCGCGGCCCGAAGGCGAGGCTGCCGTAGGAGAAGAGGACCGTTCCGCCGGCGAGCCAGGCGTCGCCGTCGCGCCATTGTGCGGGGTCGGTGGTGGGGACCACCGCCTCGATGGTGTTCATGTCCATGCGATCTCCTGGGGAGTGTGGTGTGTGGGCACCGGCCGGGTAGTTATTGGTATTGGCGGGTGCGGTTGATGGATGGGACCGGACATGTCGCGAAGCGGGATGCACTTGGAAGCACCGTTCCGGGCGGCGACCAGTTCCGCGGTGATGGACACCGCTACTTCGGCGGGGGTGACGGCGCCGAGGTCCAGACCGATGGGTGAATGCAGTTGGGCGATCCGTTCCGGGCGGACGCCGGCGGCGAGGAGTTCGTCCACCCGCTGCAGGTGGCTCCGCCGGGACCCCATGGCGCCGACGTAGGCAAGGTCCAGGGCCAGGGCCGCTTCGAGGAGCGGGATGTCGAACTTGGGGTCATGGGTGAGGACGGCCGCGACGGTGCGGCTGTCCAGGCGCCCGGCGGCGGCCTCCGCGGCGAGGTAGCGGTGCGGCCAGTCCCGGACCACCTGGTCCGCGGCGGCGAACCGCGGCTGGTTCGCGAAAGCCGGGCGGGCATCGACGAGCGTCACGTGGTAGCCGAGCAACTTGGCGGCGGGCACCAGGGCGGCACCGAAGTCGTTGGCGCCAAATACGAGCATGCGTGGCGGGGCGAGGCGGGATTCCACCAGGACCGCCGGGCCGGCTTCCAGGCCCGCGTCCGCCTGGTCCGGAGGGCAGGTTCCAAGCCCGACCAGGCCCGCTCCCCCGCGGCGCACCAGCGCCTGGACCTGCCGGAGCGGCTCACCGGACAGGAAACTTCCCAGCTCCGCCGCTCCCGCTGCTGCGTTCGCCGGATCGGACAGCACGACGGCGGCAGGCACCGGGGTGCCCAGCGTCCGGACCAGCGCCACGGGTTCGTCCGGCGTGAGGCCGGCGAGCTGCAGCAGGGCGGTGCGGAGGGAATGGGCCGGGCGTCCGGGGACTTCGGCGTGGACCGGCTCAATGTGGATGTCCAGCTGTCCGCCGCAGGTGAGGCCGGCGGCGAACGCGTCCGCGGAACTGAAGCCGAAGGACTTCCGGCGCGTGCCGCCGTCGTCCATGGCTTCCTGGGCGAGCGCTACGACGGCGCCCTCAACGCAGCCGCCGGAGAGGCTGCCCAGCACCTCGCCGGTTGCGGCGACGAGCATGGACGTTCCGACGGGGCGGGGCACCGAGCCCGAGGCAGCCACGATGGTGGCAACCGCGAACTGCCGGCCTGCGAGCCGCTGTGCCCAGGCACCGGCCGAGGGGATCAGGTCAAGCATGGCGGCACTCCTTCTTCCGCGCGGCGGTGGTGTCCATTGTCGTTCCTGTCAGGTGGTTCGGAAAGCATGTGGTTCGGAAAGCATGTTGGGTGGTGCGTTGCCGGCCCGGACACCCGTGTCCCTTTTAAGGAGCGCGGATGCCCGGGGCCGGTATGCGGGACTACCCGCCGAGCAGCAGGTTGATGGGCCCGCGGGCGAAGTACACCAGGAACCCGGCGCTGACCGCCCACATCAGCGGGTGGATCTTCTTTGCCTTGCCTGAGGCAGCGCCAATGATGGCCCAGCTGACGAAGCCCACCCCGATGCCGTTGGCGATCGAATAGCTCAGCGGCATCGTCACGATGGTGAGGAAGGCCGGCAGCGCCACGGTGAACTTGGTGAACTTGATTTCGCGGATCTGCGCCATCATCATTGCGCCCACCACCACCAGGGCGGCAGCGGCGACTTCCAACGGAACCACGCTGGTCAGCGGCGTGAGGAACATCGAGCCGAGGAAGAGCACACCGGTGACCACGGAGGCCAGGCCGGTGCGGGCGCCTTCGCCGATCCCGGCCGCGGAGTCGATGTACACGGTGTTGGAGGAACCGGAGGTGGCACCGCCGGCGACGGCGCCGAAACCTTCCACGATGAAGGCCGACTTGAGCCGCGGGAATGTCCCGTCCTTGTGCGCGACGCCGGCGCTCTTGGCCAGGCCGGTCATGGTGCCCATGGCGTCGAAGAAGTTGGTGAACACCAGCGTGAAGACCAGCATGGTGGCAGCGAGTCCGCCGATCCGGGCGAACGAGCCGAAGAGGTCGAACTGGCCCACGAGCCCCAGGTCCGGCGCCGAAACCAGTTGGCCGGACAGGACCGGGGTGTTCAGGTGCCAGCCGCCGGGGTTGGTGGCGCTGGCGGGGCCGATCTTGAAGACGGCTTCGACGATGGCGGCCAGCACGGTGGTGCCGACGATGCCGATGAGGAGGCCGCCCTGGACCTTGCGCGCCACCAGGATGCCCATGCTGAGCAGGCCGATGACGAACACCAGCGTGGGCAGCGAAGTGATGGAGCCGCCGTCGCCCAGCTGGACGGGAGGCCCGCCGGCCGTGGGGCGGACGAAGCCGGAGTCCACGAAACCGATGAAGGCGATGAACAGGCCGATGCCCACGGTGATGGCGGCCTTAAGTTCCTTGGGGACGGCGCGGAAGATCGCGGTGCGGGCACCGGTGACGCCGAAGAGGACGATCAGGATGCCGTTGATCACCACCAGGCCCATGGCCTCGGCCCAGGTGACCTCCTGGATGACCGAGACCGCCAGGAAGGAGTTGATGCCCAGGCCTGCGGCCAGGCCGAACGGAAGGTTGGCGATGAGGCCGAAGAGGATGGTCATGACGCCGGCGGTGAGGCCGGTGACGGCGCCCACCTGGGCGGCGGTGAGCCAGCCTCCGGCGACGTCGGTGGGGGCGTTGTCCGCGCTGAATCCGCCCAGGATCAGGGGGTTCAGGATGACGATGTATGCCATGGTGAAGAAGGTGACCAGGCCGCCGCGGAATTCACGGGCCAGCGTTGAGCCGCGCCGGCTGATGTGGAAGAAGCGGTCAAGGAGGTTCTCCGGCGCCGGCGCGATGCTTCCTTGCCGTCCCCGCCCGGTTGCCGTCTGCGTGTCGCGTGCCGCTGCGGGCTCTGCGCTGTTGTTCCCGTTGGGGAAGAGCGCAGCCTGCTTTTCAGCGGAATTGTCCAGGATTGTCATGTCAGCCACCGGGCCCTAGTAGTCGATCCTGGTTTCGAGCGTGTTCCAGGTGTTAAAGGGCTCCAGTGGTGCCGGGGCCTGGGGGTCGCCCAGCTCCAGCTTGGAGACCGGCATCAGGGAGTCCCTGTCCTGGTTGTCGAAGTATTCGTAGAAGACGGCGTCGTCGAACCCAACGGACGCGGCGTCGTGCCGGTCGGCGGCGTAGACAACGCGTTCCACGCGGGCCCAGAGGGCGGAGGCCAGGCACATGGGGCATGGCTCGCAGCTGGTGTAGAGGACCGCGCCGCTGAGGTCGAAGGTGCCGAGCTCGCGGCAGGCGGTGCGGATCGCGGTGACTTCCGCGTGGGCGGTGGGATCGTTGTCCGCGGTAACGCGGTTGACGCCGTCGAACGTTTTGCCGTCCGCGGTGACGATCATGGCGCCGAAGGGCCCGCCGCTGTTGAGGACGTTGGCCGTTGCCAGCCGGATGGATCTGGCCAGGAACTGCTCGGCCGTGACGGTGGTACTCATGATGCGACTTCCTTTTGCCGGGAAGCCTGTTTGCCGTTGTGCAGGACCAGTAAAACCAGGTGCGAACGGTTACCAGGCTTCAGCATGTGCTGTGAAGGTTAAGTTGCGCCTGGTAGATAGCTTCCCGGAGTCCGGGTGCCCGCCTTTGGCAGAATCGAGATTAGCACCGGATTGTGGTCCGCGCCATAGTTTTCTGGAAACTTAATTTCGCGATGTGAAATCCGTGTTTCGTGGTGCTAACTCCTGCGGTCACATTCGGCGGCGTTGACCGCAGCCCGCCGGTTCCCTACGCTGAACGCACCCGCACCGCCCGCCTCACGCAGGCTGGCGCCGGGCACCTGGATCAGCAGACAGGGCCTCACTGAGCTGGATTTACCCCCCTTACTTGGCTCAGACAAGGACACCTCCCATGACGCACACCGCTCCCGCCGCTTCCCGACTGTGGATCAGGAATCCGCTGGCCGCCTTTACCGCGAATGGCCTTGATGCTTCGGGCGGGATTGTGGTCAGCAAGGGCGTGATCACCGAGGTCCTCGCCGCCGGACAGCAGCCCTCCGGGCCCTGCACCGAAACGTTCGACGCCGGCAGCCACGTCCTGCTGCCCGGACTGATCAACACGCACCACCACTTCTACCAAACCC
The DNA here is from genome assembly GCF_054656615.1 of Arthrobacter sp. AD-310. Taxonomy (NCBI): domain Bacteria; kingdom Bacillati; phylum Actinomycetota; class Actinomycetes; order Micrococcales; family Micrococcaceae; genus Arthrobacter; species Arthrobacter sp. AD-310. The sequence continues at coordinate 218,496 of NZ_BAAHNO010000006.1, read as the reverse complement.
TGACGCGCGCCTGGGGGCCGGTGGCCAACGTCCCGCTGTTCCCTTGGCTGCAGAACCTGTACCCCGTATGGGCCCGGCTCACCCCGAAGGACCTTGAACTCGCCACTACCGTGGCGCTGGCCGAACTGCTGCTCTCCGGCTGCACCACTGCCGCCGACCACCACTACCTCTTCCCCGCCGGCCTCGAGGACGCCATCGACATCGAGGTGGAGGCCGTGCGCCGGCTGGGCATGCGCGCCACCCTCACGCGCGGGTCCATGACGCTGGGAACGGACGACGGCGGCCTGCCGCCGCAGTCAACCGTTCAGGCACCGGAAGCGGTGCTGGCGGACAGCGAACGGCTGATCGGGCAGTACCACGAGCGCGGCGATGATGCCGTGATCCAGATTGGACTGGCCCCCTGCTCGCCGTTCTCCGTGACCAAGGAGATCATGGCCGAAAGCGCAGGCCTCGCAGAACGGCTGGACGTGCGGCTCCACACCCACCTGGCCGAAACCCTGGACGAGGAGGAGTTCTGCCGGGAAATGTTCGGGCTGCGGACTGTCGACTACCTCGACAGCGTGGGCTGGCTGACGGACCGCACCTGGCTGGGGCACGGCATCCACTTCAGCGACGAAGAGATCACCCGCCTCGGCGCGGCGCGGACCGCCGTCGCGCATTGCCCCACCTCCAACATGCGGCTGGCCTCGGGCACCGCGCGGGTGCTGGAACTGGAGGACGCGGGAGTCCCGGTGGGGCTGGGAGTGGACGGTTCGGCGTCGAACGATGCCTCCAACATGATCCTCGAAGCCCGGCAGGCCCTGTACCTGCAGCGGCTGCGGTACGGCGCGGATGTGCCGGTGGAGCGGGCGCTCGGCTGGGCCACCCGCGGCTCGGCAGCGGTCCTGGGGCGCTCGGGGCTGGGCCAGCTGGCGCCTGGCATGCAGGCGGACCTTGCACTGTTCAAACTCGACGATCTGCGCTTCTCCGGCAGCCACGACCCCATCGCCGCCCTGCTCCTCTGTGCAGCGGACCGGGCAGACCGGGTGATGGTGGGCGGACAGTGGCGCGTGGTGGACGGGCAGATTCCGGGACTGGACATCGCGGGGCTGATCGCTGAGCACTCGGCGGCGGCAAAGAGGCTGGTCAACGGCTGACAGGCAGCAGGCCCGCTGCTAGCGTGGCGGCATGACTCCGTCAAAGACGCCGGCCGAGATCCTGGACCTCGATGGTGAGGAGGTCCGGATCTCGAGCCCGGACAAAGTGGTGTTCCCGGAACCCGGGCTGACCAAGCTTGACCTGGTGCGCTACTACGTTGCCGTGGCGGACGGCGCCCTGCGCGGTGCGGGCGGCCGGCCGATGGTGCTCAAGCGTTTCCCGAAGGGCATTAATGAGGAACCGTTCTTCCAGAAGCGCGTTCCGGAGAACCACCCTCCGTACATCGACACCACCACCCTGCACTATGCCTCAGGCACATCAGCCGAGGAAGCCGTCATCCGGAACGCCGCCGGGCTGGCATGGGTGGTAAACCTCGGCTGCCTGGACCTGAATCCCCATCCCGTGCGGGCCGAGGACCTGGAGCACCCGGACGAGCTGCGGGTGGACCTGGACCCGATGCCGGGCGTGGACTGGGCGCAGATCGTGGATGTCGCCTACGTGGCTCAGGAGGTCCTGGATGACGTGAACCTGGTGGGTTGGCCGAAAACCAGCGGGTCCCGCGGCCTGCACATCCTGGTGCGGATTGCGCCGCACTGGTCCTACAAGGAAGTCCGCCTGGCCGCGGAGACCCTGGCCCGGGAGGTGGAGAACCGGGCTCCGGGCCTGGCCACCGCGCGCTGGTGGAAGGAGGAACGCGGCGAGAGCGTGTTCGTCGACTTTAACCAGAACGCGAAAGACCGCACCGTCGCTTCTGCCTACTCAGTGCGCGCCCTCCCGGATGCGCGGGTTTCCACGCCGCTGTCGTGGGACGAGGTCCGCACCGTCCGGCCTGAACGGTTCACGGTCCCCACGGTGCTGGAGCGGTTCGCCGGGATCGGCGACCCACATGCGGGCATTGATGAAGCGGCGGGTTCCCTGGACGGGCTGCTGGCCCTGGCGAAGGAACTGGGCCCGGCCGAGAAGGCACCACGCGGCGCGAACGGCACCGGACGCCGTCAGCCGGTGATGCCGCTGATTGAAGTGGCACGCACCAGGACCAAGCCGGAGGCACTCGCCGCGCTGGAGGAATGGAAGTCGGGGCACGCCGCCGTCGTGAAATCCCTGCAGCCCGCGGATGTCCTGGTGGACGGGATGCGCGGGTCCAGTTCGCTGTGGTACCGCGTCCGGGTCAACCTGCAGCACGTTCCCGAGGCGGAGCGTCCCGCCCAGGAAGAGCTGGTCGCGGATTACGACCCCTGGGCCGGCAAGGAGTGGCCGGGCCGCCCGGGAGCTTAGCGCCGCTGGCGGCCGAAGCCGGGAAGGGCCGAGATCCAGCGGGAGAACCTGCCCGGTTCGTGCCCGCGGTCCTCAGGAACATAGAAATCCGGGTCCGTTCCGCCGCCGAGGGGGAGGTAGAACTCCTGGACGGCCGGAGCCGCCGTGTTCGCCGGTGCAACCTGCTGTGTGTCCTGCTGGTACATCTGATCCTCCTCGAATATCTCGATAAGTTCCGTCTTGCGGAAATCAATTTTTGCTATACGAAAAGACTAGGATTGCTTTGGCGTGGCGTCAATAGGGGTTCACGGGACTGGAGGTCCCCGTGGTCACAAACTGATTTTTGAAGTTGTGATGTACACCACCGGCTTGCGGGGGTACGCTGGAAGGCAACTCGTGGCGCAGGTCACGTAACCTGGGAGCAGCAGGCAGGGTCGTAATGAGCTGGCATCAATGGATGCCGGCTCTTTTTTGTTGGGTCGGCTCCACCGGAAACGCGCTCGAAATGCGCGCTTAATTTCAGTGATGGAACCTTGGTTCCACTTACCGGAGATTGGGAAAAGACCATGAGCAGCAAGATCATCCTCGGCGAAAACCAGTACGGCAAGGCCGAAGTCCGCGTCGTCAAGATCACCCGGGACACCAACCGCCACGAGATCGAGGACCTGAACGTCACCTCGCAGCTGCGCGGCGACTTCACCGCGGCCCACCTCGAGGGCGACAACGCCCATGTGGTGGCCACGGACACCCAGAAGAACACCATTTACGCCTTCGCCCGCGACGGCATCGGCTCCCCCGAAGCATTCCTGCTGCGCCTGGGCGAGCACTTCACCTCCAGCTTCGACTGGGTCACCGGCGGCCGCTGGGAAGCCGAGTCCTACGCCTGGAACCGGATCCAGGCCCACGGCAGCGAACACGACCACTCGTTCGTCCGCAACGGCCAGGAAGTCCGCACCGCCGTCCTGGTCCGCGACGGCGCCGACACCCACCTCATTTCGGGGCTGAAGGACCTGACCGTCCTGAAGTCCACGCAGTCCGGGTTCGTGGGCTACCCTCGCGACCGCTACACCACGCTGCCGGAAACCACGGACCGGATCCTCGCCACGGACGTTTCCGCCCGCTGGCGCTTCAAGTCCGGCACCGACTTCAGCGCGCTGGACTTCAACAAGAGCTACGACGACGTCAAGGGGCTCCTGCTCGAAGGCTTCACCGAAAAGTACTCCCACGCCCTGCAGCAGACCCTGTTCGACATGGGCACCAAGGTCCTGGAGGCGCACAGCGAGATCGACGAGATCAAGTTCTCCATGCCCAACAAGCACCACTTCCTGGTGGACCTCACGCCGTTCGGCCTGGACAACCCGAACGAGGTCTTCTACGCCGCTGACCGCCCCTACGGCCTGATCGAGGCCACCGTCCAGCGCGACGACGCCACCGCGGCGCCCGCAGCCTGGTCCGGTATCGCCGGCTTCTGCTAGACCCCGCCTTGGTTTCGACGGGCTCAACCGCCGGTGGTTGAGCCCGTCGAAACCATCCAGGATCTCGAGCTCTACCCGTTAGCCAGACCCAGTTAGCCAGACGATGACGTCTGCCATGAACCCAGAAAGTCTGCCATGAACACCAAGAAGAAACTCGCCGCGGCGGCCGCCGGAAAAGGCGCCCAGCAGGCCCGCCCGGAGGACCAGCGGCTCTCCATCGGAAGCACGTTCGCTTACGGCTTCCAGCACGTCCTCACCATGTACGGCGGAATCATCGCACCGCCCCTGATCATCGGCGCGGCGGCGGGCATGAGCTCGCAGGACATCGGCCTGCTGATCGCGGCGTGCCTGTTCGTCGGCGGCCTGGCCACCATCCTGCAAACCGTCGGCATCCCCTTCTTCGGTTCACAGCTTCCGCTGGTCCAGGGCGTCTCCTTCGCAGGTGTGTCCACCATGGTCGCGATCGTCCACGGGGGCGGCGGAATCCAGGCGGTGTTCGGCTCGGTCATCGCCGCCTCCCTGATAGGCCTGCTGATCACCCCGCTGTTTTCGAAGATCATCCGGTTCTTCCCGCCCGTTGTCACCGGTACTGTCATCACCACCATCGGCCTGACACTCATGCCCGTCGCAGCCAACTGGGCGATGGGCGGCAACAGCAAGGCCGAAAACTACGGCAGCATGGCCAACATCGGCCTCGCCGCCGCCACCATGGCCATCGTCCTGCTCCTGAGCAAGGTGGGCAGCGCCGCCATTTCCCGGCTCTCGATCCTGCTGGCCATGGTCCTGGGTACCGTCATCGCCTTCGTCTTCGGCATGGCCGACTTTTCCAAAGTGGGCCAGGGCGAGATCGTCGCCTTCCCCACGCCGTTCGCCTTTGGTCCACCCACGTTCGAGATCGCGGCCATCATTTCCATGCTGATCGTCATCCTGGTCACGCTGACCGAAACCTCCGCGGATATCATCGCCGTCGGCGAGATCGTGGGAACCAAGGTGGACTCGAAGCGCATCGGCGACGGCCTCCGTGCCGACATGCTCTCCAGCGCCATCTCCCCCCTGTTCAACTCCTTCACCCAAAGCGCCTTCGCCCAGAACGTCGGCCTGGTCGCCATCACGGGCGTGAAGAGCCGCTTCGTGGTCAGCGCCGGCGGCCTGATCCTGGTGATCCTCGGCCTGCTGCCCGTCCTGGGCCGCGTGGTCGCAGCGGTGCCGACGCCCGTCCTGGGCGGCGCCGGCGTCGTCCTCTTTGGAACGGTGGCCGCCAGCGGCATCCGCACCCTGTCCAAGGTGGAGTACAAGAACAACATGAACCTGATCATCGTGGCGGCGTCCATCGGGTTCGGCATGATTCCCATCGCCGCCCCGGCGTTCTACGACCAGTTCCCGTCCTGGTTCGGCACCATCTTCCACTCCGGCATCAGCTCTGCCGCTGTAATGGCCATCCTGCTGAACCTGCTGTTCAACCACCTCCGCGCCGGCAATTCGGACAACCAGTCCGTCTTCGTCGCCGGCACCGAGCGAGTGGTCCAGGAGCAGGACATCAAGTGCCTGATGGACGGCGACCGCTTCGAGGGCGGCAAGCTCATCGACTGCGACGGCAAGGAAGTTCGGGTCGAGTCCTCCGCCAAGGCGTCCGAGCACTAAAGCCAAACCACGGCGGCCCGCACCTTTTCGCGAAAGGTGCGGGCCGCCGTCGTTCCTGACCCCAGACCGGAGGGGGTTAGGCGCGGTTCAGCTCTGCGGAGATGGCCTGGGCGGCCTCACGCAGGACCGGCACCGCCTTGTCGGCAAAGTGCTCGTCCACCCGGGACACCGGGCCGGAAACGGAGATTGCGGTCGGCGTCGGAGCGTTGGGCACGGCCATGGCGAAGCAGCGGACGCCGAGTTCCTGCTCCTCCTCGTCAATGGAGTAGCCACGCTCGCGGATGAGCTTGAGGTCGGCCAGGAGCTCCTCCACGTCGCCGATGCTCTTGGGGGTGGGCGTGGGCATTCCCGCACGGGACACGATGCCGCGGACGGTATCGTCGTCGAGCTGGGCCAGGATGGCCTTTCCGACGCCGGTAGCGTGCGTATGGGCGCGGCGGCCCACCTCGGTGAACATGCGCATGGAGTGCAGGGACGGCACCTGCGCCACGTAGATCACCATGTCCGAGTCCAGCACGGCCATGTTGGAGGTCTCCCCCAGCCGGTCCACCAGGGTCTTCAACTGCGGCCGCGCCAGGGCGCCGAGCTGCTTGTTGGCCCCCTCGCCCAGCCGGATCAGCCGGGGACCGAGGGCATACCTGCGGTTGGGCAACTGGCGGATGTAGCCCAGTGCCACCAGGGTGCGCAGGAGCCGGTGGATTGTCGGGAGCGGAAGGTCCGTTGACGAAGACAGCTCACTGAGGGTGACATCGCCGCCCGCGTCAGTGATCAGCTCCAAGAGTTCGAAGACGCGTTCAACGGACTGCACGCCTCCAGCGGCTTTTTCAGCCATGTACCAGTCTCCTGTGACTCGGATTCCGACAAGTCTTATCCGCATCGTGAAAAGAATTGCCCTTGTGCTCTCAAGATACCGCACCGAACCTTCCGGCGCGACGGACGGCCAAGGGCTTGTGTTTCCACAAAGTAGATAATAATATCCATAATACGAAAACATTCGGATTTGAGCAGCAGCACCGACCCGGCCTACCAGGAGGACATTCAATGGCGAACCCCAGCCCCGGAAACTCGATCACCCTGCGCGTTGAAGCACCGTCCAGCTTCAGCGCCACCAGCGAGCTGGCAGCAGCCGTCGGCGCAGCCGGCGCCGCCATCACCGCCCTGGACGTGAGCGAATCGCACCACGAGACCCTCGTGGTCGACGTCACCTGCAACACCACCGACGACGCGCACGCCGCGCGCGTCAAGGACGCCCTGAACGCCCTCGAGGGCGTCACCGTCCAGCACGTCTCCGACCGCACCTTCCTCATGCACCTGGGCGGCAAGCTCGAGGTCGTCCCCAAGGTGGCCCTGCGCAACCGCGACGACCTCTCCCGCGCCTACACGCCCGGCGTCGCACGCGTCTGCCTGGCCATCGCCGAGGACCCGGCCGCAGCGCGCAACCTGACCGTCAAGCGGAACACCATCGCCGTCCTCACCGACGGTTCGGCCGTCCTGGGCCTGGGCAACATCGGCCCCGCCGCCGCCCTTCCCGTCATGGAAGGCAAGGCCGCCCTCTTCAAGCAGTTCGCCAACGTGGACGCCTGGCCGGTCTGCCTGGACACCCAGGACACCGAAGAGATCATCCGGATCGCCAAGGCCATGGCCCCCGTTTACGGCGGCATCAACCTGGAGGACATCGCCGCACCGCGCTGCTTCGAGATCGAAAACCGGCTCCGCGAAGAGCTGGACATCCCGGTCTTCCACGATGACCAGCACGGCACCGCCATCGTCACCCTGGCTGCCTTGGTCAACGCCCTGCGCGTGGTGGACAAGAAGCTGTCCGAGGTCCGGATCGTCGTCTCGGGCGTCGGCGCCGCCGGCTCGGCAATAATCCAGCTCCTCAAGGCCCAGGGCGCGCAGCACATCATCGCTGCCGGACGCTCCGGGGCAATCCACGCGGGTGAAAAGTACGACGACGAGCACCGCACCTGGATTGCCGCGAACACCAACCAGGACGGTTTCTCCGGCAGCCTGCATGACGCCCTCAAGGGAGCCGACGTGTTCATCGGCGTCAGTGCCCCGCACGTGATCGGCGAGGAGCAGGTCGCCTCGATGGCGGAGGACGCCATTGTGTTCGCCATGGCCAACCCCACGCCGGAAATCGATCCCGTTGTCGCATCCAGGCACGCCGCCGTCGTGGCCACCGGCCGCAGCGACTTCCCCAACCAGATCAACAACGTGCTGGCATTCCCCGGTTTCTTCCGCGGCCTGCTGGACGCCGGAGCATCCGACATCACGCCGGAGATGCTGGTGGCCGCCGCCGAGGCGATCGCCAACCGGGTGGCTGACGACGAGCTAAATGCCAGCTACATTATCCCCAGCGTCTTCGATCCCCATGTGGCCTCCGACGTGGCTGCAGCGGTGGCCGCGGCCGCGCGCAATGCCGACGTGGCAACCGCTGCCGAAGGTACCGGGGTTCCCGTCGCCGCCCTGGCCAACGCCTGACCGCACGACTTCCAGCCAAAGGAAAGGACCAGAAATGGCCATCACCGTCACAGATCCCCGGCCGATCAACCGCGCCGAGGAGATCCTCACCCCCAAGGCGCTGGCGTTCGTGGAGGAGCTTCACAACCGCTTTGCCGGTACCCGCAACGAACTCCTGAAGGCCCGCATCGAAAAGCGGCAGCGCGTCGCCGAAACCGGCAAGCTGGACTTCCTGCCTGAGACCAGGGACGTACGCGAGGGCGACTGGAAGGTTGCCCCCGCACCTGCTGCCCTGCAGGACCGCCGCGTTGAAATGACCGGCCCGGCTTCCCCGGCGAAGATGGCCATCAACGCCCTCAACTCGGGCGCCAAGGTGTGGCTCGCCGACCTCGAGGATGCCAGCACCCCCACCTGGGCCAACGTCATCGACGCCCTCCTCAACCTGCGCGACGCCGCCCAGGGCACCCTCAGCTACACCTCCGACGAAGGCAAGGAGTACCGCCTCCGCACCGACGCGCCGCTCGCCGTCGTGGTGGCCCGCCCCCGCGGGTGGCACATGCAGGAGAAGCACCTGCTGATCAACGGCGAACCGGCCGTGGGTGCGCTGGTGGACTTCGGCCTGCACTTCTTCCACATCGCCAAACAGCTCGTCCTCAACGGCCAGGGCCCGTACTACTACCTGCCCAAGATGGAGAGCCACCTCGAGGCGCGGCTGTGGAACGACATCTTTGTCTTCGCCCAGGACTACCTCGGCCTGCACCAGGGCACCATCCGCGCCACTGTCCTGATCGAGACCATCCCGGCCGCGTTCGAGATGGACGAAATCCTGTACGAGCTCCGTGACCACGCCTCCGGCCTGAACGCCGGCCGCTGGGACTACCTGTTCAGCATCATCAAGTACTTCCGCGACGCCGGCGAGGAATTTGTCCTGCCGGACCGCGCCTCCGTGGTGATGACCGCCCCCTTTATGCGCGCCTACACCGAACTGCTGGTGAAGACCTGCCACAAGCGCGGCGCCTTTGCCATGGGCGGCATGGCCGCCGTTATCCCGAACCGCCGCCACCCCGAGGTCACCGCGGCCGCCTTCGAGAAGGTCCGGGCGGACAAGACCCGCGAGGCCAACGACGGCTTTGACGGTTCCTGGGTCGCGCACCCGGACCTCGTACCCACCTGCCGCGAGGTGTTCGATGCCGTGCTCGGCGACAAGCCGAACCAGGTGGACAAACAGCGCCCGGAAGTTTCCGTCACGGCAGAGCAGCTCCTCGATGTCACCTCCGCTGAAGGCCAGGTCACGGAAGCCGGCCTGCGCCTGAACCTGTATGTGGCCATCGCCTACACGGCCGTCTGGCTCTCCGGAAACGGTGCCGTGGCCATCCACAACCTGATGGAGGATGCCGCCACCGCTGAGATCTCCCGGTCCCAGGTGTGGCAGCAGATCCGCAACAAGTCCATCCTGGCCGACACCGGCAACACCGTGACCAAGGAACTGGTGGAGCGGATCCTCGGCGAGGAATCCGAGCGGCTCCGCACCGAGTTCGGCGACGAAGCGTTCCGCCGCTATTACCAGCCCGCCAGCGAACTGATTGCCGACATCTGCCTCTCGGACGACTACACGGACTTCCTCACCACCCCTGCATACGAACTGGTGGGCTGAGGAATGGCCGCAGCACCCAGGCCCTCGCTCTCCGCGGGGGACCTCGCGCAGATCGATGGGCAGCTGGCCGCCACGGACCGGCTGCTGGAGCAGAACTACCCCGGCGACGACGGCTCCCGCCAGCCCGTGCACACGGTGTACGTGCCCGCGGACCGCTTCACGGCGTCGTTCGCTGCCGGCTGGGGCGCCGAAGCGGTGGCGACGGCGGACGCGCACGGCGGGTTCGAACGGCTGGGCGCACTGCTTGGCCAGGACGCCGGCCTCGCCGGGGCCGTCGCCTCGCGCGTCGCCTCGAAGCTCTCGACCGAACCGATCGAGGACCTGCGCCTCGACTTCGAGGACGGCTTCGGGGACAGGGGCGACGACGCCGAGGACGCCGCCGCGGTTGCTGCCGCATCCGCGGTGGCACAGGCGGTCGCGGCCGGGTCCGCTCCCCCGTTCATCGGGATCCGGTTCAAGTGCTTCGAAGCCGCAACACGTGCCCGCGGCCTGCGGACCCTGGACCTGTTCGTCTCCGGCCTCGCCGCGGCGGGTGAACTGCCGGACGGCCTGGTCCTGACCCTGCCCAAGGTCACCACGGTGGCGCAGGTGCAGGCCATGGAGTACGCAGTCTCCCGGCTCGAGGAAGTCCACTCCCTGCCCGCCGGCCGGCTCCGCTTCGAGGTGCAGGTGGAAACCCCGCAGCTGATCCTCGGCCCGGACGGCACGTCGCCGGTGGCCCAGCTGCCGCACGCCGTGCCCGGCAGGATCAGTGGATTGCACTACGGCACGTACGACTACTCGGCGTCGCTGCAGATCTCCGCTGAATACCAGTCCATGGAGCACCCGGTGGCTGACTTCGCCAAGGAAGTCATGCAGCTGGCCGTGGCCGGGACCGGCATCCGGCTCTCCGACGGGTCCACCAACATCATTCCGGTGGGCGACAACGTGGAGAACGCCTGGCAGCTGCACGGCCGGCTGGTCCGGCGGTCACTGGAGCGCGGCTACTACCAGGGCTGGGACCTGCACCCGGCCCAGCTGCCCAGCCGGTTCGCCGCCACCTACGCCTTCTACCGTGAGGGCCTGCCAGCCGCAGCCGCCCGCCTGCGCAACTATGTGGAACGCACCGAGGGCGGTGTCATGGACGAGCCCGCCACCGCCCGGGCCCTGGCCGCGTTCGTGCTCCGGGGTGTCCAGTGCGGCGCCGTGGGAGCCGAGGAAGTCCAGGCGCTTGCCGGCGTCGGAATTCCGCAGCTCACCGCGCTGGCCCACCCGCGGCTCGCCACCACTTCCAACTCCTAAGCAAAGGATCTTCCATGGGCAAGTACTACTACCCGCAGGGCGGGCTGCCGCCGCAGACCCACCTCACCACCGAGCGCGCCATTGTCACCGAGGCGTACACGGTCATCCCCAAGGGCGTGCTGACGGACATCGTCACCTCCAACCTGCCGGGCTTCGCCAACACCCGCTCGTGGATCATCGCCCGTCCCATCTCGGGCTTCGCCACCACGTTCTCGCAGCTGATCGTGGAGATCGGTCCGGGCGGCGGGGCACCCCGCGCCGAATTCGAGGAAGGTGTGGAAGGCGTCGTCTTCGTCACCAAGGGCACCGTCAACCTCACCCTGGACGGCGAGCTGCACAAGCTGGAGGAGGGCGGCTACGCCTACCTCGCCGCCGGCGCGCAGTGGGGGCTGGAGAACGTCTCCGACGACATCGTCTCCTTCCACTGGATCCGCAAGGCGTACGAACGCCTCGAAGGGTACGAGGCCAAGTCCTTCGTCACCAACGAAAAGGACGTGGAGCCGACGTCGATGCCGGACACCAACGACGTCTGGAAGACCACCCGGTTCACGGACTCAAGCGACCTGGCCCACGACATGCAGGTAAACATCGTGACGTTCCAACCCGGCGGCGTCATCCCGTTCCCGGAAACCCACGTCATGGAGCACGGCCTGTACGTCCTGGAGGGCAAGGCCATGTACCTGCTGAACAACGACTGGGTGGAGGTGGAGGCTGGTGACTTTATGTGGCTGCGCGCCTTCTGCCCGCAGGCCTGCTATGCCGGTGGCCCGGGCGAGTTCCGGTACCTGCTCTACAAGGACATGAACCGGCAGGTGCGCCTCACCTAAAGCGCCCACCCCACCCAACCAGATAGCGCCAGCTGTCGTTTTGGATCCTCGAAACGACAGTTGGCGCTACCTTGTTGGGGGGAGAATTTGTTCTATGGGTACATGGCGGTACCGCGGCGGAATGCGGGTCGCGGCCGCCCTGGCCGCGGTCCTGCTCGCGTCCGGCTGCATCGGGAACCCCGATCCGCCGGACCAGGACAAGCCCGCGGCGTTCGCCCAGCTCGAGGCCTTCAGCGCCCGGATGCTTGAGGAAGGTGCGCCCGCGGTCCTGATCGAGGTCAAGTATGGCGGCCGGACCTGGACGCACGCGGCAGGCGTCCGCAGCCTTGACAGCAAAGAGCCCGCCGCCGTGTCGGACCCCATCCATGCGGGGACCATCACCGAGTCCCTGGCGGCGGTTTCGGTCCTTAAGCTCGTGGAGGAAGGCCGGATCAGCCTGGACGGGCAGGTCACTTCATACCTGCCCGATGTCGCAAGGATATTGCACCCGCCCGGCCCGGTGACGGTCCGCCAGCTTTTGTCCCATGAATCCGGGGTACCCGATTTCACGCTTCCGCTGCTTGCCTCCGGGCCGTGGGAGCAGGCCACCGGCCAACGGCTGGACCTGGAACGGCAGCTTGCCCTGGCGGGGTCGGTGCCGTGGCGCGGGCGGCTGGCGCAGGTGTTCGACTACTCGCGCACCGACTACTCGGTGCTTGCCCTGCTGGTGGAGCGGCTGCGCGGCAGGCCTTTCCGGGAGGTCCTTGCCTCGGATGTCACCCGCCCGTTGGGCCTGGCGGCAACAAGGCTCGACGGCGGCACCCCGCCCCGGTCCATGCTCCACGGGTACGTGACGGTCAACGGCGAGCGCATGGACGTTACGCAGCGGCCCTGGCTTGCGGACAATGCGTCCGCGGGGGCGGTGTCGACGGTCCAGGAAATCAACACCTTCTACGCGGCCCTGCTGCAGGGGAAGCTCCTGGCGCCGGAGACGGTCCAACAGATGCAGGCCGGCTACCAGCTCTTCTACGGATACGCCCTCCGCCGGTGGAACAACACCTGCAACAACCGCTTCTACTACGGGCTCCCGGGGGACACGGACGGTTACGGGACGGTGGCGGCTACCAGCGAGGACGGCCGGAAGCAGCTGGCGATGACAGTCGCCTACCCGCCCGCGCCACCCACGCTGGAAGCCAACCCGCTGATACTTGAGATTCAGGACGCCGCCCTGGCCGCCCTGAACAGCCTGTGCTGACCAGGCCGGCGGGCACTTGCTCAGGTGCCGGGGTTGAGGACCACCTTGATGCAGCCGTCTTCCTTCTTCTGGAACTTCTCGTAAAGGGCGGGCGCCCCTTCCAGGCCTGAACGGTGGGTGACCAGGTCCATCACACCCAGCGGATCGGCGTCGTCCTCCACCAGCGGCAGGAGGTCGTCGGTCCAGCGCCGCACATTGCACTGGCCCATCCGCACCTGGATCTGCTTGTCGAACAGGGTGAGCATCGGCATCGGGCTGGCCTGGCCGCCATACACGCCGCTCAGGGACAGCGTCCCGCCGCGGCGCACGGCGTCGATGGCCGTGTGGAGGGCGGCCAGGCGGTCCACGCCCGCGGTTTCCATGGCCTTTTGCGCCAGCTTGTCCGGCAGGAGTCCGAGCGCCTGGTGGGCGAAACCGGCCACCGGCGAACCATGGGCTTCCATACCGACGGCGTCCACCACCGCGTCAGGTCCGCGGCCGGCGGTCCGCTCCCGAAGTTCGTCGCCGATCGCCTTGGTGTAGTCGAGCGTTTCGACGCCATGCCGCTCCGCCATCGCCCGGCGTTCGGGAACCGGGTCCACGCCGATGACAGTGAAGCCGCGCTGCACGCCGATACGGGCGGTGAACTGGCCTACGGGCCCCAGTCCGAAGACGGCGAGGGTGCCGCCGGGCTGGACGTCGGCGTACTCCACGGCCTGCCAGGCGGTGGGCAGGATGTCGGAGAGGAAGAGGTAGCGCTCGTCGGGCAGTTCGGTTCCGACTTTGACGGGGCCGTAGTCGGCATGGGGTACGCGCAGGTATTCGGCCTGTCCTCCCGGGACGGAGCCGTACAGCTCGGAGTAGCCAAAGAGGGCAGCCCCGGAGCCCTTTTCCTTGACCTGCGTGGTTTCGCACTGGGACTGCAGGCCCATACTGCACATGTAGCAGTGGCCGCACGAGATGTTGAACGGCACCACCACACGGTCGCCGGGCCGGAGGTTGGTGACGGCGCTGCCCACTTCTTCGACGATGCCCATTGGCTCATGGCCGATCACGTCACCCTTGTGCATGTAGGGACCGAGGACCTCGTACAGGTGCAGGTCGGAACCGCAGATCGCCGTCGAGGTGATGCGCACGATGGCATCGGTGGGCTCCTGGATCACGGGGTCCGGCACTTCCTCCACGCTTACGGAGCGCTTTCCTTGCCAGGTCAGTGCTTTCACGGTTTCCCTTTCTCTCGGATGCTCCTGAGGGCGGAATGCCCGTCCCTTGACGCTACCGAATCCGCGGCCAAAAAGTAAGCATGCTGATCAAATACTTGTGGTCCGGCCCGGGGGCTTCTAGCGTAGGAGGGGCCAGTGGCGCGTCACGCGCACTGCACTATGCCGACGGAACACCACGCCGAGCGAAAGAGGAGCAACATGTCGCTGTACCAGCCTGAACCGGTCGAGATTTCCACCCGCATGCGGCCCGGCGAATGGACGGAAGCCAGCCTTGAGGAACTCGTCAACAGTTACCGCACGAGGATTGTCGAAATGGGCGCCAGCGCGGCGGACATCGTCACGGACGTGGAGCGGAACGACGACGGCTCCGTGAAGGTCGCGGTGTCCTGGGCCAAGCCCGCAGATGCAGGGGATGAGGACACTGTTGCCGGCGGGCAAACGCTCTGACAGCGGGTTCGGGACCTACCCGGCCGGCTGAAGCAGCTTGCCGACGGCGCTTGAGGCCAGGTTTTGCAGGAGGTCCCGCGGGCCCTCGTAAACCTCCACGGCCCCCGCGTCGCGGAGCTCGGCGGCGCTGACGCCGCCGCACGTCACACCCACGGCAGGGATGCCCAGCGCCGCCGCGGCCATCATGTCCCACACGGCGTCGCCGACGAAAACGGCGTCTCCCGCATCAACGCCAATGGCTTCAAGGGCGGCCACCAGGATGTCCGGCGCCGGCTTGCTCTCCTCCGCGTCATTGGCGCTGGTGGCTCCGTCAATGGAGACTTCGGAATCCAGGATGGACTTCATGACCTGGAGATCCTTCTTTCGGGCGGAGGACGCGAGCGCGACGGCGAGTCCGGCGTCATGGCACGCCGCGAGCAGTTCGCGGGCGCCGTCGAACGCGCGCAGCCCGGGCCAGTGGGAGGCATACAGCGCGCCGTGGCTCGCCATGACCTCCTTGTCTTCGGCCTTGTCCCGGCCGGGGGGCAGGAGGCTGTCCACCAGCCTGTCCCCGCCCATGCCCACAAAGTGGTGGATGGAGGCCATCGGGATGTCGTAGCCGAACTGCCGGAAGGCTCCCCACCAGGAAATGGTGTGGATGTAGGACGAATCGATCAGCGTTCCGTCAACATCAAAGAGCACCCCCCGGCGGCGCCCGCCAGGGGGTGGTGCGGAGCGGGATGCCTCGGCCATCAGCCGACCGCTGCCCGCTTGGATTCCGGGGCCCGCTGCCGCCGGACGGCTTCCTCCTTGGGTGTGCTGACCGGCCGCACGCGGTCCCTGATGACCGTCCCGGCGCCGTCGCGGCTTTTATCCCGGATCAGGCCCGTGCCGGCGATTTCCCGCGCCATCGCCACGCCGGCCACCGCAGCCCTTTTGGTGGGGAAAGTGACCGAGATAGCCATCAGGTTCCCGGCGCCATCCATCATCCGGACCCTGTAGCCGCCGTCGGGCGCGTCCACGAGCTCAAAATACCCGGCCATACAAATCACTCCTCCGTCAGTCACGGCGCTGTGCTCTTTTGGAGCACCCCATGAGGTGTTAGTAAGTATACTTATCTATTCTGCGATGGAGAAGTTCAGTCCCTTTTCCGCGCCGCCTCAGCGCAGATCCGCCGCTTCCGGCGGAATGGGGGTGTCACTTCGCCGAACCGTATCCTGATGCAGCTCCAAAGCGCTAGTCACAAGCGCGAAATGGCTGAAGGCCTGCGGAGTGTTGCCCAGCTGGCGGCCGGCCTTGACCGCCCATTCCTCGCTCAGCAGGCCCACGTCGTTGCGCAGGTCCAGCAGCCGTTCGAACAGCTGGCGGGACTCTTCGTGCCGTCCCGCGCCCAGGAGGGCCTCCACCAGCCAGAAGGAGCAGGCAAGGAAGACGCCCTCGTCGCCCGGCAGCCCGTCGTCGCTCTCCGCCGGCCGGTAGCGCAGCACAAATCCGTCCTCGGTCAGCTCGCGCTGGACGGCCTCGATGGTTCCGATCACCCGGGGGTCGTCCGGCGGCAGGAAGCCCACACGCGGAATCAGCAGCAGGCTGGCGTCCAGTTCCGGCCTGCCGTAGGACTGAACGAAAGTGTTCCGTGCGGCGTCGAAGCCGTTGTCCATAACATCCCGGTGGATGGTGTCCCGCAGGATTTCCCAGCGCTCAACCGGCCCGGGCAGCCCCGATTCGCGGACTCCCTTCACCATTCGGTCCGCCGCCACCCAGGCCATGACCTTGGAATGGGTGAAGTGCCGGCGCGGCCCGCGCATTTCCCACAGGCCGTTGTCCGGCTGGTCCCAGATGGTCTCAAGGTGTTCCATCAGGGCGCACTGGACGTCCCAGGCCTCGTCCGTGTGCTTGAGCAGCGAGTTCCGGGTCAGGGCAAGGCAGTCAAGGACCTCGCCCCAGACGTCCAGCTGCAGCTGTTCCGCGGCGCCGTTGCCTATCCGGACGGGCGACGAGTTCTCGTACCCCTTCAGCCACGGCAGTTCCATTTCGGGCAGGCGCCGTTCGCCGTGGATCCCGTACATGATTTGCAGGTCCGCGGGGTCGCCGGCCACCGCCCGGAGCAGCCAGTCCCGCCAGGCTGCGGCCTCGGCCGTGTACCCGGCGGCCAGGAGGGCCTGCAGCGTCATCGTGGCATCCCGCAGCCAGCAATACCTGTAATCCCAGTTGCGCGGCCCGCCCAGCTGCTCGGGCAGCGATGTGGTGACGGCGGCCACGATGCCGCCCGTGGGCGCGTACGTGAGGGCTTTCAGGGTCACCAGGGAGCGCACCACCGCTTCCTGGTACTTGCCCTTGACTGTGCATTGCGAGGCCCAGCCGCGCCAGAAGGCATAGGTGGAATCGAGGACCTTCTCCGCGTCCACCGTGTGGGGCCTGCCCACATGGCTGGGGGCCCAGGTCAGGACGAACGGCACCCGCTCGCCGGCACTGATGGTGAAGTCGCTGACCGTGTGCATGTTCTCCCCGCGCAAGGGGGCGGGGGTGACGAAGTAGACGGCATCCGGGCCGGCAATGGCGTGCAGCCCGTGTTTGTCGTGCCGCACCCATGGAATGATGTGGCCGTAGTCGAACCTCATGGTCAGTTCGCCGTGCATCCGCACTGTGCCCCTGACACCCTCGACAATGCGCACGATGTCCGCCACGGCGTCGCGGGGCGGCATGAAGTCGATGACCCGTACCGTCCCGTCCGCGGTTTCCCATTCGGTCTCAAGGATCAGGCTGCCGTCACGGTAGCGGCGCCGGGTGCAGGCCCCGGCACCCTCTGGCGCCAGGAGCCAGCGTCCGGCGTCGGGGGTGTCAAGCAGCGCGCTGAAGCACGCGGGTGAATCGAAGCGGGGCAGGCAGAGCCAATCGATGGAGCCTTCGTTGCTGACCAGGGCCCCGGTTTGCAGGTCCCCCACCACCGCGTAATCCTC
Organism: Arthrobacter sp. AD-310; assembly: GCF_054656615.1. Classification (NCBI taxonomy): domain Bacteria; kingdom Bacillati; phylum Actinomycetota; class Actinomycetes; order Micrococcales; family Micrococcaceae; genus Arthrobacter; species Arthrobacter sp. AD-310. Next base: position 200,945 of record NZ_BAAHNO010000006.1, on the reverse strand, counting down.
AATGCGCGCCATGACCTAACCCTGCCACAGCGGCCGGACAGTGGTGGGCACAATTCGGTGTAGCCTGCAGGAATGGCGGTCCATATCGGCACTTCGGGGTGGAGCTACGACCACTGGGAAAACGTCCTCTACCCGCCAAAGCTGCCCGTGAAGGACAGGCTGCAGCACTACGTTGCGCGGTTCGACACGGTGGAGCTCAACGCCAGCTTCTACCGCTGGCCGCGGGACACCACGTTTGCCGGCTGGAACCGGCGCCTGCCCGCCGGTTTCACCATGTCCGTGAAGGCTCCCCGCGGCCTCACCCACGCACGGAAGCTGTACTCTCCGGAGGTGTGGCTGGAACGGATCACCCGCTGCTGGCACGAGCTGGGTGACAAGCGGGCAGTCCTCCTGGTCCAGCTGCCGCCCCAGATGGAGCGGGATGATGCCCGGCTGGACTATTTCCTTGCGTCGGTGCCGCCCTGGATCCGGGTCGCGGTGGAATTCCGGCACCCCACCTGGGAGGACCCCGAGGTGTTCGCGTTGCTGGAGCGGCACCAGGCGGCGTACTGCATCATGAGCGGCGCCAACCTTCCGTGCATCCTGCGCACCACCGCACCGTTCGCTTACGTGCGGCTGCACGGGCCGGACCACCAGCACCTTTACGCCGGCTCCTACTCCGATGCGGACCTGCACTGGTGGGCCGACAGGATCCGCGGGTGGGCAGGCGGGGGCCTGGACGTGTACGCGTATTTCAATAACGACGGCGGCGGCAACGCAGTGCGGAACGCCGGGACCCTGCAGGCGATCCTGGGGATGTAGGGCACCGGGACTGCGTCACCTTCCAGCGCGGGGCGCCGCCGCCTCCGCGCCGGGCCCCGCGCTGTGGCAGAGTGGACCCATGGACAGTGCTCCGCAGAACGCGCCCTGGAACGCAGCAGGCTCTCCCGCAGGAGACCGGGACAACACGACCGGCCTGGCCGGGAACCAGGTGTTCCGGCTTGCCCACAGGCTTTCCGATGCCTTCAACGACGTGCGCATCAGGCTGGCCAAGCGGTGGAAATTCGTGCCGCAGACCATCGCCTACCAGGGCTACGGATCCACCAACCAGGTCCGGGTGCTGGGCCGGGTGCTGATGACCCAGAAGCCGCTGCCGGGCAGCAAGGCCGAGGCGGAAGCGAAGAACGGCACCCAGAACGTCCGCGGGTGGCGCGCGTTCACCGGCGTCCCGCTGCAGTTCGTCGATGTCACGATCACCATCGGCGACGTCGTGACCCATGTCCGGGCAGACCGGGGCGGGCTGATCGATACCGAGGTGGACGTCCGGCTGTCCCCCGGCTGGCACACCGCCGTGCTGCAGGCGGAAGGCACCGACCCCGTCGAAGCGCTCATCCAGGTGATTGCCCCGGACGTGAAGTTCGGCATCGTGTCCGATATCGATGACACCGTCATGGTCACTGCACTTCCCCGCCCGTTCCTGGCACTCTGGAACACCTTCGTCCTGAGCGAGCGCGCCCGCATGGCTACCCCCGGGATGGCGGTGCTGTTGGACCGGCTGACCATCGAATACCCCGATGCGCCGGTCATCTACCTCTCCACCGGCCCCTGGAACGCGGCACCGACCCTCGCCCGCTTCCTGGGACGCAACATGTACCCGAAGGGTGCGCTGCTGCTCACCGACTGGGGCCTCACCCAGGACCGCTGGTTCCGCAGCGGCCAGGACCACAAGCACCGCAACCTGGAGCGGCTCAGCCAGGAGTTCCCCGATATGCGGTGGCTCCTGATCGGCGACAACGGCCAGCATGACGAGGCCATCTATTCCGCGTTCGCCGCCGAAAATCCGGACAAGGTTGCGGCGATCGCCATCCGCCAGCTGTCCATCAGCGAATCCGTGTTCGCCGGCGGCCACTCGGAAGACGGCGACCACACCACCTCCAAGGTGCCATGGATCTACTCCCCCGACGGAGCCGGGATGGCCAAGCAGCTGTCCATGCTGGGCATGCTCTGAACGGGCGGCGCTTCAGGCCACCTGCAGCCTGAACTCCCGGATGGTAATGCCGGAAAACGTCGCCGGCCCGCCGTCCGTATAGAACGATATGCCGGTGTCGCCGTCGGCGAAGTGCACCTGCTGGGACAGCACCGTGTGGCCGGCGTTGACGAACACCTCAACGCTCTGCATGTCCACGAAGATCCGAAGGTGCACCGATCTCGCGGCGGCGTCGATGGGTGCCGCTGCACGCGTATAGGGAACCAGCGAATACCCGGCCAGGTCAGACGGGGCACGGTCGACGTACAGGTCGGCACCGTACTTGCCGATATTTGTGTGCCGGCTGCCGTCCGGGGAGCGGCCCACCGAAACTCCTACGTTGGCGGCGGAGTTCCAGGAAATGTCGAGCTCGAGTTCGTAGGCCCTGCCGTTCCACGGCAGGACTGCGGTGCCGTCCACTGTCCGGTCCGGAAACACCGTAGTGGCGGTGGCGTATCCGGCGAGCGCGGCGACCGGACTGCTGAGCAGGCTGTACCACCCTTCCGGCTGGCGCTGGAGCCGCAGCTCGCGCACCACCGAGTTCTGTCCGTTGTACCCGTCGGTGGCATCCGTGGGGACGTCCCGCGCGGCATACTTCCAGTTGTTCATCCAGCCGATCGCGTAGCGCCTGGTGTCCGGCGCCTCCGCCGCAGGCCAGGACACCGCGCCATACCAGTCCCAGCCCCAGTCCAGCCACTGCGGGTTGTCAACGTCGTCAGCCAGGAACTGCTCCCCGTCCCACGTCCCCGTCCAGTAGGCGTAGGTCATGGGCAGTCCGATGCTGTACGCATCCATGCTGGCACCCAGCACCCAGTGCCAGGTGCCGTCGTCGGCCTTCATCTGGAACAGGTCGGGGCACTCTATCCCGCCGAGGGCGTGGTTGGGGAAGTCGAAGTTCCGCTTAAGCTGCCAGTCACGCAGGTTGCCGGATGTATAGAACGCGGCATAGCGGGCACGGCCGATAACGCACACCCACTCGCCGCGGGCGGCATCCCAGTGGATTTTCGGGTCGCGGAACCATTCCGCGTTGTCGATTTCCGCCTGGGTCGTGGCGTTCCGGCCGTCGGTATTGACGATCACCGGTTCGGGCAGCGCCGTGAAGGTGTAGCCGCCGTCGGTTGACCAATACAGGTATTGCTCCTGGTACTTTCGGATGCCGTCTGTGGGTTGGGTGGCAAGCACAATGATGGCACCGGCGCCAAAGCCGGCCGTGTTGGCGGTGTCCACCACCGCGGAGCCGGACCAGACCGGAAAGTCCGGTTGCAGCGGCAGCGCGTCCCCATGGTGGGTGAAGTGCACGCCGTCGGCGGTGGTGGCGTGGTCCCACCCGCCCTGGCCGTTGTTTTGCGTGGAGTGCAGGTAGTACAGGTGGTAGGCGCCGTTGACAAAGACCGGCCGCTGGGGGTCGCACAGCCAGCCGGAGGGCGGTGTCATGTGGAACCTGGCCCGCTGGGAGGCCAGGGCAGTGGCGGGAACGGCCAGGGCGCCGCCGGCAACCAGGGCGAGCGCCCCTGCTCCGGTACCCTGCAGGATCCGGCGGCGGGAGATGGCATGAGTCATCGTTGACTTCCTCTCGGGGGAGTGCGCTGATCAAGCGCTTTAGCAGGAGAACTTACCTCCGGGCGTTTTCCCCGGTCAAGGGGTTCAGGAAAGTAATCGGCGTCACAATCCTGCAAACAGGGCACCGGAAAAATTCTTTTGCTAAAACGCTTGATCAACACACCTCCCAGGCGCTACCTTCATGGTGATCAAACGCTTTAGCAGAAATGGACATCACCGCCGATGAGCTATCCAGTCTTTTTCCAGCCCAACGATGCGTGGGTCGGGGACCTTATCCCGTTCCAGAAGGACGGCGAATTCCGGCTCTTCTACCTTCACGAAGTCCGGGCCGACCCCAAGCCCGGGACGTCCTGGAACCTCGTCACAACCAAGGACCTCATCCAGTTCCAGGACCACGGAGTGGCCCTCCCGCACGGGACCGCGGATGAACCGGACTTCAACTGCTACACCGGCAGCGTCGTGACGGACGAATCCGGCATCCACCACCTCTTTTACACCGGCCAGAACCCGGCCAACACGGGCAGCGACGGCCTTCCGCTGCAGCTGGTGATGCATGCCACCAGCACGGACGGCATGGCCACCTGGGTCAAGCACCCGGAGCTCACGTTCGGCGCGCCGGTGGGGTACGAATCCGCGGATTGGCGGGACCCCTTCGTCTTCCGGGATGAGGCCGCAGGCGTCTGGCGGATGCTTCTGGCGGCCCGGCATTCGGACGGGCCGGAGCGCCGCCGCGGCGTCATCGCCCAGTGCACCTCCACGGACCTGATGGCCTGGGACTATGCGGACCCGTTCTGGGATCCCCGCCGCTACATCACCCACGAATGCCCGGACGTCTTCGAGTGGGGCGGCTGGTGGTACATGGTCTACTCGGAGTTCTCCGAAACCTTCACCACCAGGTACCGCATGGCGAAAAGCCCTGCCGGCCCATGGACCGTCCCGCCGCGGGACAGCATCGACGGACGCGCCTTCTACGCCTCCAAGACGGCAGAACGCGACGGCCGCCGCTTCTTCTTCGGCTGGATTGCCAGCAAGGAGGGAAATTCCGACGACGGCGCCTGGCAGTGGGCGGGCACCATGGCGGTTTTGGAGGCGCGGCAGAATCCCGACGGGACGTTGGCGTTTGGCTTCGCCGACGAACTGGTGGACAGCTTCTGGGACGGCGTGCCGCTGGAACTGCACAGGCAACCGGTTCAGGGCCAGCTGCCGCTCCGGCTGGAGGCCCCCGACGGGTACACCGCCGTGGTCACGGATCACGACCTGCCCACGCAGTTCTATGCCAGGGCAGTGCTGGACATCCAGGCGGACACCACGGAATGCGGCCTGCTGCTGCGCTCCGGCCGGGACGGCGACCGTTCCTACGTCCTCCGCCTTGAACCGAAGCGCGGACGCCTGGTTTTCGACCGCTGGCCGCGCGCGGCCACCGGCGACGCCCAGTGGCACGTCTCGGGCGACGTGCCCTACGCGATCGAGCTCGAACGCCCCTGCGCGCTCCCGCCCGGTGCGCACACCTTGGAAGTAGTGGTGGACGGCGACCTGTGCGTCGCCGTCGTCGACCGGCAGGTTGCCCTCAGCACCAGGATCTATGACTTCCCCACCGGGGCACTTGGTGTGTTCGCCGGCGAAGGCTCCATCACCGTCACCGCACTCGACATACGCAAGCGCACCGACAACTGAATACCCCCGTTCCCGCATCAGACCTGTTCCAGTCAAAGGAGATTGACCAATGAAGAACCTGCTCCGCACCGCAGCCGCAGCGGCCGTTGCCGCCCTTGCGCTGACCGCCTGTGGCGGCGGCAGCTCCTCCGGCCCCGCCAACGTCAGCCCCACCGGCGAGATCAAGCCGCGTGAAATATCGTGGCTGCTGTCCCGCCCGGCGGACGGCGCCGTCATCAACATCATGAAGAAGCTCGCCGACGACTACGCCAAGGACCACCCCGGCTTCGAACTGAACCTGATCACTACCCCTGACCGGCCGTCCTACATCCAGAAACTGGAGACCCTCGCCGCGGCCAACAAGCTGCCCGAACTGTTCGACACCGACGCGACGCCGTTCGCGCATCAGCTGGCCAAGCAGGGAAAGATGGTGGACGCCGGGAAGCTCCTGGAATCGTTGGGCGTGTACGACAACTACCGCCCGGGCGCCCTGGACTACCAGCGTTTTGATGACGGATCGCTGTACATGATCCCGTTCCAGTTCGAGCTGGAGTTCATCTGGTACAACAAGGCGCTGCTGGAAAAGGCCGGAGTCAGTGTGCCGAAATCACTCGATGACATCCCCGCCATGTGCACGGCCCTGCGCCAGGCCGGAATCACACCCATCGCCATCGACGGGCAGGACCAGTGGCCGCTGGAGCGCTACGTCGCGTACCAGCCGTTCCGCGAAGCCGGACCGGACTTCGTGCAGAAACTGAAGAAGGGCGAAGCGAAGTTCAGCGACGCGGCCGGCCAGAAGACCGTCACCTGGATGGCCGAACTGGGGAAGGCCAAGTGCTTCCAGGACGGCTTCTCGGCGCAGGGCTATTCGGACGCGCAAAACCAGTTCACCTCCGGCCAGGCCGCCATGTACAACATCGGCACCTGGGAGCTGCCCAGCCTGGCCACGGACAAACTCAACCCGGCCGTCCGGGACGATATCGACTTCTTTACCCTGCCCACCACCGCCGGGTCCGTGACAGCGGCAAACGAGTTTGTGTCCCCCTCAGGCATCGGCATGGCCGTGAACGCCAAGACGTACGACCCCCTGGTGAGCGACTTCCTGAAATTCGCACTGGAGAAGTACCCCGCCGAGTACGCCGCAACGGGCGCGCTCTCCCCCACCACCGACGTCGAAACCACCGTCCCGGCCAACGCCACCCCGCTGTACCGCAAGGCCCTGGACCAGGCCAAGGACCTTGGCAGCAGGCAGGCCATGCCGTGGGACACGCAGCTGGACCCAACCACCAATGGCAGGCTGCAGCAGGAGCTGGTCCTGCTGGTGCAGGGCGAGGTCACGCCTCAGCAGTTCACCGAAACCATGGACAGCACCATCGCCCAAAACGCCCCGAAGTTCTTCAAGTAGGCACTGCTCCTACACATAACCACTGCGGCGGGGGACCCGACCGGTCCCCCGCCCGAAAGGCCCAGCCATGCAATCCAACAGGATGCTCCCCAACAGGTCACGGACCTCGGTCCTGGTCTTCCTGCTCCCGCCCCTGCTGCTCTACGGTGCAGCCGTGCTCTTCCCCATCCTTCAGTCGCTGTTCCTGAGCTTCTTCAGCTGGAACGGCATCACGGACATGGAGTTCGTGGGGCTGGAGAACTACGTCCGGATGCTCAGCGGCGACGATATCTTCTGGCGGGCGTTCGGCAACGCGCTCATCTACCTGGCCATCTGCCTGGTCCTGCAGCTCGGCGGGGCCCTGGTGGTTGCCAGCCTCCTGACCTCGCTGCGCCGCGGCCGCGAACTCATCAAGACCCTCTACCTGCTGCCCGCCGTCATCTCCACCGTGGCCATCGCGTTCCTCTTCGTCCGGATCTACTCCCTGGAACCGGTCGGCCTGCTCAACCAGCTGTTCCACTGGATCGGCCTCGGCAGCCTGGAGCGGCCCTGGCTCTCGGACGTCAACACGGTCCTGGCCGCCGTCTCCGCCCCCGAAGGCTGGCGCTTCACCGGACTCTACATGCTGATCATTTACGCGGCACTGCTCGCGGTGCCCAAGGAGCTTGAAGAAGCTGCCGTCCTGGACGGGGCTTCCCGGTGGACGCTCTTCACCAAAATCCGCTTCCCCTACATCCGCCCCGTATGGATCACCACCACCATCATGGCCACCACCTACGGGCTGCGCGGCTTCGACATCCCCTACCTGATGACCAACGGCGGCCCGGGACAGTCCTCCGAACTGCTCACCACGTACATGTACAAGACGGCATTCACCAGCACGGACTTCGGCTACGCCAGCACCATCTCGGTGTTCATCGTGATCGAATGCCTGGTTGCCGTCGGCCTCATCCTGTTCCTGCTCAAGCGGAAGGCAGACTCATGATCACCCAGGCAGCCCCGCCCACGCCGCCCGCCGCCGTCGTACCTCCACGGCAGGCGGAAAAACGCCGCAGGCGCCGGCCGGACCTGTTCCGCACCCTGTCCCGCGTGCTGATCATGCTCATCGTGATCGTCCAGGTCTACCCGCTCGCGTGGCTGTTCCTGACCAGCCTCCGCAGCGAACACGACTTCGCCACCGGAGACCCCTTCGCCCTGCCAACCTCGCTCACCTGGGAAAACTACGCCCGGGCGTTCGAAACCGGAGACCTGGGCCGGAACATCCTGAACAGCTTCGTGGTGACCATGGGCGCCAACGTCCTCATCGTCCTGCTGGGCATGATGGCCGCCTATGCCATCCAGGTGCTGGGCTTCCGGTTCAGCAGGCTGGTCCGCGGGCTGTTCCTGATCGGCATCATCGTCCCGGTCCAGATCGCCCTGGTGCCCCTGTTCATCGACTACTCGGCGGTGAACCTGCTCGACACCTACCAGTCGATGATCATCCCGCTGGCCGGCTTCTCCCTGCCGATGTCCATCTACCTCTTCTCCTCGTTCTACGAATACATCCCCAAGGAAACCTACGAGGCGGCGTCCCTGGACGGTGCCGGCCCCTACCGCATCTTCGGGCTGATCACCATGCCGCTGTCCCTGAACACCGTGGTCACGGTGGTGCTGGTCAACAGCATCTTCATCTGGAACGACTTCATCTTCGCCAACACGTTCGTCCTGTCCGAGGACCTGAAGACCATTCCCTTGGGCCTGCAGAACTATATCGGCGCCATGGGCAAGGTTGACTGGACGGCAACCTTCGCCGCCGTGTGCGTCACCATCACCCCGCTGCTGCTGGTGTTCCTGGTGCTGAACAAGGCCATGATCCAGGGCCTGGAGAGCGGGGCGACGAAGGGATGACGGCCCAGGCGGATGGTTATACTCCTGAAGGAGGGCAGATGAGTTCAATGGAGAAAAGTGCGGGCGGGCGTGCCCGGCGGCCGGCTGAGCGCGCCAACCCCGTCACCCTCCGCGACGTCGCCGAGGCAGCCGGGGTTTCCACCGCCACCGTGTCGCTGGTGGTCAACAAGAAGAAGGACGCCAGGATCGGCGAGGAAACCCGCCGCCGCGTCAACGACGCCATCCGGGCGCTCGGGTACCGCCCCAATGCGATGGCCAAGACCCTGGTCAGCGGGACCTCCCGGTTCATCGGACTGGTGGCGGACGGGGTGGCCACCACCCCCTTCGCGGGCCAGATCATCCACGGCGCCCAGGACGAGGCATGGAAGCACGGCTACGCGCTCCTGATCGCCAACACCGAGGGCAACCGGGAACTCGAACAGGATGCCATCGGCATGATGCTGGAATACAAGGTCCGCGGCATCCTCTACTCCACCTGGTTCCACCGGCAGACGCAGGTCCCGGCCTCCCTGCGGGAAGCGGACTTTGTCCTGGTCAACTGCTTCTCCGACGAGCCGGACACCCGCGCTGTTGTTCCGGATGAGGTCCAGGGCGGCCGGTCCGCCACAGAGATCCTGCTGCGGCACGGCCACACCCGCATCGCCTTCATCAACGCCACCATCCCGGCGCCGGCCAAGGACGGCCGGCTCCTGGGATACCGGGAAGCGCTGGAGGCTGCCGGGATTCCCTTCGACCCGGAACTTGTCCTGGAGGCCTATCCGGACCAGGAAGGGGGATACGGCGCCACCGCGGAACTCCTCAAACGGCACACCACGGCCGTCTACTGCTACAACGACCGCATGGCGATGGGCCTCTACGACGGCCTGCGCGAGCATGGGCTTTCCATCCCGGACGACATCGCGGTGGTGGGGTTCGACAACCAGGAGGTTATCGCCGCGCACCTGCGCCCTCCGCTGTCGACGGTGTCCCTGCCGCACTACGAACTGGGCGCGGCGGGGGTTCGGATGCTGCTGGGGCTGGACGCCGCCCCGGACGGGGCGGCCACGAAGATCCACTGCCCCAGCGTCGAACGCGCCTCGGTCCGGGCGACGGCCCGTGCGTGGCCTGAGTACACCTAGCCCCGGACTTCCTGCCCTTCGGCACCCAGCGGGGCCACGCCGTCGTCGGCCGTTTCCGTGTCAAAGTCCTCGGAGACGGCCTGCGCGATGGTCGCCTCCGCCGCCAGGGCCAGGTCCCGCTCCTCGATGAGCTCCTGCAGCCAGAAGTAGGACGCCTTCGGTGTCCGTTCGAGCGTTTCGAAGTCCACGTGCAGAAGCCCGAAGGGCTGGTGGTACCCGGCGGACCACTCGAAATTGTCCAGCAGGGACCACACGTAGTAGCCGCGCAGGTCCACGGACTCGGCCTCGCCGCCCGGCGCCGTAGCCCGCAGTGCCGTTTCCAGGTGGTCCGACAGGTACTTCAGCCGGCGCTCATCCGGGATGAACCTGGTATTGGTGGACTTGTCCCGGACGATGATGTCCTCAAAGCTGGCTCCGCCCTCGGTGAGGATTACCGGGGGAAGGTTCGGGTACCGCTCCGCCATCTCCTTCAGTGCCACGGCCATGTACTCGGGCTTGACCGGCCAGCCGTAGGAGGTGATGTCCGCTTCCGGCCATGTCTCAACGTGGAACGGGGTCCCGCCGCTTCCGGCGGCACTGAGGTCGCTGCCCATGGCTTCGGCCATGCTGGCCGGCACGGCGCCCCCGCCCGGTCCGGCGGCCACCTTGGTGGGCATGTAGTAGTTGAGCCCGTAGAAGTCCAGCGGCTGGGAGATGATCTCCATGTCCTCCTCGGGGTGATCGAAGGAGCTGAAGAACTTGGCGGCCCGGATCAGGTCCGGATACTTTCCGGTGAGGACCGGGTCCGCGTAGAGCCGGTTCTGTCCCAGGTCCATCAACCCGGCGCTGATCCGGTCCAGCGGGTTGGCGGAGTTCGGCACCATTGGCGAGTAGACGTTGGTCATGCCGATTTCGCCGGGCACCCGTGCCGCCCGCAGGGCCTGCACGGCCAGGCCGTGGCCCAGGAGCTGGTGGTGGACCGTGGGGAAGGCCCCCAGGGCAAGCTCCTTGCCGGGCGAGTGGAGCCCGAACGCGTAGCCGTTGGCGCTGACGGTGGCCGGTTCGTTGATGGTGACCCACCGGGCCACCCGGTCACCGAATGCCTCGGCCAGGACCGCGGCGTACTCCCCCAGCCGGTACGCGGTATCGCGGTTCATCCAGCCGTCAGCCCTGTCCAGCTCCAGCGGGGTGTCCCAGTGGTAAATGGTGGCCATGGGCGAGATCCCGCTCGCCAGCAGTTCGTCGAGGAGCCGGTCGTAGAAGGCCAGGCCTGCCCTGTTGGCGGGGCCGCGGCCGGTGGGCTGGATCCGGGGCCAGGCAAACGAAAACCGGTAGGAGTCCACGCCCAGCTGCTTCATCAGGGCAACGTCCTGGGGCATGCGGTGGTAGTGGTCGCAGGCCGTGACGGGACTGTGGTTGTCCACGATGGCCCCGGGCCTGGCCGCGAACTCATCCCAGCCGGCGCGCCCGCGCCCGTCCTCATCAAGTGCGCCTTCAATCTGGAAGGCTGCGGTGGCCACACCCAGCGTGAACCCCGGCGGGATAAGTGCTGCGAGTTCCTTCGCGGTGATGTGCATGGGCGCGCCTTCTTGTCACGGTGGTCAGTACGTCTCAGGATGGCATACCGTAAGCCTGCTGACGAGCAGGACCGCTGCGGCGCTATTGCGAGCCGAACAGGAACTCCTTGGCGTGTGCCACCGCCTTCCGGAAAGCATCGTTGCGCAGGGTAACCAGATGTTCCGATTCGCCGTCGCCTGGTTCCAGGTACCCCGTGTAGCCGGGCCGGAGGACCCAAATGTCACCCGCCGGCGGAAGGTAGAACACGCCGAAGGACCTCTGCTGCTTCTCATCCGCCGTCCACACGGGCACCACGGCAAGGGCAGCGCCGGTGGCGGGGTTGATCCACTGCGCCCGCGGCAGCGGCTCCTCATGGGCTTCCGGGTCCAGGAAGGGTGCCGTCCCGGCGCCCCACCGCTGCTCGAAACGCTCGTGGAATGCCGGAATCAGGTGTGAATCGTAGCGCCGCCATTCGCTCATGCGGTTTTCCGCCTCCTCGCGGTCAGTCGTGCCGGTTCCTGGCCCACGGCCCGCTCTCCCAGCGCACGGGGGTGACCCGGATGGTGTCTCCGGACGGCGTCCCGCGCGGGCGCACCTTCCGGACCGGTATCACAATGGGAGCGGCCGCGGCCTGCTGTTTGTCGTAGTCCGCGCGGCGCTGCGGGTCGCGCAGGACCTGGTAGGCCTGCATGATGCGCAGCAACTCCCCTTCAGGAGCGGCGCCGCCGTCCACATCGGGGTGGTGGCTGCGCATCAGGGACCGGTACGCGCGGGAAATTTCCTGCCGGCTGGCGTCCGGCCGGACGTGCAGGGTGCCGTAGTAGTCAGGTGTCTCTGCCATGGTGGCCTCCGCCCCTTCCGACGGCGGCGGCGGCCCGCCGCGGGCACGTGCCGCCGCCGTCGCAGGGAACACTCCGGGGGCTAGGTTGAGATTTCCTGCCGCTTGCCCTGCTGGGTTTCGATCTCGATCTTGCGCGGCTTGGCCTGCTCCGCCACGGGAATCCGCAGCGTCAGGACACCCTGGTCGTAGCTGGCCTTGATGTTGTCCGTGTCCAGGGTGTCGCCCAGGATCAGCTGGCGGCTGAAGACGCCGCGCGGCCGCTCGGAGGCCAAGAGTTCGACGTTCGGCTGCGTGGGGTCCTGGCGCTCGGCCCGGACCGTCAGGACGTTGCGTTCAACATTCAGGTCCAGGGAGTCGACCTTGACGCCCGGAAGGTCGAAAGCCACTACGAACTCGCCGTCTTCCTGCCAGGCGTCCATCGGCATGGCTGCCGGGCGGGCGGCAGTTCCAAAGACCTGCTGCGTGAGCCGGTCCAGCTCACGGAACGGGTCCGTACGCATCAACATCATTTCCCACTCCTTAGCTTTCCAGGTGTTGGATCTGTGCTATCCATCCGCCGATCTATGGTGGTGAATATAGATTTTTTATAGCACCCGTGGGAAACTGAGGCAATACCGGCATCCCGGGATTTTTAGGCATCGAGGACTGTGGAGGCGACATGGCGGAACCAGGACCGGGGCGGGCACCCCGCCCCGCCGGCGGACGGGCGCTCTATGCCATCTCCGTGGCGGCCAAGCTGGCCGGCACCGGGCAGCAGAACATCCGGCTGTACGAAACCAAGGGACTGCTCACCCCCTCCCGGACGGCAGGCGGCACCCGGCAGTACAGCGACGACGACATTGCCGTGCTGCTGCGGATCGGTGAACTCCTCGAGCAGGGACTCAACCTCGCCGGCGTCGCCAAGGTGCTGGAGCTGGAGGCAGCGAACGTAAAACTCCACCGGGCCCTGAAGCGGGCACGGTCCCGGCCCCCGGGGTAGACGGAAGGCTACTCCCGCGGCGCCTCTGCCTTGGACAGCTCGCCCGTGATCCGTTCCCCCGGAATACGGGCGGTCCGCCAGGTATCCACGGCGATGACCCCGCCCAGGATGACCAGCGAGAGGGATACGGAAGCCAGCGCGTCACTGAGCCAGTGGTATCCCAGATACAGGCGGCTCACGGCCGCCAGCAGGATCCCCACCCCGGCCGCGACGAAGCCCCAGACGGCGGCGCGCGTATCCTTGCGCCGCGAGTAGATCAGGAAGGCACCCACCAGGAGGAAGTCGCAGGCGCCAAGGACGTGTCCGGAGGGGAACGAGAAGGTGTGGTCAATGCCGAACAGCATCTGGTCCACGGGCGGCCGCGAGCGCCGGACGATCTGCAGGATGATCTGCGAGATGATGACCCCGCTGATCATTGCGGAGGCCAGCAGGATGGGGCGCCAGGCATGCTTTGCCGCGAGGCTCCATGCCACAACCACCACCAGGACAATGATCGGAAGCGCGATGGGGCCGAACACCACGGCCAGGAAGATCATGATGGCGGTGAGGGTTCCGGACCTCAAACCGAGGAGCCAGTCACGGACCGGACCGTCGGCGGCCGAGAGCCCGTCGGCCTGCACCACGCTGACCAGCGTGGCGATGAACAAGGCCACCCCGGCCACCGCCAGGATCACCGCGTAGCGGTAAAGCGCGCGCCTGTCTGCGGGCTCCAGGTAGCGTTCCTCCACAACGAACTTGTCGTGGAAATACCGCCATTTGCCGGCGTGCTTGCCCTGTTTGCCCGTTCCAGACCCTGACGATCCGTGCTGTCCCACTGCCATGCCTGTCCTTCGGTCCGCGAGTTGCCTAGGGTGAAGATTATCCCGCTTTGCGATGTTTGGGGCCGCGGCCGGACGAATCTTCCCGACCGAGGCCCCGGCGGAGCGGGGCTCGTCGTACCCCGGCAGTAGCCTGACTGTATGGGCGTGATGAACGAGCTGATTGATGCAGCCGGCGTAGAGACCCTCGCCAGGATCCTGGCGGAGACGGCACCGGGGGTCGCATGGGAGTGGACAGCCGGGAGCGCTCCCTTGCTCGACGGGCTTAGTCTGCGCGCGCGCACGGACCTCCTGGCCACCGCCCTCGCAGCCGACGTCCGCGCCAGCCCCTCTTCCGGTTATCCGACGGCGGCGGCCGCCTTCCGTGCGGCCCTGGACATTCCGGAATTCACGGGGTGGGTCCTCTGGCCGGTGTCCGAGGCGGCGGTGACGCTTGCCCTGGAATCGGGAACGGTTGCGGACTTCGACGATTGCCTGGGCCTGCTGGCCGCGCTGACGCCCCGGCTCACCGGCGAGTTCGCGGTCCGCCGCCTGCTCGGGCGGGATCCGGACCGGGCACTGCGCACGGTCCTGGACTGGTCGGCCAGCCCGGATGAACATGTGCGGCGGCTCGCCAGTGAGGGCACCCGCCCGTACTTGCCCTGGGCAGTCCGGGTGCCGGCGCTCACGCAACAGCCCCACGCCACCGTCCCCATCCTTGAAGCCCTCTACCGGGATCCGTCCGAATACGTGCGCCGTTCGGTGGCGAACCACCTCAACGATCTTGCCCGGCATGCCCCCGGCACGGTGGTTGACACCGCGCGCCGCTGGCTCGCCGAACCCGACGCCAACACCGGCCGGGTGGTCCGGCACGGCCTGCGCACCCTGATCAAAAAGGGGGACCCGGAGGCCCTGGCGCTGCTCGGTTTCACCCCGGCACAGGTGGCCGTCAGCGGACCGCACCTTGACCGCGACGTCCTTACGCTCCCGGGCGAACTGGCCTTTACTTTCGAAGTGTCCAATACAGGGACGGAGGATGTCCGCCTGGCGGTGGACTACCTGGTCCATTACCGCAAGGCGGACGGCCGCCAGTCCGCCAAGGTCTTCAAGATCTCAACCCTGGCCCTTGCCCCTGGCGAAAGCAGGAGACTGTCCAAACGCCACGCCTTCCGGCAGATGACCACCCGGGTGCACTATCCGGGCGTCCATGCCCTCGAACTGCAGATCAACGGCGCCGCCCACGGCCGGAAGGAGTTCCTGCTCGAATTGCCATAGCCAGGGCTGGCGCAGGCCGCCCTAGAAGGAGCCGGTGGTGAACTGCCAGGTGCGGGTGGCCAGCTGGTTGCCCGCAAGGTCCCGTACCGCGGTCCCGCCACCGGTCACGGTGACGGTGTACTTGGTCTTCGCGGCCAGGGCCTGCTGCGGGTCGAGGATCCACTGGTTGGTGGTGCCGTTCCGGAACACGGAGGCCGGGACCACGGCGCCCGTGGCGGAGTTCCTGACCGTGAACGTTGCCCCGTTGACGCCCTGGACCGCCTCGCTGAACGTGACGCTGATGTTGTTGCTGCGCCGCACCAGGGACGCGTTGCTGCCGGGGGTGGTGCCGGTAACCACGGGGGCAGGGCCGGTCAGGAAGGACCAGCTGGTGGAAGCCAGCGGGGTGCCTGCGGTATCGCGGATGGCTGAGGTTCCGCCCGTGAGCGTTGCCGTGTAGGTGGTGTCGGCGGCCAGGCTGGCGGACGGGTCGAGCGTGGCGGTCCGGGTGGTCGCGTTGTAAGTGACGGTTGCGGGGACAGTGCCGCCTGCCGCGTTCTTGAGGACGAAGGTGGCGGACGTAACGCCCTGGACGGCAGCGCTGAACGTTGCGGTCACGTTGGTTCCGACCGGCACGGATGTGGCGTTTGCTCCCGGGGACACGGCCGTAACAGTGGGGGCAGGTGCCGGAGCGGGTGCAGGGGCTGAAGCCGCGGCGGCGGAGTAGAGCAGCCGGTTGGGGGTGCCGCCGGTAGCGCCGGTGATGGCTCCTGTGGTGGCGGCGCCCACAAGGGAGCCTGCCACCTGGGCAGGGGTGAGGGCGGGGTTTTGGGACAGCAGCACCGCGGCGGCACCGGCCGCGTGCGGCGCGGCCATCGACGTACCGGACATGGACGCCGTTGCCGTTGGGGAAGTGTAGTACGTGGAGGTGATGCCGACTCCGGGCGCGTAGAGGTCCACGCAGGAGCCGTAATTGGAAAAGGACGCCTGCCGGTCGGCCGAATCGCTGGCAGCAACCGTGACGGCGCCAGGCACCCGGGCGGGGGAACTGCCGCATGCATCAACGGCGGAATTGCCGGCGGCAACCACCGCGGAGACGCCGTCGTTCATCACGGCCTGGATGGCCGTGTCCACGGCCGAACTGGCGGGACCGCCCAGGCTGAGGTTGGCAACCGCGGGCACCCCCGCGGGATGGTGGGCCGCGATCCAGTCCAGCCCGGCCACAACGTCGGAGTTGTAGCCGGAACCTTTGCAGTCGAGCACGCGGACGGGCACGACGGTGGCTGCCTTGGCAACGCCGTAGGTGGCTCCCGCGACGGTTCCGGCGACGTGCGTGCCATGGCCGTTGCAGTCGCTGGAGCCCAGGCCGTCCGCCACGGCGGTCCAGCCCGCGGCCACCCTGCCGCCGAAGTCGGTGTGGGAGGCCAGGACACCGGTGTCCACAACGTAGGCGGTCACGCCGGCGCCGGCGGCGGTCCAGGAATAGGAGCCGGACAGCGGCAGGGCGCGCTGGTCCACCCGGTCCAGGCCCCACGGTGCGGGCTGCTGGGTGGCGGAAAGAGTGACGGGGGCGTCAGCCTCGACGGACACCACGCGCCCGGACCGGGCGAGCGCGTCTGCCTGGGCGGGACTTGCGGTGATCACGGCTCCGCGGAGGGCATGCTTGAACGAACGGCCGACGCCGAGTCCCTGCCCGCGCAGGTTGGCCGCCTCCGCGTCGACGTCGGCGCCGGCGGCGAACTGGACGATGTAGCGGCCGGCTGCTTCCGGCTCCGCCTTAGGGGCTGCCGCGGCGGGCACGGCGGTGGAAAGGGCGACGGCGGAGACCAATGCTGCGGCGGCGGGCAGCGCAAAAAGTGGGGAGCGAATTTTGGGGTCCTTGGGATCGCAGTTGGCGGTGCGGGGCGGGGAGAACCACCGCTGATACCAAAAGAATAGGAGCCCGGAACGCTGCGCCGGCCGGTCTTTGCAGGATCCTGCGCCAACCCTTGGGGATTCCTGCGAAGTGCGCTTTTTAGGGGTTTTCGGGCCGGTGCCGCGCCAGCTGTGTTGGGGTTCAAAGCCCAGCAGGCGCCGCGCCTTGTCGATGGACAGCATGGTCTCGTGCTCGCCCAGTTCCTTGGTCACCTTGACCGCCGGAAACACTTCCGCTGCCAGGCTGGCGCTGGAGCGCCCCATGACGGTGTCCGCGTTGGCGATGATGAACGCCTCGAATCCCGGCCGGCCGTTTTCCAGTGCCCTGGCCACGGCCTGTGCCCCGTCCCTGCCGTCGATGTAGCCCCAGAGGTTCCACTTCCGCAGCGTCGCATCGGCGTCGAAGGAGGGGAACCGGGCGTAGTCCTCCTCGTCCATGACGTTGGAGAACCGCAGCCCCACGATGCTCAATTCCGGATCCCAGCGCGTCAGTTCCGCGGCCATCTGCTCCTCCAGGTGCTTGACCAGGGAGTAGGTGCTTTCCGGCCGGGCGGGATATTCCTCGTCAACGGGAATGTAGGGCGGGTCGACGTCGAACGGCAGGCCCAGCACCGTCTCGCTGGAGGCGTAGACCACCTTCTTGATGCCCGCGCGGCGGGCGGCCTGGAAGACGTTGTAGGTGGAAAGCATGTTGTTTTCAAAGGTCGCCGCGTCCGGAAGGATGCCCGGGGCGGGAATGGCACCCAGGTGCACCACGGCGTCGAAACCGCTGTGCCTGTCATCCACCCCCAGCAGTGCGTCAACCACCTGGCCATAGTCGCGCAGGTCCACCACAAGGAGTCCCGGGCTGCGGGCGCCGGCCCGGTCCAGGTTCAGGACCTGGTGACCGTCGGCAGTGAGCCGCCGGACCACGTGCCGCCCGAGTTTTCCGCTTCCGCCGGTGACTGCAATTCGCATCAGGATGTCCTTCCGTAGGGGAACGCCGGTCAGGCGCGGGGTGCGGCCAGGAATTTCTCGACGGCGGCGATCGCCGCGGCGGTGATCTCCCGCGGGTCTCCGCTGCCGTTCACGGAGAGCAGGATCCCGCGGCCGGCGTACACCGAGACTACTTCATGCGTCTCACGGTGATAGAGGTCCAGGCGGCGCCGGAACACGTCCGCGGTGTCATCTGTCCTCCCCTGCTCCCCGGCGCGGCGGCGCATCCGCTGTTCCAGTTCCGCGTCGGGTGCCCGGAGTTCGATGACGGCGTCCAGGACGTGGCCCTGGGCGGCGAGCATGTTGTCCAGTTCGACCACCTGCGGCGCGGTGCGGGGATAGCCGTCGAGCAGGAAGCCCCGCCTCACGTCCGGATCGAGGAGCCGGTCTTTCACCATCGCGTTGGTGAGGTGATCCGGAACGAAGTCGCCGCCGTCGAGGTACCGTGCCGCCTGGCTGCCGAGTTCCGTCTCCTGGCTGACGTTGCGCCGGAAGATGTCTCCGGTGGACACCGCCGGGACGCCGAAGTGGCTGGCCAGGTGTTCGGCCTGCGTCCCCTTGCCTGAACCCGGCGGACCGATGATGAGCAGTCTGGTCATGTCCTGTGTCCCTCCGGCGGGCGGCCGCTGGTTTTCCCGGCCTGCCATCGCAGCGCCGGTGCCTGCTTCATTCTGCCGCCGGAGCCCTGCAGGGCGCCAGAGGGCAGGGCTCCGGCGCGCGCCAATATGACGTTCTGCCCTCCATGGGCGTGTATATACTCGTGGTTATCGGTTTAGCAGCAGGCCGTTGGAAAGTTCGTCGATCCAGCGACCGTCACCGGTTCCCCGCCCCCTTGGCGGGACGGTTGTGTTGCCGGCTCGTTTTGACCTGAGCGAATGGCACCAGAAAATCGTGGCCAGCGAGTCAACAGCAAAAACCGATACATCCATTACCGAGCACCTGCATGAACTCGTGCTCAACAGCGCCGACGTTGAGGATTTCCTCAACGAACTGGCGCAGGTGTCTGCACGCAACCTTTCCGAGCCCGGCGACGAAATGCTGTGCGCCATCACCCTGCTCCGGCAGCGCAAAGCAGCTACGGTAGCCAGCAGCAGCCCGGAGGCAGAGGCCCTGGGCCGCCTTGAGCACCAGTACGCCGAGACCCCCAGCCTTGCCGCATCCACGGACCAGGAAACCGTCCACGTTCCGGATATCGAAGCGGACGGCCGCTGGCCCGAGTACTCCGCTGCCCTGGCCGCCCACGGAGTCCGCTCGGTGTTGGCGCTGCCCTTTGAACTGGAAGGCGAAACGAAGGCCGCTTTGCTGCTGTACTCATGCAAACCCAACCGGTTCGACGGCCGGATCCTCGAATTCGCCGAGGATTTCGTCAGCCAGACCTCGCTGGCGCTGCGCCTGGCCGTCCGGTTCGCCCACTACAGCGAAACGGCCGCGAACCTGCGCGCGACACTGGAGTCACGGACCGTCATCGACATGGCGGTAGGCATCATCATGGCGCAGAACAGGTGCAGCCAGCAGGACGCCTTCGAGATCCTGAAAACAGCATCAAGCACCCGCAATTCCAAGCTCCATGACGTGGCGTCCGCCGTCGTTAATTCCCTGGGCCAGGGACCCGCCCGCACACATTACGACGGGTAGGAAACTCTCCGGCAAAACAGCCCGGGCACAGGTAGAATGGGGCCAACTTTTGGCCGGGGGGCATTTAGATGGATAAGAAGCGTGTCTGCCTTGTGGTGGAAGACGACAGCGACATCCGCGGACTCATCACCGTGGTCCTGGCGCGGGCGGGGTTCGAGGTGAAGGCTGTCTCCACCGGTGCCGACGGCATCGCCGCCGCGGGCGACCCTGACATCGCGCTGGTCACTTTGGATCTGGGCCTGCCGGACATGGACGGGCACGACGTGGCCCGCGCCATCCGCGCCCGGAGCAAAGCGCCCCTGCTGTTCCTGACGGCCAGGTCCGAGGAGGACGACCTCCTGGCCGGGATGGCGTCAGGCGCCGCAGCCTACCTCACCAAGCCCTTCCATCCGAAGGAACTCCGCGAGGTGGCGATGCAACTGTCCCCCGCCGGTGTTTCACAGGCTCCTCACATATCCGGCAAATCCTTCTGCTAATTTGCCTGCCTAGAAATGAGGCATGACTCCTCAGCAGCAGAAACACCGTAAGCCCGGACGCGTCAGGCGCGCCGTCATTGCGGGGGCGGTCGCCCTCACCCTCTCCGCCGGCGGCGCCACCGCCTGGGCGCTGGACAGGTTCGTTGTCCAGCACGTGGAGATTTCCGACGTCTCCGCCTACCAGGCCAGCCAGTCCGGGACCGGCCAGGCGGCTACGACGGCGGACACCACGTCCGCCGGGTCAGTCACCACGGCCACGTCCTACACGTCCGACACTTCCAGCATCAACATCTCCACGATGACCACCGGCAGCGGCGACAGCACCGTCACCTACTACGTCGCCGACGTCGTCCTCGAGGACGCGACAACCCTCCAGTCCGCCTTCGCCAACGACAGCTTCGGGGAGAACATCACCGAAACCACCTCCGCCATCGCAGAGGCGAACAACGCCCTCTTCGCCATCAATGGCGACTACTACGGGTTCCGCGACACCGGCATCGTGATCCGCAATGGCGTGGTGTTCCGCGACGAAGGCGCCCGCCAAGGCCTGGCCTTCTACCGCGACGGCACGGTCAAGGTCTATAACGAAACCACCACCACCGCGGAGCAACTGGTCGCCGACGGCGTTTGGAACACCCTGTCCTTCGGCCCGTCCCTGCTGGACAACGGTGGGATCGCGGACGGCATCGAGGACGTCGAGGTGGACACCAACTTCGGCAACCACTCCATCCAGGGCGAACAGCCCCGCACCGCCGTAGGGGTCATCGACGAAAACCACCTGGTGTTCGTCGTGGTGGACGGCCGCAGCCCCGGCTACAGCGCCGGTGTCACCATGACCGGCCTGGCCGAAATCATGCAGGGCCTGGGCGCGACCACCGCCTACAACATCGACGGCGGCGGTTCCTCCACCATGTACTTCAACGGGGACCTGGTGAACAACCCGCTTGGCCAGAACAAGGAGCGCGGCACCTCCGACATCCTCTACATCGCCGGGTAGGGCCGGTCATGGTCATCCTGATCCCGGCCTATGAGCCGGACCGGCAGCTCCCCGCCCTCCTCCGGTGCATCCGTGCCGCCGAGCCGTTCGCCGCCGTCGTGGTGGTTGATGACGGCAGCGGCCCCGCCTACAAGGACATGTTCGACGACGCCAGGGCGCTCGGGTGCCACGTCATCAGTTACGCCCGCAACCAGGGGAAGGGGTTCGCCCTCAAAGCCGGATTCGGCTTCATCGCGGACAACATGCCGGGGCACGACGTGGTGTGCGCGGACAGCGACGGCCAGCACCGGATGGAAGACATCCTCCGGGTCGCGGACACCGTCCAGGAGAACAACCACGAACCGCGGGGCTCCGCCACCATGGTGCTGGGCAGCCGCAGCTTCACGGGCACCGTTCCGATGCGGAGCCGGTTCGGCAACGCAGCAACCAAAACGCTCTTCACCCTTGCCACCGGCGAGCGCATCCCGGACACCCAGACCGGCCTCCGCGGCTACCCCGCCGCCATGCTGCCGTGGCTGCGTTCGGTCCGCGGCGATCGCTACGAATACGAGCTGAACGTCCTGCTCGAGGCCAGGCACGCGGGCTACTCCATCCAGTCCGTGGAGATCGCCACCGTCTACCTGGACCACAACTCCGGCTCGCACTTCCGCCCGCTGGCGGATTCGGTCCGGATCTACGCCCCGCTGGTGAAGTTCCTGGCATCGTCCTTCACGGCGTTCCTCGTGGACACCATGGTGTTCCTGCTGCTCACGGTCATCATCGACTCGCTGCTCCTGGCCGTGCTGGGCGCCCGGGCCGTGAGCTCGGCCGTCAACTTCCTGGTCAACCGACATCTGGTCTTCAAACACGGGAAG
The DNA here is from genome assembly GCF_054656615.1 of Arthrobacter sp. AD-310. Lineage (NCBI taxonomy): Bacteria > Bacillati > Actinomycetota > Actinomycetes > Micrococcales > Micrococcaceae > Arthrobacter > Arthrobacter sp. AD-310. The sequence goes on along the minus strand of NZ_BAAHNO010000006.1, from coordinate 179,080 downwards.
CAGAGGCCCGCAAAAGCCACGGGGGTGCGCTACTTCAGCCTCGTGGCGGTGCTGCTGGGCGCCAACTTCGGGCTCATCCGGGCGCTGGAAGCTGTGTCAGTTCCCGCGCTTCCGGCCAAAATCCTGGCCGAGATCACCCTGCTCGCCGTCAGCTTCGCGGTGCAGCAGCGCTATCTTTTCACCGCGCACAAGGCCCGGAACAGGGCGGAATCAACTCCGCGCGAAGCGTGCGCCGGCACTCATATATCCGGCTAGGTCCTGTCACAGCACCCGCACAGCTTGGGCCCGGAAAGTAAACACCAGTCCACCGAAAACACCCCGGAGATACCCCATGAATTCACTAATCTTTATCCTCGCCGACCTCGCCGCCATCAGCGTCCTCACCTTCGCCCTGTACCTGCGCCGGCACCGCCGCCGCGACCTGGTGGTCTCCTACCTCGGTATGAACGTGGGCGTCCTGGCAGTGGCAACGGCGCTGTCCGGCTCGGCCGCAGGGCTCGGACTGGGCCTGGGCCTCTTCGGTGTCCTGTCCATCATCCGGCTCCGGTCCACCGAGCTGGCACAGCACGAGGTGGCCTACTACTTCTCCGCCCTGGCTCTTGGCCTGATCGCCGGCCTCGGCATCGAGCCCCTCTGGCTGACCGGTTCGCTGATGGCACTGATCCTGCTGGTGATGTTCGTCGGCGACCACCCCCGCGTCCTGCCGGCGCACCGCCACCAGACCGTGGTCCTGGACCGCGCCATCGCCGAAGACGGCGAACTCTACGCCCGGCTCGAGGAAGTCCTGCACGGCAAGGTCCACTCGGCCACCATTTCCGAACTCGACCTGGTCAACGACAAGACCATCGTCGACGTCCGCTACGCCTACTCCCCCGCAGCCTTCCCCGCGGCACCGGCAGCACCGGCAGCCCAGGAAGCGCCGGCCAGCCTTTCTGCCATCACGACGGCGGCACCCGCCTCCGCCTTCAACGTTCCGGCAGGTGCGGCATGAGCGTCACGGCAAGTGCTGCCGTCGGAATCCTCCACCTGCTGCCCCCCGTGGGACTCGACGAACTCAACGCCGAAGCCGCGCTGCAAACCCGCGTTGACCGCAAATACGTGGTCCCCACCGCACTGGCCCGCCAACTGCTGGCCACGTTCAGTGCCGGCATGCGGGTCCTGGAGATGGACGGATCCCGGAGTTTCGCCTATGACTCCGTCTACTTCGACACTGCCAACCTGGACAGCTACCTGCTGGCCGCCCATGGCCGCCGCCGCCGGTACAAGATCCGCACCCGGACCTACGTGGACAGCGCGGTGAGCTTCCTGGAGGTCAAGACCGAGGGCGCCCGTGAGGCAACCGTCAAGGAACGGATTCCCTACCGCATCGAGGACCGTGCCCGGCTCACCGCCGAGGGCCTGGACTACGTCCGGGAAACCCTTACCGCCGCGGTGGGCTCGGTGCCGGCCGGCCCGCTCGAACCCGTCATCGAAACCCGGTACCACCGCACCACCCTTTACCTGCCGGAATCCGGCAGCCGGGCCACCATCGACACGGACGTGACCTGGCAGCGCCCGTCGCACCGCCCCTGGGTCCTGGACGACGCCGTCATCCTCGAAACCAAGTCAGGCTCCACGGCAGGGCCCCTTGACCGGCACCTCTGGGCGCACGGCGTCCGGCCCTCCCGGATCTCCAAATTCGCCACCGGCATGGCTGCCCTTAGCCCCGACCTCCCCGCCAACCGTTGGACCCGCACTCTGCGCCGCAGCCTCGCCCTGCTGCCCGCCGCCTAACAAACTCCCACCAAAGGACACTCCTCATGAAAAACCTCCGCACCTGCCTCTCCGTCGCCGCGATGGCCGCCGCCTTCGGCCTGGCCGGCTGCTCCGTCGCCGGCACCGCCTCCACCGGTGTTTCCGCCATCAGCGGCACCGGCACCACGTCCACCACTGCAACCGGCACCGCCCAGGCCGTCTCCCTCGACACCCTCGCGACGGATACGCACTACGACGCCGACGACCTCACCTGGGACGCCGCCAGTGAAGTAGCCGTGACCCTGGCGGACGGCGCCAGCACGGTGGCCTCCGGCTCGTCGTCGGACGCCGTAACGGTGGACGGCAACACGGTCACCGTCAGCGCCGCCGGCACCTACCGGCTCAGCGGCTCGCTGTCCGACGGGCAGGTGGTGGTGGCGGCCGGCGAGGAGGACCTGGTCCGGATCATCCTCGACGGCGCCTCCGTGACCAGTTCCACGGGCTCGCCGTTCGTGGTCCAGAGCGCTGACGAGGCCATCGTGTACCTCGAGGACGGCACCAGCAACACCCTCACGGATGCCGCCACCTACACAGACCAGGGCACGGATGCCCCCAACGCCGCCCTTTACTCCATGGCCGACCTCACCATCGCCGGCAGCGGATCGCTGTCCGTTGACGGCAAGTACAACGATGGCATCAGCTCCAAGGACGGCCTCGTCCTGGCCGCCGGCACCGTCACCGTGGACGCCGCGGACGACGGCGTCGTGGGCAAGGACTACGCGGTGCTGCTGGACGGCGCCTACCAGGTCAGCGCCGCAGGCGACGGCTTCAAGTCCGACAACGACACCGATGAGGGCCGCGGCTGGGTGCTCATCAACGGGGGCACCCTCAACGTGTCCGCGGGTGATGACGGCATCAAGGCCTACAACACCCTCACCATCGCCGCCGGCACCACCACCGTGGAGGAATCCGAGGAAGGACTCGAGGCCCAGCACATCGTCATGCAGGGCGGCACCGCCACGGTGACGGCGAACGACGACGGCGTAAACGCCTCCGGCGGCAGCAGCACCACCGCGTCCGGCAGCGGAGCCGGTGGCATGGGCGGCGGCAGCATGGAGGTGGGCGACTACACCGTGGAGGTCAGCGGCGGCCTGCTGACCATCAACGCCCAGGGCGACGGTCTGGACTCCAACGGCAACGCCGGCATTTCCGGCGGCACCGTGGTGGTGAACGGGCCCACAAACAACGGCAACGGGGCCTTGGACGTCAACGGAGAACTGGCCGTGACGGGCGGTACCGTGGCCGCCGCCGGCAGCGCGGGCATGGTGGTCACGCCGGGTGAATCGTCCACCCAGTCCGGCGTCCAGGTGACGCTCGGTTCCAGCGTTCCGGCAGGGACGGTCATCCAGGTGGCAGATTCCTCCGGCAACGTCGTCGCGGCGTTCGTGACCACCAAGGGTACCGCCTCCCTGGTGTTCTCCTCCGCGGTGATCACCGCCGGAGAGGAGTACAAGGTCTACACCGGCGGCACCGCCACCGTAAGCGCTGGTATCGGCGAAGGGTCTCTGGACGGCGCCACCGAGGTGGGCACCGTTACTGCCGGCGAGTACACGGCCGAGCAGGGCCCGGGCGGCGGTGGCGGCGGCCCCCGCTGGTAAACCCTCTCTCACTTCCTGCAGGAAAACCCCAAAGCGCCCGCTCACTTCCGGCGGCGGCGGACCTCCGTCGCCGCCGGAAGTGTTTGCGTCCTACTTCCGCAGGAAGCCGAGCAGCGCCTCGTTGACCTCCGCCGCGTGCGTCCAAAGAAGTCCGTGGGGGGCACCGTCGATCTCGACGTATTCGGCTGACGGCAGGGCCTTGGCGAACAGCCGGCCGGACGAATCGATGGGGACGATGTTGTCCGCGGTGCCGTGCAGGATCAAAGCGGGTACGTCGATCTTGGGGATGTCCGCCCGGAAGTCGGTGAGCCAGGTGGGCTGGGCGTCCACGGAAGCCGTGGCCCCGGAACTGACGGCCGTGTTCCAGCTGTGGGTGACGAACTCCTGGCTGAGCCGCGAAGTGCCCAGGAACGTGTCCGTGTTGTAGAAGTTCTTGAAGAACTCCGTGAAGAACGCGTACCGGTCCGCCGTGACCGCTTCGGTCAGCCCGTCGAAGACCTCCTGGGGGACGCCGTCCGGGTTGTCGTCCGTCTTGAGCAGGAATGGTTCCAGCGAGGCCAGGAACGCGGCGCGGGACACGCGGGCTGAGCCGTACGTGGACAGGTACCGGGCAATTTCGCCCGTTCCCATCGAGAAGCCCACCAGTGCCACGTCATTCAGGTCCAGTGTGGTCAGCACGGTGTTGAGGTCGGCCGCGAAGGTGTCGTAGTCGTAGCCTTCGGTGGTCTTGCTTGACTTGCCGAAGCCCCGGCGGTCGTAGGTGATCACCCGGTAGCCGGCGTCCAGGAGTGCCACCGCCTGCTTTTCCCAGGATGCACCGTCCAGGGGGTAGCCGTGGATCAGAACGACCGGCTGGCCTGAGCCGTGGTCCTCGTAGTAGAGCTCGATGTTCGTGCTGTTTTCAGTTCCTACGGTAATGAAAGCCATGTGCGGGCGGATTCCTTTCGAGACTGATGGAGCGGGCGGGCGGATGCCCCGGCCGCGCACTCCCTACTCTAGGGCTGCGGTCACATTTGGGTGCGCCGGTAGCGACGACGGCGGCAGTCACCATAGTGCGCCCGCCGGTCCAACTGTGACACTATATGCGCATGAATGCAGATAACAGGACTTGCTCGCTGGGGACTGACAGCCAGTACGTCGAGCTGGCGGTGGAGGTGTTCTCGATGCTTGCCGATGCCACCCGCGTGCGCATCATCCTGGCCCTCCGCGACGGCGAAATGGCCGTCGGCGCCCTGGCTGGGGCGGTGGGCAAATCCCCGGCCGCGGTTTCCCAGCACCTGGCGAAGATGCGGTTGGCCAGGATGGTCTCCACCCGCCAGGACGGTACCCGGGTCCTGTACAGGCTGGAGAACGAACATGCCCGGCAGCTGGTGGCGGACGCCATCTTCCAGGCCGAGCACGCCTTGGGCGGCCAGCCCGCGCACCACCGCAGGGACGGGGAGAAGCAGTGAGCAGCCACCAGCGACTTGACCAGCACCACCACGGGCACGCGGAGGACCACGGGCACCATCATCACGGAGACCACGGCCACGACCATGGGCATCATCACCACGGCGGCCTCAAAGGCTGGCTGATGGAACTCTTCGTGCCGCACACCCACGACGCCGCCGACTCCATCGATGACGCCATGGAAGCCAGTACCGAGGGCATCCGCGCGCTGAAGATCAGCCTCTTCGTCCTGCTGGCCACCACGGTGCTCCAGTTTGCGGTGGTGCTGTTCAGCGGCTCCGTTGCTTTGCTGGCCGATACCATCCACAACTTTTCCGATGCCCTCACGGCAGTGCCCCTGTGGGTCGCGTTCATCCTCGGCCGCAAGGCCGCCACCCGCCGGTACACGTACGGGTTTGGCCGGGCAGAAGACCTGGCCGGCCTGTTCATCGTGGCCGTCGTGGCGCTTTCCGCGATCGTGGCGGGCTGGCAGTCGGTAGACCGGCTGATCCACCCGCAGCCCCTGCACAACCTCGGCTGGGTGATGGCGGCCGGACTGATCGGGTTCGCCGGGAACGAGGCAGTGGCCATCTACCGCATCCGGGTGGGACGGAAGATCGGCTCCGCAGCCCTGGTGGCAGACGGCGTGCACGCCCGGACGGACGGGTTTACCTCGCTGGCTGTCGTGCTGGGCGCGGCGGGCGTGATGCTCGGGTTCCCGCTGGCGGACCCGATCGTGGGGCTCCTGATTTCCGCGGCCATCATGGTGCTGCTGTGGGGCACCATCCGCAGCATCGGCCGCCGCCTGATGGACGGCATCGAACCCGGCCTCGCTGCCCGCGCACACGCAGCATTAGAGGGAACGGACGGCGTCCTTGCTGTTGAGCGGCTGCAGCTGCGCTGGCATGGCCACCGGCTGCAGGGCACCGCGACGGTGCTGGTGGAAGACGGCGCGCTTTCCGCAGTGGACGGCATCCTCCGGCAGGCGGAGCACCGGCTGCGGCACACCCTGCCGAAGCTGGACGACATGGTCCTGTCGCCCAGCCCGCGGCAGTAACCCGGATCAGGCTCTGGCAGCCTTGCCCGGCAGTGCCAGCTTGAAGACTTTGGCCCAGGAGGATCCCACCTGCTTGATGAGCGGGCCGGTGGTGTACTTCAGGCCGTAGCGCTGGCAGATCTCGCGGACCCGCGGAGCCACTTCCGCGTAGCGGTTGGACGGCAGGTCCGGGAAGAGGTGGTGTTCAATCTGGTGCGAGAGGTTGCCGGTCATGATGTGCATGAACTTCGAGCCGGAAATGTTGGCGGAGCCGATCATCTGCCGGACGTACCAGTCGCCACGGGTTTCACCGTCCACCATGTCCTCGGTGAAGGTGTCAGTGCCTTCCGGGAAGTGGCCGCAGAAGATGACGGCATGTGCCCAGACGTTGCGGATGGCGTTCGCGGCGAGGGTTCCGTAGAGGGCCTGCTTTCCGGAGCCGGTGAGCATGGCCAGGGCGGGGGTGGCGGCGTAGTCCTTGGTGAACTGGGTGACCACCTTTTTTCCCAGCGCCTTGAGGTCCTTGAGGAGGGCCTCCTTGGACTTCCTGCCCTCTTTGTAGTCCACGAGTTCGAGGTCGTAGATGGCGATGCCCCACTCGAACACCGGCGCGAGGATCGCGTTGTAAAGCGGGTTGCCCAGCGCCTTCGGCGTCCACGGCTGGTCCTCGTCCATGCGCAGGAGGTTGTATCCGACGTCGTTGTCCTTGCCCACCACGTTGGTCCAGCGGTGGTGCAGGTCGTTGTGGGTGTGCTGCCAGGAACGGGAGGGGGTGACGAAGTCCCATTCCCAGGTGGTGGAGTGGATGTCCGGATCCCGCATCCAGTCCCACTGGCCGTGCAGGATGTTGTGGCCGAGCTCCATGTTTTCCAGGATCTTGGCCAGGCTCAGGAGCGTGGTGCCGGTGACCCAGGCGGCCTTGTTCCTGCCAACCAGCAGGGCGGCCCTGCCGGAGATCTCCAGGCCGCGCTGGATCTTGATCATCCGCCGGATGTAGGCGGCGTCTTCCGCTCCGCGCTTGGCCAGGATCTCGTCACGGATCGCATCCAGTTCCCGGCCGAGCTCCGCCACTTGTTCGTCGCTCAGGTGGGCTGCCGCGGGCGGGCGGACAGCCGGGCTGCCCGACTCGGCAAGCTTGCCCGGACGCATCCGGGATCCGCCGGCAGCAGTGCCGGTGGCCGCGGGAGTGGCTTTGCTGGGTGTGGCTACAGACATACCGTGAAGCTCCTCAGAGTTCTAGGTTGACGGGTCCGGCGGCTGCCGAAACGCACGTTTGGATCAGTTGGCCGGGTTCGCCGTGGACTTCCCCGGTGCGGAGGTCGCGGACCTGGCCGGCGCGGAGCGGGGTGAGGCAACTGTGGCAGATCCCCATCCGGCAGCCGCTGGGCATCAGCACCCCTGCATCCTCGCCGACGTCCAGCAGGGGGGTGTCGCCATCGGCGTCCACCTCACGGTCGGACGTCTCGAAGGTGACCAGGCCGCCGTCGTGCCCGACGCCGCCGGCGAAGGTCGTATTGAACCGTTCGATCATCAGGTTGCCGGCACTGCCGGCGACCGCAACCTCGGAGCCGGGTGCCGCCGTCGTCAGCGCCGCGCGTTTCCACAGCGCCTCGGCATCGTCCAGGAAGCTGTCCGGCCCGCACGCGTAGGCCGCGCGCTCCCTCCAGTCGGGGCAGATCTCGTCCAGCTGGGCCGTGTTGGTGAGGTCCATCCGGCCTTGCTCGCCAGTGAACCAGTGGGCGAGGCGGAAGTTGGGGAACTGGTCGGCGAGCTCGGCGAGTTCCTCACGGAACAGGCTGTCACCGGGGGTGCGGGCCGAGTGGACAAGCACGACGTCGGCATCCGGGCGACGCGGAACAAGCGTGCGGATCATGGACATCACCGGGGTGATGCCGCTGCCCGCCGTCACCATCAGCAGGGGCCGCGGGTGCTCCGGGAGCACGAAGTCGCCCTGCGGAGGTGCCAGGAAAAGGACGTCGCCGGGGCGGGTGGTCCGCACCAGCGTGCCGGAGACGGCGCCGACGTCGGTGACCGTAATGGCCGGGTCCTTGCCCGCGGGGGCGCTCAGCGAGTAGGAACGCCAGTGCCGCACGCCGTTGAGTTCGACGCCGATGCGCGCCCACTGGCCGGCGAGATGGGAATGCCAGCCGCGGCCTGGGCGGAAGAAAATGGTGGCTGACTGCGCTGTTTCCTGGACCACGCGCGTCACGACACCACGCAACTGCCGGGCCGAGTACACGGGGTTGAACAGTGCGAGGATGTCTTCCGGCGCCAAGGGAGTGGTGAGCACAGAGGCCGCTTGGGCCAGCTGTCGTAGCCGGATCATGCGTTCAAGCCTAGGGCGGCGCGAGCCATATTTCTCTCTCTCCGTCATATGACCGTCCCGCAGTCACTACAAGGTGGCGCTAAGCCCCCAAGCCGCACTTTAAGAGTAACGGCTGCCGTGGACGGATCGTTCCCCCGCATTACAGTAAGCATGCTTATTGTAATGCGGTACCGGGTTGCGGAGCACGGAAATGACGGGGGCCGGCGGAGAAATTACGGCACGTCAGGCCAGGGCGGGCCTCCAGCCCAGGGCCGGGGCGATGTGGCGGGCCACGTTGCCCAGGAGCTTGGCGTTGAAGTCCACGCCAAGCTGGTTGGGAACGGTCAGCAGGAGGGTGTCTGCGGCCTGGACAGCTGCGTCCGCTGCCAGCTCCCCGGCCAGCCGGTCCGGTTCACCCACGTAGCTCTTGCCGAACCTCGCGGTGAGCCCGTCAATGACTCCCACCTGGTCCCGGCTGTCACGCAGGGCACTGCCGGCGAAGTAGCGCCGGTCCTCGTCGTCCACGATGGGAAGGACGCTGCGGCTGACCGAAATCCGGGGAGTCCGGGCGTGCCCGGCAGCGGACCAGGCGTCGCGGAACAGCTGGATCTGTTCGGCCTGCAGTTCGTGGAACGGGACGCCGGTGTCCTCGGTCAGCAGGGTGGAACTCATCAGGTTCATGCCGACTTCCGCGGCCCAGACGGCGGTCTTGCGGGTGCCGGCGCCCCACCAGATGCGGTCGGCAAGGCCGGGCGACTGTGGCTGGACGGGAAGCAGGCCGGTGGTCCCGGCGTACCGGGGATCAGCCTCGGCGACGCCCGCGCCGCTGATGGCTTTCCGGAACAGGGCCGTATGCCGGCGGGCCATGGCAGCGTCGTCCTCCCCCGGCCCGGGCACGTAGCCGAATGCCGAGGCGCCCTGGCGGGCGGGTTCGGGTGAACCGCGGCTGATGCCGAGCTGCAGCCTGCCTCCGCTGATCAGGTCCGCTGCTGCTGCCTCCTCCGCCATGTACAGCGGGTTTTCGTAACGCATGTCGATGACGCCGGTGCCGAGCTCAATCCGGCTGGTGCGGGCAGCGATGGCGGACAGCAGCGGGAAGGGGGACGCCTGCTGGCGCGCAAAGTGGTGGACACGGAAGAACGCCCCGTCCACGCCCAGCTCCTCGGCGGCGACGGCAAGTTCGATGCCCTGGAGCAGCGCCTCGCCGGCGGTCCTTGTGCGCGAGCCCTGGCCGGGACCCCAGTGGCCGAATGAGAGAAATCCGATGCGCTCCATACCTGCCCCAACCCGGAGGGCGCCTGCAGCATTCCCGGCTGGCATGATTGCTGCGTGGACACTCCCGGCGAAACACTGACCATCGGCAAGACCGTCCTGCTGTTTGCCCTGGCGGCCGCAGCGGAAATCGGCGGGGCATGGCTCGTGTGGCAGTCCGTGCGTGAGGGCAAGGACTGGTGGTGGGCCGGGCTGGGGGTCATCGCCCTGGGCGCATACGGGTTCGTGGCGACCCTCCAACCGGACGCGCATTTCGGCCGTATCCTCGCAGCGTACGGCGGCGTGTTCGTGGCCGGGTCCCTGGTGTGGGGCATGGTCTTCGACGGCTTCCGGCCGGACCGCTGGGACGTGGCCGGCTCGCTCATTTGCCTGCTGGGCGTTGCGGTGATTATGTTCGCGCCACGCAGCGGCGGCTAAACGGCGGCGGCTGACGAGCCTAGACTGGCTGCGTGCCCAACAGAGAACAAGCGCCCAAGGAACCCGTGCCGCCGTCGCGCGGGAGGATCGCCGAACGGCTGCTGCCCGGCGGGGAAGAACCGGACCCCCGGTTCACGCTGGCCAATGAACGGACCTTCCTGGCGTGGATCCGCACCTCGCTGGCCCTGCTGGCCGGCGGCATCGCTATCGAGGCGTTCACCTCCGACCTGTTCCTGGAACCGGTCCGCAAGGGCCTGGCCGTGGTCCTGTTGCTGCTCGGCATGCTGCTCAGTGCCGGGGCCGCCGTGCGGTGGCTCCGTGTGGAACGCAGCATGCGGCACGGGGCGCCGCTCCCGCTGCCGCTGATTGTGCCCCTGCTGGCCGGGGCAGGCGCCCTCGCCGCCGCCGTCGTGCTCGTCTTTATCCTCTGGCGCTGACGCATGGCCAGAAGCCGCCGCCCTGCTCCCGCCCACGGCGATCCCGGCCTGCAACCTGAGCGGACCAGCCTGGCGTGGGGCCGTACCATGATGGCACTGGTGACGGTGAGCGCCATCTTCCTCCGCTGGCTGCCGGTCCACGGGCTGCCCATCCTGCTGCTTTTCGGCGTGTCCGCGGCGGCGGCGCTCACCATCTACCTCACCCAGCGCCGGCGCTACGGCACCAGGGCCCGGGGCATCCATGAGGAGCAAGTCGACGCCGACGTCGGCGCCGTGCTCTGGACCGCCTTTGCCGGCGTGGCGCTGGGCGGTCTGGGGGTCGGCGTCGTCCTGGCCGGGTAGCCGTCAGAACCGGCTAGTCGTCAGAACCGGCTAGTCGTCAGAACCGCTGGTCGTCAAAACCGCTAGTCGTCAGAACATGGGCAGGAGGAAACCGGCCAGCAGCGCCACTGTTCCCACGGCGGTCAGGCACCGGCCCAGCACCGCGGCAGTCCTGCCCGCCGCCTCCGGCTCAGCCGTCCGCCACTGGGTGGGACGCTTGGGGTGGTAGTAGATGGGGAGGGTATCGCCCACGGCCATGTCCTTGATGTCGTGGGGGGACATTGGAGCGTTGTGGACCTGATTTTTCCGGTCGAACCAGCGGAATCCCATGCCCGTCGTGTCCGAATACACCACGGCCTCGGCCACCGCCCACGGGTGCACGAAGCGGCGGAGGTAGCCCGTGTAGAACAGCAGGCCCAGCCCGACGGGCAGGCACATCCAGGTCAGCATTTCCAGGATTGGACCTGCCATTTCGAGCGCAGTGGGCATGCTTCAGATGGTACCGCGCGGGGGGTGGTGGCATCGTTACCGACTCCGTAGGCTGGGGGCACCGGACAGGCGGCACTGCAGTTAGGGGAAGTCATGAACGACCAGGATATTTTGGCACGCATCCAGGCCCTGGTGGAGGAAGAACATTCCCTCCGTGAGGGCTCGGCGGACGGCCAGGCTCCGGACCAGGCGCGCCTGAAGCAGGTGGAGGAAAGTTTGGACCAGTGCTGGGACCTGCTCCGCCAGCGCAGGGCCAAGTCCGAATCCGGGGAGGACCCCAACGAGGCCGAAGCCCGGCCCGTCAGCGAGGTGGAGGGCTACAAGCAATAACTGCCCCGCTATGTAACGCGCCTGTGGTCCTTCCGTAATGCAGGTGGAGCCGCAAGCGCTCTTTGTTCCACAGGCATGATGGGTAGTAACAGATTGGAGTTTGCCCATGCGCCTTGCAGTAGCCCAAATCATCAGCAGCGCCGACCCCGCAGCGAACCTTGGACTGATCAGGGACTACGCCGCGCAGGCCAAGGAGGCCGGCGCCGAACTGGTGGTGTTCCCGGAAGCGGCAATGCGGGCCTTCGGCCACTCCCTTAAAGGTGTGGCCGAGCCGCTGGACGGGCCCTGGGCGGAAGAGGTGCGGGGCATTGCCCGTGAACTGGGCCTGGTTATCGTGGCCGGGATGTTCACGCCGGGGAAGGATGGCCGGGTCCGCAACACGCTCCTGGTGACCGGGCCGGGCCTGGACACGTCCTATGACAAGGTGCACCTGTTCGACGCCTTTGGTTTCACCGAGTCGAAGACCGTGGATCCGGGAGGGCAGCCCGTCACTTTCGAGGTTAACGGCACGGTCTTCGGACTGGCCACGTGCTACGACGTCCGCTTCCCGGCATTGTTCACAGCCAACGCCCGCGCCGGAGCGCAGGTGAATATTGTGTGCGCGTCCTGGGGCGCAGGCGAAGGCAAGGCTGAACAGTGGGACCTGCTCGTCCGTGCCCGGGCGCTGGACAGCACGACCTTCGTGGTGGCCTGCGGCCAGGGCGACCCGGAAACCACCGGCGCGGGCCCCGCCGGTGCCGCGCCCACCGGCATCGGCCACAGTGCCGTCATCTCCCCCCTGGGATCCGCACTGGTGGCGCTGGACGGCAAGCCCGGCCTCGCCGTCGTCGACATCGACCCTGCGGTTGTGGAGGATGTCCGGGCCAAACTGCCCGTACTGGCCAATGCGCGGGAGTTCTAGGCCCCACCCGGGCAATACCGGCGACGGCGGGCGGCACTTTCGTGCCGGCCGCCGTCGCATTTTTTCAGGCCTTCGGGCGTGAGGCGGCGTTCACAGGCAGGAAACCTCTGCGGAAAGTGCGTCCGACGGCGGATCCTCACCTTCCCCGCCGCGGACTTGCCTGCGGACAAGCGGAATTATCGTCGGCCTGCCGGGCAGGGAAATCGGCGGTGAAGGGCCCCGTTAACACGCCCGAAACACAGCTGACACGTGAACTTCACGCCGTCGCGGATTGTGTAACCTCGCGGCAACTTTCAGGCGCGGAAACCGAAACACGGGCAACCAAAGATAGTCTGCGGGGGAATTGCCGGGGCGGTCGTCGCCCCCATGGAAGCTCACATGCGAAGGGACCCGCCAGTGGAGATCACTGCCCAACACGTCTGGCTGATGATTTCAGCCGCGATGGTACTGCTGATGACGCCCGGACTAGGCCTCTTCTACGGCGGCATGACGCGGGCCAAGGCAGCCCTCAACATGATCATGATGAGCTTCATATCGGCCGGAGCCGTCGGCGTCGTCTGGGTCCTGTGGGGTTATTCCATGACCACGGGTGAGGGCTTCCTGGGCATTTTCGGCAATCCCTTCACCAGCTTTGGGCTGCAGGACCTGATGGGCTCCCCCGACCTCATCAAGGCGGGCTACAGTGCCACCTTCGCCATCATCACCGTGGCACTGATCAGCGGCGCCATCGCAGACCGCGCCAAGTTTGGCGCCTGGGCAGTGTTTGTCCCCGTCTGGGTCACCGTGGTCTACTGCCCGCTCGCCTACATGATCTGGGGCGGCGGACTGCTGAGCGCAGGCGGGGCACTGACTTCCGTCTTCGGCCAGGTCATCGACTTCGCCGGCGGCGCGGTGGTGGAAATCAGCTCCGGAACAGCCGCACTGGTCCTGGCCCTTATCGTCGGCCAGCGGCACGGCTTCGCCAAGGACCCCAACCACCGGCCGCACAACGTTCCCTTCATCATGCTCGGCGCGGCGATCCTTTGGTTCGGCTGGTTCGGTTTCAACGGCGGCGCCGCCACTACCGCGGAGCAGGCGGGCCTCATCTGGATCAACACCCTGGCCGCCCCCGCGGCCGCCATGCTGAGCTGGCTGGTCACCGAGAAGATCCGCCATGGCCACCCCACCTCCCTCGGCGCGGCGTCGGGCGTTGTGGCAGGCCTCGTGGCGATCACCCCTTCGTGCGCCAACATCAGCCCGGTGGCCGCAATCGGCCTGGGCCTGGTGGCAGGCGCTGCCTGCGCCGTCTTCGTTGACCTCAAGTACCGGTTTGGACTGGATGATTCCCTCGACGTGGTGGGCGTCCACCTGGGTGCCGGCCTGATCGGCACCCTGTCCCTCGGATTCATCGCCCTTCCTGTCGACGGCCAGGGCGGCGGACTGTTCTACGGCGGCGGCGCGCAGCAGCTCATCGCCCAGACCGCGGCCGTGGTTGTCACCCTGCTGCTCTCCGGGCTGGGCACGCTGGTTATTGGCCGTGCGATCAACAAGACCATCGGGTTCAGGGTCAGCCACGAGGCCGAGACCGCCGGTGTTGACCTGTCCGAGCATGCCGAAAGCGCCTACGCCTTCAGCGAGCTGGGTTCCGCCTTCAACCCTCTGCGTACCGCGGCTGCCCACATGACGGCTGCAGCGCACGCTCCCGCGCCCGCCCACGTTCCCGCCGTGCCCGGTCCTGCCGCCGTGCCCGGTCCTGCCGCTGCCGGGGTGGCCGCGTCCGCCCAGGGCTCGCCGGAGCCGCACGCCAAGGAAGATTCCTTCGCCTAGCCGCCCCGGCTCCGGCGCCCGCCGTCAGTCAGCAAGGATCTTGTACAGCGCCCGGCGGGTCTCATCCAGCTTTTCGATGGCCGCTGCGCGCTGTTCCTCCGTCACGCCGCTTCGGAACTGGTGGATGACGCCCATCAGCTTCCCGATGCTCTGGTGGAAGTCCCGGTCCGAGCTGTCGGGATTGACGTTCCAGGCGTTCTCCATCTCCTCCGCGTGCTCGGCGACGTATGCCCTGCCTGCTTCAGTGAGTGCAAACTCGGTGCCGCGGCCTTCGCTCAGCGCGGCAATCAGGTCCTCGTCCACCAACTGCTGGAGGGTGGGGTAGATCGAACCGGGACTGGGGCGCCACGCACCTTCGGTCCTTTCGGCGATCGTCTTGATCAACCCGTAACCATTCGACGGCGCCTCCGCCAGTAGGGAGAGGATGGCCGCCCGCACATCGCCGCGGTTGGCCCGCCGGGATCCCCGTCCGGGTCCAGGGCCGAACCCGGGGCCGAACCCGGGACCAAACCCCGGTCCAAAGCCGGGGCCAAACCCGGGACCGCGGTGTCCGTGGGGGCCGCGGCGGCCGCGCCCGCGTTCGAACCTGCCCCTGGCAAACTCCGGGCCAGGGAATCTTTCATCATGAATGCCTTTCATGGTGGCATCCTCCTTATATTTGTTCTCTTACGCTGAACTCCTCAGCGATAGTTAACGATATGTCGTTAACTATCGCTGGTCAAGGGAAGAACGTGACCAAATCCTGACCCTGCAGGCTCTGGAGGACCTCCGGGGCGCGTCGTATTCTTTTCACACCTCCAAGCTGCCGAGGGCTGAAATATGGCGAAGAAAAGGAAGCGCAGGCGCGGCTTCGGCGCCAGCGCAGGACGGCTTTTGGGTTTCCTGGCCGCAAGCATCACGTGCGGCATCCTGGCCGCCGGCCTCGTGGTTCCGGCCGTGGCTGCAGCGGGTATGGGAGTCAAAAACTCCATTGGCTTCTTCGAGGGCCTGCCCGAAGAACTGACGGTCCAGCCGCCGTCGCAATCCACGAAAGTCCTGACGTCGGACGGGCAGCCCATCGCCACGTTCTACGCCGAGAACCGCGTGCGGATTCCCCTTGACCAGATGTCGCCCTACATCAAGGATGCGGTCATCTCGATCGAGGACAGCAGGTTCTACCAGCACGCCGGCGTCGACCCGCAGGGCATCGTCCGCGCGCTGGTCTCCAACCTGACCAGAGGCGAGCAGCAGGGCGCCTCGACCATCACCCAGCAGTACGTCACCAACGTCATCAACGAGGCCCGGCTCTCGCAGGACCGTCCGGACGAAGTGATCCTCAGCGGACAGAAGGACATCGGCGACAAGCTGCGCGAGATGAAACTGGCCCTTGAACTCGAAAAGAAGTTCAGCAAGGACGAAATCCTTGAGGGCTACCTGAACATCGTGTTCTTCAACAGCGACGCCTACGGTGTGGAAGCCGCCGCGAAGTATTTCTTCAGCACCACGGCCAAAGACCTCACGCTGCCGCAGGCGGCACTGCTGGCGGGCCTCGTGAACAGCCCCACGTTCTACAACCCGGCGATCAACCCGGACAATTCCATCACCCGCCGCAACCAGGTGCTGGGCGAGATGCTCCGCCTGAAGAAGATCACGCAGGCCGAGCATGACCAGGCTGTGGCGACCCCGATCGAGCTGAAGATCAACCCGGAACGGCAAGGCTGCGCGAACGCCACCATGGCGCCCTACTTCTGCGACTACATCTCCCACCTCATCCTGAACAACCCCGCCTACGGTCCGAACCAGGTGGAACGTGAACGGCGGCTGTACCGCGGCGGGCTCACCATCGTCACCACCCTGGACAGCAGGCTGCAGGCCGCCGCGCAGGAGCAGGTGAACGGCACAGCCGGCCCGAATCCTGATAAGTGGGGAGCTTCACTGGTGACGGTGCAGCCCGGAACCGGCAAGATCCTGGCGATGGCCCAGAACACGGTGTTCCTCCCGGAGCCCGGCAAGTTCGATACCCAGCTGAATTTCAATGTTGACGCGAAGGACCCCCAGGGGAACAGCCTGAACGGCGCCGGCGGGTTCCAGACCGGGTCCACCATGAAACCGTTCACCTTTGCCGAGTGGCTGAACGAGGGCAAGCCGCTGACCGCCGAGGTGGATGCTTCGCGGCGGGTCTACCCGCTGGGCTTCCCGTGGCGTTCCAGCTGCGGGAAGGTCCTGGGCGCCTACAGCACCGCCCAGAACAACCCTGAACTTGGCGCGGCGGACGACCTGCAGAACGCGGAGGAGGGCTTCTACCGGAAGATGCCCATCAACTACGGCCTCTACAACTCGATCAACACGGCGACGTTCGCTTCCGCCACGCAACTGGATTTCTGCGGCATCCAAAAGATGGTCGACGCCGTGGGGCTGCACAGCGGGCATGACGGCTCGCCGATCAACATGCACCAGCTGGGCAACCTGCTGGGCGCCACCAACGTGGCTCCGCTCCACATGGCCAACGCATTCGCGACCTTCGCCAACGACGGCCGATACTGCAGCCCGATTGCCATCGTGGAGGTTACTGATCCCAACGGTGGAAAGCTTCCGGCGCAGCCTGTCGAGTGCCGCGATGCTGTGAAGCCGGACGTGGCGCGGGGCGTTAACAACGTCCTGCAGGATGTCCTGGTGCGCGGCTCGGGTTTCTGGATCAATCCCAAGGTCCACGACAAATGGCCGACCGCGGCAAAGACGGGTACGTCCAACAACAACGGCGCCACCTGGATTGTCGGCTACACCAGCGGGCTGGCTACGGCGTCCTTCTTTGGGGATGCCCTGGAGAGCCAGAAACGGGCCGGCCAAAACGTCACCATCAACGGGACCTTCTACCCCCGCCTGGACGGATACATGATTGCC
Source organism: Arthrobacter sp. AD-310 (assembly GCF_054656615.1). Lineage (NCBI taxonomy): Bacteria > Bacillati > Actinomycetota > Actinomycetes > Micrococcales > Micrococcaceae > Arthrobacter > Arthrobacter sp. AD-310. The sequence continues at coordinate 162,066 of NZ_BAAHNO010000006.1, read as the reverse complement.
GGTCCGCAGTGGGCAAACTACATGGTGAAAGTGGCGCCGCTGTACCCGACCGCCCCGTTCCCCGGGCCTCCCCCGTCGATGATCGGTCCGAGCCCGACTCCGAAGCCATAGCTGCCGTTGAGCTGGGCCCGCGGAAAAGTCAGGGTACCGCGCACAGACGCCGCGACTACCCGGGCGAGGGTCCTGCCCGGCCCAACACCTGGACAGAGGGCTTTACCTGCCGCCTCCTGCCACCTGGCTTTGTCGTTGCCGGCGCTGAGCCTCCCAGCGGCAGCGCATAAATGGGAGCTCGGGACTTTGGTGTTCCTGGCATGAGTGTCCCCGGGAGGGGTGGTGCGGTGGATTGGTAGGTGTGGCCGGTTGGGGTTTGGAGCTGCACGGTGTGCCGGGCTCCAGGTACTGTGACGGGTTTGGCTGACCAGCCGGGGGTTTCCTTGGCGTGGTTGCAGGCTTCGCAGAGGCCCTGGCCATTACCTGCGGTGGTGGGCCCGCCGCTAAACCACGAGATGATGTGGTCGTCATGCCGGATGGGCGCGTCGCAGTACGGGGTCCGGCAGACATCGTCCCGCACCTGGAGGAAGCGGCGCAGCCCGGGCGGGAAGAACCTGGCCTTCGAATCCATCGCCACCAAATCACCGGTCACGGGTGCTGTGTAAAGCCGGCGGACCCAGGTGCTGAGTCCTTCGCCGCCTGCCCGCCCGTTCACCGGCGAAAGCCCGTTCACTTCCGGAAGGCGGCCCATGGCGGCCCGTCGGGCCCATTCGGCGGGGACGGTTCCGTAGCCGGTGAGCCTGGCGGGTTCGCTGTCGCGCTGGAGCAGGGTGCGGTCGGTCATGACGAGTTGGATCTCGATGCTGCTGACCCCGCCCGCAACACCGGTGGTGCGTTCGACGAGGGTGTCGGCCATGATCTGACCCTTGGACCGCTCGTCCCCGCTGGAGCGCAACGAGTCGGCTTCCTGGGTGAGGGCGGCGTAGGCTGCCACACCCTGGGCGACGGGAAGCAAAGCGGTCAGGTAGGCCATCGTGTCCGGCGCAGGACGTATCGTCACGGTCCGCTCGGTCACAGCATGGCTCGCCCGCTTCGCCACCGACCGCGGGTCGCGCCGGTACGCGGCCGCCTTGACCGCGGAAATGATGGTCCGGTCGCCGGCGCCGTCGAAGGTTCCGGTGTCAGCGGCGAGTTCCTCATCTACCGCCGCCCGGTCTTCCACCGACAAGCACGCCGTCTCCCTCACCAGAAGAGTCGTCCGCCACTCGTTCAACCGCCCGGTCCGGAACGCCGCGAACGTGTGCGGCATCCCGGTCAACGCCCTGGCCAGGCCCAGCAGCCTGCCGCCGCGCGCCGGGGATTCCCGCCGCGCCAACGCCACCTGCGCACCCACTCCGGCTCCCTGTTCCTCTGCCGGGACACCGGCAGCAGCCTGCTCCCGCCGCTGCTGCACATCAAAAGCCACACTGATCTCCGCCTGCCGCGCGGCCACAAATGACTTCAGATCCTCCAGCTGCCGGAGCTGGTCAATCATCCCCGCACCATCAGCCGCCATCCGCACCGTGGCAAGAACCCTCAACGCATCCGCAACAGACGGACCGCCGGAACGAGGCACCTCACGGTGCCCCAGCCCCACTGCCGCCGCCTCAAACGCCTCCATAAACAAAGTCTTCCAGCACCCACCGACATTCCTGAGGACCCAAAACCCCTATGTGGAAAACCCCGGCGAAGAGTGGATCCGGAGGGCAGCCTTAACGGACGCACGGACAGAGCATCCCGCATCCGCCAATTTCCCGTGCACAATAAACGGCGTGGAGAACCTTGAAACCGAGCGGCTGATACTCCGGCGCTGGGAGCCGGCCGATGCCGGTTTTGTGCTGGACCTGTACTCCCGCTGGGAGGTCCAGCGCTATATCGGAAACCCGCCCCGGGTCATGACCGAACTCCACGAGGCCGAGGAACGCATCAGCACGTGGCGGAGCATGCACCACCCCGTCCATGCGATCTGGGCTGTGCAGTTGAAGCCCAGGCCCGCGGACCACAAAAACCTGGCCGGAAACCTGCTGCTGAAAGACATACCGGCCTCGGGCGGCCCGCTGCCACTTCAACCCTCCGGCGACACCGAAATCGGCTGGCATTTCCACCCCGACTTCTGGGGCCACGGCTACGCGACGGAGGCCGCGGCAGCAGTCCTCGCCTACGCGTTCAGGAAGGGCCTGCAGAAAGTGGTGGCCGTGACAGCGCCGGCCAACACCGCTTCGCAACAGGTGTGCACCAGGATCGGGCTGGTCCACAAAGGGCAAACCGGGCGCTACTACAACACCCTCTGCGAACTCTTTGAGCTGGAAAAGGGAAGCCAAGGCGGGACGACGACGGCAGGCAGCGGGCGCCGTCGTGCGCTGCCAGGGAAAGGGGCGGCTTAGCCCGGCCCCTTCCAAAGCCGCTGCCACCACGAGCGGGGCGGCTTAGGTTCCACCGGCTCCTCGACCGCGGCCCGGGAGGCGCGGCGCTGCCGCCAGCGCTCCACTTCGGCGTCGACGTCGCGGGTTTTGGTAATGACCGGCGGACCGCCCTGCAGCTGCCGGCGGGCGTCAATGACCCGCCGGTTGAAGTCCTGCAGCAGGTCGCGGACCTGTTGCTCGGTGTACTGCGCGTCGATGGTTTCGTCCAGTTGCGCGTCCTCGGTGCGGAGCAGGATGGCGGGCGGTCCCAATCCGTGGATGTTTTCCCGCTGGAGCAGGCCCTTGACCCACCAGTCGGGATCATACGATTCGCCCAGGCCGGGGATCGGTTTGCCGGCGTACTTGAGGTTGTCGAACTTGCCCTGGGCCATGGCGTCCCGCACCAGGTAGTCGGCCCGGGCGGCGTCGCTCACCTTGCGGCGCTTTTCCCGCTCCTGCGCCTCCAGGGCGTCCAGGGCAGCTTCCTCCTCGGCGCTGATGCCGGCGCCCCGGTAGGACCGGAGTTCCGCGGCACGTTCCAGCCGTTTCCGGAATTCCCCGCTTCCACCACCCATCGCTGCCACCGCCTTACCTGGGATTACCGCCCTCCTCAAGTTTAAGCTGGCAGGTAGTGCCCATCGAAGAGGGGATCGCCATGGAAGCCACCGGACCGGCGGAACGCACCGAAACCTTCAGCTGGACCGATCCTCGCGTCGGCCTGGAGCACCTGCCCCGGATGTCCGGGCTGGAATACCTCTCCGGCATGCGGGACGGCAGCATCCCGCGCCCGCCCATGGCCGCGCTGATGAACCTTCGTCTGGTGGACGTGCAGCACGGAAGCGTGAAGTTCGAATGCCTGCCCGCCGAGGCGCACTACAACCCGCTGGGTGTGGTGCACGGCGGCCTGGCCTGCACGCTGCTGGACACCGTGGTGGGGTGCGCCGCCCACAGCACGCTCGCACCCGGATTCGGCTACACCTCCATCGACCTCTCGGTGAGCTACCTCCGCCCCATCACGCTCCGGCACAAGCTCCTGCGCGCCGAGGGAACGGTGGTGAAGTCCGGCCAGCGGGTCATCTTCTCCGAGGGGCGGGTCTCCGGCCCCGACGGTGAGCTGCTGGCCACCGCCACCAGTTCCCTGCTGGTTTTCGCTGCCGGGGTGCCCCCGCAGGGCCCGCCTCCCGGGGCCGCAACTAAGGAATAGCGTACGACGGCGGGACGCCCCGCCGTCGTACGCTTCCGTCAGGCGTTGGCGTGCTCGGCGAGGATGCCGTCAATCTGTCCGACGGCCTCCTTGAGGCCCTCTTCCATGCCCATCTGGATCATCTGCTCCAACTGTTCTTCCGACTCGAAGGCGGACAGCATGGTCATGCGGGTGCGCTCCCCCACCTGCTCCAGCGTCACCGTGGCGTGGCTGACGCCGTGTTCAGCGGTGGGGTTGCCGTCACTGTCCGCGAATCCGTCGTTGAATTCCAGCTGCCGCGGAGCATCGATGGCGGTGAACTCCCACCAGCCATGGAACTTTTCCCCCTCCGGGCTTGTCATGTAGTAGTTCGCCTTGCCGCCCGGCACGAAGTCATGCTGGTGGAAAGTGGCGGGATAGGTGGGCGGGCCCCACCAGCGCTCCAGCTGCCGCGGATCCTCGAAGAGCTGCCAGACGCGTTCGACGCCGGCGTCGAATTCTGCGACGAGGGTGAGGGTCAAGGCCTCGGGGTTCTTATCCGTACTGATGACTGTCATGGCAATGCCTTCCTAACCTTCAGCGAGAATGTCGGCCATCCGGGCGGCGCGCTGCCGCCAGATTTGTTCGTATTCGTCGAGCAGCCGCCGGGCTTTCTGCAGGCCTTCATGGTTGCCCCGCACGATCTGCTCCCTTCCGCGTTTCTCCTTGGTTACCAGGGAGGCACGCTCCAACACCGCAACATGCTTCTGGACTGCGGCGAAACTCATGGCGTAGAGCGCCGCGAGGCCGGAGACCGAGTATTCACCGACCGTCACGCGCCGGACGATGTCCCGGCGGGTGGTATCGGCGAACGCCTGGAAAAGGCGGTCAAGTTCGGTTTCGCGGAGCTGATCTACAACCATTTGGTTGTACGATATGCCTGCCGGGCTGCACTGTCAATGGGTCAGCGTGCCGGTTCTGCCGGGTTCAGCCCCTGGGCCGGTAGGTTGATGCACATGAGCATCTTCCTTGCCGGCGCGGGGCCGGATCCCGAGGCCTTTCCCGGCGTGTTCGACCGCTTTGCCCATGAGGTGTCCCGGGCGGCCCGCGCCGGGCAGGCACGCATCGCCGTCGTTGTCCACGACCGGGGCGGCAACCCTGCAGGCCGCCTGCCCGGGTATGTGGAGCCCCTGCGGGCGCGGCTTCCGTTCGAGGCGGTGGAGGTGCTGCTGGGCCCGGGCCAGGCCGTGGACCCGGATAAGTTCGACGGCGTCCATGGGGTGGTTGTGGGCGGCGGACTGACGCCGGCCTACTACGATGGCCTCGTCGGCGCAGCGGAGCGGATCTTCCGTCACGTTGCGGATGGCGCGGCCTACCTGGGATTCTCGGCCGGGGCGATGGTGGCGCCGGGACGGGCCCTGGTCGGCGGCTACCGGGTGGACGGCGTCGAGGTGTGCGGCGAAGAGTGTTCCGAGGACCTGGACGCCCTGGACATCCGGGACGGCCTGGGCCTGGCCCCCTTCACCGTGGACGTGCACGCGGCGCAGGCCGGAACCCTGGGCAGGGCGATCGGCGCCGTCACCGCCGGCCTGGCTGCCAGGGCTGTTGCCATCGACGAGAACACGGCCGTCATCCTCCCCGCCATCGGCTCGGAGGACTACGAGGTCATCGGAAGCGGCAACTGCTGGGACATCAGGCGGAACAGCGGCAGCGTTCCGGGCCAGCCGGAAACGGCTCCGCCAGGAGGGGCGGCCGTCGTCTCTGTCCGGAGGCCACGTCCCTAGCCGTCGAAGTGTGTCTGGATCCGGTCCCCGGACAGCTGCTCGATCAGTTCGCTGGCGACGTCGCGCAGCTTGCGGTTGCGGTTGCTGGAGACTTTGGTGAGGATCTCCATCGCCTCGGCCTGGGTGCAGCGATTCTGCGCCATAATGACACCGCAGGCCAGGTTGATGGCCGTCCGGCTCTCCAAGGCCGCCTCCAGGTCATCGGCCCGGTTTTGCGCGCTGTTGATCCGTACGGACAGGTGCAGGGTGTTGTGGGCCACGGCCGTGAACCCCACAGCTTTCTCATATACGTCCGGGGTGAAAGCACCCGGCTTGGTGGCGAAGAAGTTGAGCGCGGCACGCGCGTCCCCGCTGATCTCCAGCGGCAGGCCCAGCGAGCTGTGCACACCCATCTCCTCCAGTGCGCGGTTGTACCGCGGCCAGCGCTGGTCGCTGACGGCGTCGTCTATCATGACCGCTTTCATCTCGCGCATGGCCCTGATGCAGGGTCCGTCGCCGAGGGCCTGCTCTACACGGTCCAGGTCCAGCGCACGCTGGCTGCTGCCGGCAACGGTCGCAGGCCGGCGACGCAGCCTGAGGGTGACGGCGCACTCGATGGTGTCATTTGCAGCCGCGGAAACCGCCGCCGCGGCCATGCCCGACAGGCCGGAGAGGAATTCCACCGCATTTTCTGCGCCAACAAGGATTTCCTGGAGCTGTTGCACGGACTCGTGATCGGCAGAACTCGACATGGCCCCATTTTACTGTCCGGGCGCAACCCGCCCCGGGGCGTAGAATTCAACATGTCTGCGCGGGACAGCACAGCAGCGGCAGCAGCACAGGGAGTCGTTTCACTCCTCGCCGTGCCGCTGGACTTGGCCGGCAGCGCGCGCGCCGTCCTGAACCTGTACTCCGGGCGCAGCAACGGCTTTTCCAGTGAGGACATCGTGTTCGCCGAGGCCTTCGGAGCCCAGGCCGCCAGCTCCGTGCGCCTGGCACTTCGTATTACCGAACTCAGCGAAGCCCGGCATGACCTGGCGGCCGCTGTGGTTACGCGCGTCTCCGGCGGCAGGAGATCAGCGGCGAGGCGGTGGGACTGGTCGAGGGCCGTGCGCCGTGGGCATGGGAACACCGTTGACCCCGGAACCCGCCTTGCCAAGGCTCCAATAGCCACGGAATTCCGATGTTCTCGAGTCAAAGCCCAGGCCGGCCAGGCAGCGGCGCAGTTTCCTTACCATTCCGGCCTCGGCGCCCACCCAGGCGTATCCGGGCTCCGCGGCGGACCGGCCGGCTGACGCAACGATCTCCCGTTCGAGCAGGAGGCCGCGTGCCACCGTTCCGCGGTCCAGCCAGGTGACGTGGACGCCGTCGGGCGCAGCAAGGGGGAAGGTGTCCGCGGCGTCGGGTACTTCCAGGAAGGCGTGCCCGGTGATGGACGGCGGAAGGGATTCGAGGATCGCACCCACGGCCGGGACGGCCGTCTCGTCCCCGGCCAGGAGGACATGGGTGGAGCTCCCCGGGTTCCAGTTGATGCCGGCTTCCGGCAGCCGGGTGGCGGCCGTGATTGCCGTGGCATCAGGTCCCACCAGCCAGGCCGGCCGCCCCGGGGCGGCATTCCGGGCCCATGCGGAGCCTGGACCGGGCCGGCTCTCCAGGCAGTCGTGCAGGACGAAATCAATGTCCAGTTCAGCGCCTCCGGACAGTTTCCGGAGCGAGCGGACCGTATAGCTGCGGATATGCCCGCGGCCGGGCTGGTCCTGCTTCAGCCAGTCCTGGTACCACCCGGCATCCAGGACGCCGCGCGCCGTGCCGGGAAGGATGGGCGGGCAGCCGGGGTTCGGCAGGAGCATTTTGATCCGGAGGTCCAGCGTGGGGCCAGGGACCCCGAACTCCTCGAGTGCGGGACCGGTTAACGTGATGCGGCGGAAGTGCGGGCTCAGGTCCCGCACTTCCGCCACCACTGCCTCGAACACCCGGACCGGGTGCCGGGAAACCGCCGATGAAGCAGCCATCAGGGGCATTACGGCAGCTGCGGATCCACACCGTAGTGCTTGGCCAGATCGGTGATCACGGCATGGGCACCCTGGATGCTGACCGAGGCGAGGAAGGTGGAGTCGTCAACGTTGATGACCTCGCCCTGGAGCCGCTGCCACAGCGGGTTGGACTGGAAGGTTTCCTGCTGGGCCCGGGCCTTGTCGCCTTCGGCTCCGGCGGGCGTGAAGGCACTGACCATCACCAGCCCGGCGTCGCCCTGCAGGATCTGCTCGGCGGACAGCGGCACGAAGATTTCCTTTTCGCTGTCCGGCTGGTCCTTGGGCCGCGGGATGTTCATGTCCGCCATGATCTCGCCAATAAAGGAGTTGGAGGAGTACAGACGGGCAGTATCGCCGCCGGTGAAGCGGATGAGGGAGTAGGTGGCGTCCGGCTTCTTTGCCAGGATTTCCGCACCCACCTTGGCGGCACGGTCCTCGTAGGCCTTGACCAGCTCTTCAGCCTTGGCCTTCTTGCCGAGGGCTTCCCCGAGGAAAACGACGTTTTCCTTCCAAGTTGGTCCCGTGCTTACCGAGAAGATGGTGGGCGCGATCTTGGACAGCTGCGAGTAGAGCGCCTCGTGGCGGACCTTGGCCGAGACGATCAGGTCCGGCTGGAGTTCCAGGATCTTTTCGAGGTTGGGCTCGGCCAGTGTCCCGACGTTGACGGAATCCTTGGTGGCTTCGGCAACGTCACCCAGGTAAGGGGCGAAGGGTGCTTTAGGGTCCTGCCGGTACTGGACGTAGCCAACCAGGTCGGCCTCAAGCAGCAGGGCTGCGTCAATGTAGCTGGGGTCCAGGGCAACAACGCGCTTGGGGGCCGAGTCAATCGTGGTCGAACCCATGGTGTGTTCCATGGTCAGCGGGAAGCCGGCGCTTTCGGCCGGAGCGGAGGTGGCGCTGCTGGTGCTGGCGGCAGGTGCGCCACAGGCGGCGGTGGCCAGAAGCACCAGGCCGGCGGCGGCAGCGGTGAGCTGCCGGGTGATGCGAATTTTCACGGGGATGCCTTCGGAAAAGATTGCGGGGATGCGACGCATTAGGTAAGGCTTACCTGCGTCTGCCGTAGACTGTAGCAGGATTTGGGGGATTAGCTCACAAACCAGTGACGTAATAGAAGGTCCCATGTGAAAACGCTCTTCGCCGCATCTGAAGCGGACGCCTCCCGCAGGACGCCGCCGGCCGCAACGGGTGTCACTCCGCAGCGGAAGGCACCGCGAAACCGGAAGGCATGGCTTGCCGTTTCTGCCCTGGCCCTGGCGGCGGCCTGCATCCTCAGCATCTGCATCGGCGGCCAGCCGTCCTCCCTGCAGGAGGTCTGGCATGCGGTCTTCACCCCCACGGGCAACGTCATGGACGTCACCATCAACGAGCTGCGCTGGCCCCGCACAGTGCTGGGAGTCTGCGCCGGCATCTGCCTGGGGCTTGCCGGCACCCTGGTCCAGGGACACACCCGCAATCCGGTGGCGGATCCCGGGCTACTTGGCATCAATCAGGGCGCAGCGCTGGCGATTGTGGCTGCCACGGCCCTGGCCGGCGACCTTCCCGCACTGACGCAGGCCCTGCTGGCTTTTGCCGGAGCGCTGGCAGCCAGCGTCCTGGTGTTCATGATCGGTTCCGCAGCCCGGTACGGGTCCACACCGGTGACCCTGGTACTGGCCGGGGCTGCCGTCACCGCCCTCTGCTCCGGCCTGGTGGCCGGCATCGTCCTGCTCAACGACCAGGCCCTGGATACGCTGCGGTTCTGGCAGGTGGGGTCGCTGGCCGGGCGGACCGGGGTCCTTCAACTGGTCTGGCCGTTCATCATTGCCGGCGTGGTCCTGGCCCTGCTCAACATCCGTGCCCTCAACGCCCTGGCGCTGGGCTCCGACACGGCCGTGTCCCTGGGCATCCCGGTCCTGCGGGCACGTGCCATGGGGATCACCGCCGTCACGCTCCTGGCAGGAACGGCGGTAACACTGGCGGGGCCCATCGCATTCGCAGGCCTGCTGGTTCCCCATATCGCCCGCGCCATCACAGGCCCGGACTACCGCTGGCTGGTGCCGTTGTCGCTCTTCACAGGTGCAACCGTGGTGCTGCTCGCGGACACCGCGGGCCGCCTGGTTGCCCGGCCCGGGGAACTTTCGGTCGCCGTTGTCCTGGCCGTGGCGGGGGCGCCTTTCTTCATCTACCTGGCCCGGCGCCGGAGGCTGGCAACGCTGTGACCACACTCAAGAACGCTCCGCGCCCGGCGACCACGTCCCCCGGTACAGGAATCAAAGCTTTCCGGGCCGGCCCCGTCTCCGTCCGTTTCAACTCCCGGGTACTGATGGTGGCGGCCCTGCTGGCCCTGGCCACAGTGGCAGCCATGGCCCTGCACGTGGCCTTCGGCGGCACGCCGCTGGCCTACCCGGACGTGGTGCGGGCCCTGCTCGGGGACGAATCGAACCCCCGGACGCACCTTGCCGTCACCGAGTTCCGGGCACCGCGCATGGTGGCCGCCGTCGTCGTCGGCGCTTGCCTTGCCGCCGCGGGCGCCATCACCCAGACCGTGGCCCGGAACCCGCTCGCCAGCCCCGACCTGCTGGGGGTAACGGCCGGCGCATCACTGGGCGCAGTGAGCGTACTGGTAGTGGCCGGCGGCGGCCACGCCGGACTCAGCGGGCTCGCCGCCACGGTTGGCATGCCTGCAGCCGCGTTCGCCGCGGGCATCGTCAGCGGAGTTGCTGTTTACCTGCTGTCCTACCGGCGCGGACTGGACAGCTACCGGCTGGTGCTGGCGGGCCTCGGCATCTCCGGCCTTGCCGCAAGCCTCACCACCTGGATCCTGACCCTGGGCGATGTGACCAGCGCCGCCCAGGCGCTGACCTGGATGATGGGCTCACTGAACGGCAAGGAGTGGGAAACCGTCCAGCCCCTGGCGGTCAGCGGCACCGTCCTGCTCCTGGCCGCAATGCTGGGCGGCAGGTGGCTGCTGCTGACCAGCCTGGGCGAGGACACCGCCGTCGGACTGGGCACGCGGATCGGTGTGGTGCGCCTGGTTGTCCTTTCGATCGCGGTCCTGCTCGCATCCGTGGCCACCGTGGCGGCGGGTCCGGTGGCCTTTGTTGCCCTGGCCAGCCCGCGGATCGCCCGGGCCCTGGCGGGAACGGTCATTCCATCCGTCGGTGTTTCCGCCCTGGTGGGAGCGATTTTCGTCCTGTTGGCGGATACCTTGTCCGCAAATGCCCTGGCCGCTCCCCTGCCGGTCGGTGTGGCCACGGCCGTCGTGGGGGCACCCTTCCTGATCCACCTGATCCTCAAATACCAGCGGAGGCTGAGTTGAACACGTCCATCCGGCAGCATGACGGCCTCCGCGCCCAGGACCTCAGCCTTGGCTACGAGGGCGCCGACATCATCAGGGGCCTTTCGCTCGCTATCCCCAACGCCCGGGTGACCTCCATCATCGGCCCCAACGGCTGCGGCAAGTCCACCCTCCTCAGGGGGCTGGGGCGGCTGCTCGCCCCGCGGGCCGGCGAAGTCTTCCTCGACGGAACCCCGCTGCGGCAGCATTCCACCCGGCACGTTGCCACCCGGATCAGCGTGCTGCCGCAAACACCCACCGCACCTTCGGGACTTACGGTGGCGGACCTCGTGTCCCGGGGCCGGCACCCCCGGCAAAAGTGGTACCAGCAGTTCTCTGCCGCCGATGAATCAGCGGTTGAGTCCGCATTGGCCGCCACCGACATCCTGGACCTGGCGGATACACCCCTGGATGACCTCTCCGGCGGACAGCGGCAGCGGGCGTGGATTTCGATGACCCTGGCACAGGAAACCGGGATCCTGCTGCTGGACGAGCCGACCACGTACCTGGACCTGGCACACCAGGTGGACGTGCTTGAACTCATCCGCCGGCTGAACCGGGAGCACCAACGGACCGTGGTGATGGTGCTGCACGACATTTCGCTCGCGGCGCGCTACTCGGACCACATCATCGCAATGAAGGACGGCGCGATCGCCGCCCAGGGCAGCCCGGCGGACGTCATCACCCCGGAACGCCTGCTGGATGTGTTCGGCCTGGACGCCCACGTCGTAGCGGAGCCCACGGAGGGCAGGCCGCACGTCATTCCGCTGGGAACGGTGTCGGCCCCCGCCCACGCCTGACCGGCAGCAACCAGGTAGCAGTAGATGTCGTTTTGGCCCCCCAAAACGACATCTACTGCTACCCAGTTGGGAGGGGACGTGATGAGATTCACTTGCAATAAAGGGCATTTTGGTTGAGAGGCCTCTTTCAGTTTGGGCACCATGGAAGGGCAGGGCTGAAGCACTTCGGCCCTTTCCATCCTGGTGACGCAATGAGGCCCACCGGCGTGCCCTTCCGGGCGGCCGACGCCTCAGGGCGCGAGCAGGCCGTTTTGCCGGCTTCAGCCGGACCGATGCAAGGAAGTACGAAACAATGACGTTTGACGCTGCCGAATCCGTGACCCACAAGATCTGGGACCGTTCGTCCGTGCACCACACCCTGGACGCCCTGGTGGAGGATCTCTCCGTCCGCCACAACACCGGCAATATCGCCGTCACCTCCAGCGGACCCAACACCTTCACCCTCAGCGTTAACCCGTCCTAGGTCCCGTCGCCCTGGTGCGATTGATCACACCAGGGCTTATGTGATTGCCAAATTACCCTCCGCCCGGCAACATGGGAGGAAGGGAATGCGCTTTCCCAATTGCTCTTGCCCTCGCCGAGGAGGGCACGGCCTGGACGACCGGGCCGCCAGACCGCAAGAAATGGAAGTTGAATAATGACGTTCGATGCCACTCATTCCGTAACCCTGAAGATCTGGGACAAGGCTGCCGTCCACCACACGCTGGACGCGGCCATCAGCGATCTTTCCGCCCGGCACAACACCACCACCTGCCGTGTCGCGGTGACCGCCAGCGGCCCCAACACCTTCACGCTCAGCCTTCGCGGCGAGGAAAACTCCCTGGCCAGCGCCTAGCTGTCCGGCACGCCGAAGAAGCGGACGACGGCGGGACCTCCCGCCGTCGTCCGCTGTCCTTTAATGCTGCGGCCCTTTTCCACACCCCGTACTTTGCCGTGGTGTCCTGTGAGGGCTGACGGCATACTGGACGGGTGAGAGGTCGCAATTGGCGGTACTCCGGGCAGCCGCGCGGACCGCAGGACGTGTGGACCGAATGGACGGCCGCTGACGAGGCCGGGGAAACGGCGCGGGCGGTGGAGCTGGCCGCCGAAATGCTGAGGGTGGCGCCCAACTCCTTCTACGCCTGGTTCCACGCAGGACTGCTCTCGAAGGCGCTGCACCAGTGGACTGACAGCCTGGAACGCAATGCCCGCGCCGTTGAACTGTTCACGGCCGTGGAGGCCGCGGATTTCGAAGGCGTCAATCCGGCCGCGTGGAATATGGGCATCGCCGCAACAGCCCTGGGCGACTGGAGCACCGCCCGGCGGGCGTGGGCAACCTACGGCATCGAAGGCCTGGGGACGGGTTTCGAGCCGATCGACACGGACTTCGGCCCGGCACCCATCCGGCTCAATCCGGACCAGCCGAGCATCCCGCACCAGGTACTGCCGTCCCTCGGAACCACAGAAGTGATCTGGTGCTGGCGGCGGAGCCCGGCCCACGCCGTCATTGCCAACGTTCCGCTCCCGGAGTCGGGCCACCGCTTCAGGGACGTTGTCCTGCACGACGGCGAACCCAGAGGGTTCCGGCGCGTTGGCCAGCGGGAACTGGCGGTGTTTGACCAGCTTGGCCGGCTGGAGGATTCGGGCTTTCCCACCTGGGAGGCGCAGGTCGCCGGCGCCACCGCGGAGGAACTCGAAGAACTCACCGACCTCCTGGAAGGCAAGGGCCTGGGCGCCGACGACTGGTCGGGCATGCGCCTGCTCTGCGCGGAATGCTCGCGAGGTACACCGGATAAGGGGCACCACCATGACCCGGCACCCACCGGGGTGGCCTTGCTGGGACTGGCCGGCTCCGAAGCCGTTCTCACGGGAATCCTGGACGCCTGGCTCGACCGCCGGCCAGCGGTGGAGCTGGAACTGACGCTGCTCTGGTGACCGGCGGGTCCTCGTCCCGGGTCCTGGCGGCAAGTAGACTTTTTGGCATCCATCGCAAAGCGCCACCAAAGCATAGGGACGTGATGAGGCAGCAATCCCCGGCGCAAGCCGAACTCCATGGGGCGGAGACCGGAAAGCCCGCCCGCATCCCACTGGCGGTAATCCCGGCAGCCCTCGTCTCGGCGTCGGGCTTCCTGCTGTTCGCCCGGGAGGACCGGCTGTCCGGCTTCCTGCTCCTGGCCGCGGCCCTGGTCCTCGCGGGAATCGTCAGCCGCCGGCTCCTGGTGGACCTGGCCCTGATCGGGGTGGGACTGACGGCCATGAGCCTGGTACCCATCACCACGGACATCAGCACTGAGCACATGGCTGTGATGGGAACGGCCATGATCCTGGCGGTAGGCATCCCCTACACGGTTTCCCGGTTCATCACCAGGGACCATGCCATCCGCTTTCCCATCAGGACGGGCCAGCGGTGGACACGCGCGGAAAAGTGGTACCTGCCGGCGGTCCTGGTGATCGGCTACGCGCTGATGCCGGTGTACATGATCCGCACCGGCGTCTACAACAACTGGCCCGCCGTCAGCGACGTGGACGGCATCGCCCGTCTCTTCCTGGGCACCAACGTGCTCGGCATCTGGGATGAACTGTTTTTCATCTGCACCACCTTCGCCCTGCTCCGCCGGCACCTTCCGGACTGGCAGGCCAACCTGCTGCAGGCGGTGCTGTTCACCTCGTTCCTGTGGGAGCTCGGCTTCCACGCGTGGGCGCCGTTCTTCATCTTCCCGTTCGCCCTGCTCCAGGCGCGGCTGTTCACGGTGACCAGGTCCCTGTCCTACATCGTCAGCGTCCACCTCCTGTTCGACTTCGTCCTGTTCCTTGTGCTCATCCACGCGCACAACCGGGAGTGGATCGACATCTTCCTGTACTGACACACTTCCTGTGATGGCACACTTCCTGTACTGGCCCGCCTCACACCCTCACACGCGTTAGGTAAACTGCACCCAACAGTAGTTTTGCCATCAGAGGGATGCAGCATGAATCGCAAGGCCACCGCACTGGACGTCGCCAAGCTTGCCGGGGTTTCGCGCAGCGCCGTTTCCCTGGTGCTCAACGGGCGCGGTGACGGCAACGTCGCGCTGGAAAGCCAGCAGCGCATCCGGGAGGCGGCCGCAGCGCTCAACTACAGTCCCAACAAAATTGCGCTGAGCCTGCGGAACCAGCAGTCGCGGGTCATCGGCATCGTCTCGGACCAGGTGGTCACCAGCCCGTTCGACGGAAACATCATCGCCGGCGCTGACGCGGTTGCCAGGGAACACGGGTTCGTCACGGTTGTGATGGACACCGAACTCGATGAGTCCCGGGACGAAGGAGCCGTGGAGACCCTCCTGGACCGCCAGGTGGACGGGCTGATGTACGTCACCGTGGGCCTGCGTCCGCTGCACGTCCCCGCAAACATGGAGCGGGTTCCCTCCATCCTGGCCAACTGTTTTGATGACCGCCCCGAGGCGGGGGTGCCCGCGGTCATCCCCGATGAGGTCCGGGGCGGGCGTGAAGCCGCCGAACACGTGATGTCCCTCGGCCACCGGGACATCGCCTTCCTCGCCGGCGACTCCCTCACACCGGCGGCCCCGCGCCGCATCGAAGGCTACCGCGACGCTTTCGTCCGGGCCGGCATGCCGGTCAATGAAGCACGCATCCTGCAGGTGGGCTGGGACATCGACGCCGGGTTCCACGGCACCATGAAGCTCCTTGAAGGAGTGGAAGCATCACAACGGCCTACGGCAATCCTGTGCGCCAACGACCGCCTGGCCATCGGCGTCGTGCTGGCCTGCTACCGGCTGGGACTCAGCGTTCCGCAGGATGTGTCCGTGATGGGTTACGACGACGAGTTCCGCATCGCGAAGGCCATGGTGCCGGCGCTGAGCACCATGGCCCTCCCGCTGCGCGAGATGGGTGCCGCCGCCATGACCTCGCTGCTGCGGGACGTGGTTGAGCAGCGGACAGGCCAGGCAGGCGCCGCCCAGGATGCCGCGACGGATGCTGCACAGGAGGCCGGTCCGGACCGGGCCGGCAGCAGCACCATGGAAACCATGGTGCCCTGCCGTCTGGTACTGCGGGATTCCACCGGCCCGGTACCGGCCGGGCGCTGACGTCGTTACCGCGGCCGGCCCAGCTCCCACACCTCGGCCGTGGCACCGGCGGGAACGGTCAACTGCCACCGCTCCCCCGGCGCCGGGTAGGCACGGAGGGTGCTGGCGACGGATCCCGTCCGGTACACCTCCACCACGGAAGCATCCACAAAGATCCGCAATTCTTCCCCTGCCCGCAGTGGTCCGGTGAAGACGGTCTGCTGCCCGCCGTCACCCACCAGCAGGAGTTCGACGCCGGTGTCCCCGGCGCCCGCGGCAGCTGCACCGGGGGCGCCGGTAACCAAAGCGCCGGTGACCAGGGCCTCGGCGAACGGCGGCAGTTCCACGCTGCCTTCCCCGCTCCGGGCCACCAGGTCCCCGCGGTACGCGTCAATCTCGGGGGCAGGCCTCACCGCGAGTTCCCCGCCAACGACAGAGAGCTCGCGGGGGAAGGTAAGGACACCGGCCCAGCCCGCGGCATCGATCTCATCCTGGCTGCGGCCCCGCCGGCCGTCACGCCCGGGTCCTTCGTTGGCCCATCCCCAGAGCAGCGCCCGGTCTTCGAGTGCCACGATCTGGGGTGCGTAGAAGTCCCGGCCGAGGTCCGATTTTCCCCCGCTGCGCGGCACAAACACCGGCAGTCCGCTGGCCGTGTCCTCCGTGAGCGAGCCCACCAGATGGCCTACGCCGTTGGCGTGTTCATGCGCGTCGCCGGAGAGCCACAGCGAGAACATCGCCACCCATGTATCCGCGCCGGAGCTGTCCGGAACCCGTACCAGCTGCGGGCACTCCCAGATCTCCGCCGGTGTGAACCGCCCGGCCACGGGATTCTCGGAGGTGAGCCAAACGCCCTGGTATGTCCACTCGGACAGGTCCTCGACCGTGTACAGCAGGAGCGCGGCATGCCCGTTGGCCAGCCCCGCCCCCTGCATGGCGTAGCGCTTGCCGTTGAAGTGGAAGATGAAGGGGTCCCGGACGGCCGTGACGTCACCGCCGGGCATCCTGGCCGCAACATGGCCCGTCTGGTCCCAGTGCACCAGGTCCTCTGAACCGCGTGCGATGACCACCTCGGAGTGGCCCCCGTCGCCACGGACGCCTGAATACGCCGCGGTGGGGACGCCGCCGTCGTCCGTGACCACGCCGGTCCAGCAGCCGTACTCATCAGGGCCGCCCGGCTGCGGGCGGAGCGCCACGGGGTGTTCCTCCCAGCGGACCAGGTCCGCCGAACTCACGTGGCCCCAGGTGATCCGGTGGTGCCGGGCGGAGTCCGGATTGTACTGGAAGAAGACATGGTAGCGGCCGTTGATGCAGCTGACACCGTTGGGATCGTTGATCCAGCCCTGTGCGGGGCGGGGATGGAACCGCGGGAAGGCGGCATCGGGATGGGCGGCGGCGACATCGTCGAAGGAGATGGCGGCGAGGTCCGGGGTGGGCATGTGGCGCCTTTCGGGTGTGACGGGTGAAGGGTTATTTGCCGGTGCCGGCGGTGAGGCCGGCCTGGAGTGCGCGCTGGCCGAACATAAAGACCACCAGCGCCGGGATCATGGACAGGACCACTCCGGCCAGGACCACCGAAATGCTGCCGGTGCCCAGGTTGCCCTGGAGCGAGACGAGTCCCAGCGGCAGGGTGAAGTTCTGTTCGGAGATGGTCAGGATGAGCGGCCGGAAGAACTCGTTCCAGTGGAAGTTGAACGCGAGGATTCCCACGATCGCCATGCCTGGCATGGCCAGCGGCGCGTAAACCGACCGGAAGGTCCGCCATGGTGAGGCGCCGTCGATGGAGGCGGCTTCCGCGAGCTCGGTGGGAAGACCCAGGAAGTACTGCCGCATCAGGAAGGTGCCGAACGCCGTCGGGATGGCCGGCAGGATCAGCGCGAGCAGGGTATCGGACAGGCCCATCCCGCGGATCAGCATAAATACCGGAACGATCGTGACCTGCACGGGGACCATCATGGTGGCCAGGACGATGGAGAACAATGCGCCGCGGCCGCGGAATTTCAGGTGCGCGAAGGCGTACCCGGCCAGGGCTGCTGAAACCATCTGGCCCACCGCGATCAGGCCCGTGACCAGGGCGGAGTTCAGCACCAGCAGGAAGATGTCCAGCTGCTGGAACACCTGCCCGTAGGAGGTGAAGTCCGGGTTCCAGGGGATAAACGACGGCGGCAGCTTGAAGGATTCCGACGGCGATCGCAGCGACGTGGAAAGCGTCCACAGCACTGGCCCTAGCGTCAGGGTTGCGGCGATGAGCAGCAGGACGATCCGGATGACGGCGTTCCAGCTGAACCTGCGGCGGTTGGTGCGCACTTCCGGAAGGCCCTCTGAGAGCCGGGGCGCGGGCCCGGATGCCAGGCCGTGCTCTGTTGTGGTGGTCATGGCTGGCCTTACTGGTAGAAGACGAATCGTTTGCTGAGCCGGAACTGCGCGGCCGTGATGCCCATGATGATCAGGGTGAGGAGGACGCCGATCGCGGACGCCTGCCCGAATTCGAGCCGCTGGAAGGCAGATTCGAAAATCACCATGACGGCGGTACGGGTGGAGTCGCCGGGGCCGCCGCGGGTGAGGACATACGGCTGGTCGAAGACCTGGAGCGCGCTGATGATGGCCATCACGGATGCCACCAGGGTGGTGGGGCTGAGCAGGGGCAGGGTGACATGGACGTGTTTGCGCCAGCCGGTGGCACCGTCCAGCGATGCGGCCTCATACGTTTCCACGGGGATGGAGGCGAGCCCGCCAATGAACAGCAGGAACGAGAAACCGAAGTTCTGCCAGACATAGACGAGGATCACGACGGCGGCGGACCCGCCGGGGGTGGTCAGCCACGGGACCGCGGGGATGCCCACCAGGGACAGCAGCCAGTTGACCACGCCGAACTGTTCGTTGAAGAGGTAGCGCATGAAGATGGACACCGAGGCCGCCGAGAGGATCAGCGGGAAGAAGAAGGCGGAGCGGAAGAATACGCGCAGCCAGGCCGGCATCTTCTCCTGGACCATGACGGCCAGGGCCAAAGCCAGGCCCAGCTGCAGGGCCACGGCCACCACCACGAACACGATCGTGTTCAGGAAGGAGACCCGGACGGTGGGGTCCTGGGCCACCTCGGCGAAGTTGTCGAAGCCCACGAAAGTGGGGGCCGAAATGATGTCCCAGCGGAAGAAGGCCAGGACCACGGAGGCCACGATGGGGATCAGCGTGAACAGGCCCATGCCCAGGACAGTGGGCGCCAGGAATACCCAGGCGAGCCAGCGCTGGCTGTGGCGGCTGGCGGCGCCGCCCTGCCGGGCCCGGGCATGATCCCGCCTGTCTGGCCGGGTTGCCTGCCGGGGCTTTTCCCGCGGCGGGATGGTGGTGCTCATGGCTGCCTCCTCAAGGCAATTTCAAGGTCGCGCTGCATCGATGCAAGGGCCCGCTTGAGCTGCTGTTCGTCACCGCTGACGGCGAGTGAGACGTTTTTCATCAGGGCTGTTTCGACCGCCGCCTGCTGCGGCGGTGCCGGGATGGGGCCGGTGGTGGGGAACCTGTCCAGGGTGTCGTAGAAGACCTTCCAGTGCGCAGGTCCCTTGCCGGCGTACAGCGACTCGTTCACCATGGACCGGCGCGCGGGTGTGGTGGCGGGGTTCGGAAAGATCAGTTCCATGGCCTCGCGGCTGGAGCTGAACTTGATCCACTCCCACGCGGCGTCCTTGTCCTTGGCGGTCTTCATCATGGCGTAGCCGGCGGTGCCGAACTGGTGCCGCTGGGTCTTCCAGCGGGGGAAGAACTGGACGTCGAAGCCGTTCTCCCCCATGCCGGCCTCGTGCAGGCCCTGCACCCAGTACCCGCCGGCGGGTGTGGTGCCGATCCGGTTGGAGGCGAACAGGCCCACCAGGGAGTTGCCGCCGCCTTCCTCCGGCCGGACGCCGAGGCCGTCCCTGACCAGGCCGCGGAGGTAATCGAAGGACTCGAAGACGCGGTCGTCATTGGCGTTGGGTTCCAGCCACTGGTATCCGCCGGAGCGAAGGCTGCGCGACGGGTCGCTGGCGTAGAAGCCGTCCCAAAGCCAGTCGCCGCCGCTGGACCTGGTCTCCTTGAGGAAGCTGGTGTCGTTGGCATACAGCCAGGGCACCACGCCGCCGAAGAGCCGGTTGGTCCAGTAGTACGGCGTGAAGTCGGACGGGCGGGCCTTCTTCATTGCGGCCAGGCCGGCCCGGAAGTCCAGGTGCGTCCAGTCGTCCGCCGGCCGGCCCAGCCCCGCCTCTGCGAATGCGGCGGTGTTGTAGTACATATTGGCTGCGTTCCAGTCCATGGGGAGCTGGTAGAGGCTGCCCTTGTACATGAACGCTTCCACCAGGCTGGGGTGGACGTCGCTGAAGAATTCAGCCATGTCCGCGGCGTCCCGGCGGATGTACTCGTCCAGCGGGTGGGCGAGCTTCTCGGCGAACAGTTGGGCGCCTTCCGTGGCCACGTAGACCACGTCCGGCGGGGTGCCGGCGGCAACCATGGTGAGGATCTTGGTGAAGAAGTCCTTCCAGTCCACGGCCTGGATGGCCTGGACCTTCACCTTGATCTCCGGGTGGATGCGGCTAAAGGCGTCGATGGCACGCTGGCGGGCGGCGGCGTCCGCGGCGGTGCCCAGGATGGCGATGCTGAGGCTGTTGTCCCCGCGGCCGGGGATGTCCGTCCCGGAGAGCCGCGGCCACGACGCCACGGATGCTCCGATGATTCCAGCGCCCAGGGCACCCAGGGCTGTGCGGCGGGTGATTTGCCGCAGGTGCCCGTCGATGGGTCCGGTCATGTCTAATTCCTTCCTAACACGTGTTAGGTACTCTAGACCCCGCACCTAACACGTGTCAAGCGTCACATTTGGGGATGGGTTCCCGCCCGCGTACGCTTACTTAGGCTCACCTAAGAAGAAGGACCCCCATTGCCCAGCGCACTTCCCCGCCGGAACCCGGCGTGACCACCGGAATCTTCCGCGACCCCTGGGGCGTCCCGCACCTCCGGGCCGGGTCGCCCAATGAGCTTGCGAGGCTTCAGGGATTCAACACGGCGGCTGACCGGTCCTGGCAGATCGAGGTGGAGCGCTGGCGCTCCGAAGGCCGCACCGCGGAACACCTGGGCGCCGACGGGCTGCTATGGGACAGGTTTGCCCGCCAGGCCCGGATCGACGACACCGCCCGCCGCTGCTTCGATAACCTGGACGAGGAAACGCAGCGCTGGGTCACCTCCTACGTGGACGGCGTCAACCAGGCACTCGCCGATGGCCGCCGCGATGCGCAGGAGTTCCGCGACACGGTCACCGCGCCCGCCGGATGGCAGCCGTGGACGCCGCTGGGCGTGTTCCTGGTCCACCACATCCTTTTCAGCACCTTCCCAAACAAGCTCTGGCGCGACCACGTGGCCCACACGCTGGGACCGGACGCTGTGTCCCTGTTCAGCATTGAAGCCCCGGTATGGTCGGGCAGCAACGCCTGGGCTGTGTCCGGCGGGCTGGCCGCCGGCGGCGCGCCGCTGATTGCCGGCGACCCGCACCGCCTGCTGGAGCTGCCCGGCGTCTACCAGCAGGTGCGGCTTGCGTGCCCGGAGTTCGATGTGGTCGGGCTCGCCTTCCCGGGCGTCCCCGGCCTGCCGCACTTCGGCCATGCCGGCGATGCCGCGTGGGCCGTCACCAACGCGATGGCGGACTACCAGGACCTCTATCGTGAGCAGCTGCGGCGCGACGGCGGGGAGCTCCGGGCCCTCGGCCCGGACGGCTGGGAAGCCGTCCTTGCGGACCATGATGAGGAGATCCTGGTCCGCGGGGCATCCCCGGAGCGCGTTGCCGTCATCGAAACCGCACGTGGACCGGTCATCACCACGGGGTACGACGGCGGCACGCTGAGTCTGCGGACACCGTCACGGTCGAGCGGGCGGCTGGGTTTCGAGGCCCTCCTGCCGCTGCTGCGCAGCCGCACGGCAGCCGACGTGCAGGCCGCGTTCGCCGCCTGGGTGGAACCCGTCAACTGTGTGCTGGCCGCCGATTCAGCCGGGGACGTCCGCCAGCTCGTGGCCGGTGCAGTACCGGAACGGAACCATGAAAACCGGGTCCGTCCGGCGCCGGCTGATTCACCTGCCCATCAATGGACGGGCGGCTGGGTGCGGCTGCCGGCGTCCTCCGTGCAAAGTATGGCCGTGAATGCCAACGACCGCGCGTCCGGTGGGGACGACCTGACCGGCCTGGAATTTGCGCCGGCCCACCGGGCGCGCCGGATCCGGCAGCTGCTGGAGGAAGCGGGAAGCGGCCTGGACGCACACACCATGCAGCGCATCCATATGGACAGCAGGCTCGGACCGTGGCCGGCCCTGCGCGCAGTCCTGGAACGCTGCGGACACCCGGACCGTCCCCTGTCGGCGGCGGCCCTGGAGCTCCGTGGCAGCCTGCTCGGCTGGGACGGCGAGATGGCGGCGGGCAGCATGGAAGCGGGGTCTTTCGCCGCATGGCGCTCCGCTTTCGTCCGGTCCCTGGCCTCCGCTCCCCTGCTGGCCCCGCTGGCGCGGCCCTCCGGCCACTCCCCGCTGTTCAGTCCCTGGCTGAACCCTGTATCCAGGGTCGGGTTCGCGCTGGACACCATCGTGGCCCGGGGCGGCGAAGCAGGCCTGGATGTGGCAGCCGCCGCCGCGGAGGCGCTCGAGGTGGCGGCAGCATCGCCGTCGTCCGCTGCCTGGGGTCGACGGCACACCGTCCTGCCCCTGCACGCCCTTGCCGACTATCCGGCCTCGGGCGTGGCGGCTCCGGCAGTCCCGCCAACCGCGCTGTCCGGTGATACGAACTGCGTGCTGTCAACCGAAAGCCTGCCGGGTGTCACGGACGCGTCGTTCAGGGGGCCGGTGGCCCGGTACGTGTGGGATCTCTCCGACCGGACGCAAAGCCGCTGGATCGTGCCGTTTGGCGCGTCCGGCAACCCCTCCGACAAAAACTTCCTCAGCCAGCTGCCGTTGTGGGCCGCCGGCGAACTCATCCCCGTCGTGACCGACTGGGACCAGCTGACCAAGGAGAACCCATGACCACCGCAATTTCGACTCCCCGGGACGCCGTCTACGAGGAGGAGCTGGCGGGCATCGGCCGGCTGCGGCTGCTGCGCCTCCTGCCGGCGGAGGACGCGGGACTGATCCACGGCTGGGTGAAGGAGGAACGCGCGCGGTTCTGGGGCATGAACGGCTGGAGCCGGGAACAGGTCCGCGAGGTGTACGAATTCCTGGACAGCCTGGACACCCACCACGGGTACCTGATGACGGTGGCCGGGGAGCCCGCCGGCATCTTCCAGACGTACGAGCCCCTGCAGGATCCCGTGGGCGAGGCCTATCCTGCCCGGGAGGAAGACGCCGGCATGCACCTGCTCCTGGCCCCGGCCGCGAACCCGGTGCCCAACTTCACTCCCACCCTGCTGGCTGCCCTGGTCCGGTTCCTGCTGGCAGACCCCGCCAAGGACCGTGTGGTGGCCGAGCCGGATGCACGCAACAGCAAGGCCATCAACCGGTTCCTCGGCTTCGGATTCGAGGCCGGGCCGAAGGTCCAGCTGGCCGACAAGGAAGCACAGCTGGTCTTCCTCAGCCGCGAAAAGTTCGAACCGGCCGCCGGATAGGGCTGAGCCTGTAGCGGCGGCCTACTCCTCGCCGGTGTCCTGCGCTTCCAGGTACTTCGCCATGGCCTCGCAGGCCTGGTTCCATCGCGTGTTCAGGGCGTGCCGGCTCAATGGTGAGAACATGCCGTCCAGCACCTTTTCCACTGCGTCGTATGCGGCGTCCCGGGCTCTTTCCTGCGCCGCCGGGGTGTAGTAGTTCATGCCCGTAATTCGTTGAGCCTCCGCATGTGGATGGCCTTGCTTCCCCAGCCGGCCGGCCGAAGCGAGGTGATCATGCTCAAAGCACGACGGCGGGCAGGCACCTTCCGGAGCCTGCCCGCCGTCGCGCGGTTGCCTGGTTAGAGGGTGGCGGTGTCGATTACGAAGCGGTAGCGGACATCCGAGGCAAGGACACGTTCGTAGGCATCGTTGATTTTCTCGGCCGGAATGACCTCGATTTCGGCACCAATGCCGTGCCCGGCGCAGAAGTCCAGCATCTCCTGGGTTTCAGGGATGCCGCCGATCATGGAGCCGGCGAAGGACCGGCGGCCGCCGATCAGGGCGAAGGCGTTGACGGGCAGCGGCTCGGCGGGGGCGCCGACGTTGACCAGGGCGCCGTCGACGGTGAGCAGCTGCAGGTAGGAGCTGATGTCGATCGAGGCGCTGACCGTGTTGATGATCAGGTCGAAGTGGCCGGCCAGCTGTTCGAAGGTGCCGGGGTCGCTCGTGGCGTAGTAGCCGGTTGCGCCCAGGCGCAGCCCGTCTTCCTGCTTCTTCAGCGACTGGGACAGCACGGTGACCTCGGCGCCCATGGCGGCGGCTTGCTTGACGGCCATGTGGCCGAGCCCGCCGAGGCCGACGACGGCAACCTTCTTGCCGGGGCCGGCGCCCCAGCGGCGCAGCGGCGAGTAGGTGGTGATGCCGGCGCAGAGCAGCGGAGCGGCGACGTCCAGTTCGAGGCCGTCGGGGATGCTGACCACAAAGTGCTCGGTGACCACAACGTGCGTGGAGTAGCCGCCCTGGGTGATAGTCCCGTCGCGGTCCACCGCGCCGTAGGTGCCCACCATGCCCTTGAGGCAGTACTGCTCGTCGCCCTTGAGGCAGTTGGCGCACTCGCGGCAGGAGTTGACCATGCAGCCGACTCCGACGCGGTCGCCCACCTTGTGCCTGGTCACCTCGGAACCGACTTCGGTGACGATGCCGGCGATCTCGTGGCCGGGCACCAGCGGGTACTGCTGCGGTCCCCAGTCGCCGCGGACGGTGTGGATGTCGGAGTGGCAGATGCCCGCGTACTTGATCTCGATCAGGACGTCGTGCGGGCCCACTTCGCGGCGTTCGATGGTGGTGGAGATAAGGTCCTCGGTTGCGGACGGGGATGCATAAGCCTTGACGGTGGTCATGGTTCTCCTGTGGATCTCTTGTGGGGTCAGTAAAAATGCTACCGGGAGGTAAACCAGGTTAAACCGGCATCCATGCCCCCAGCGGTGGCCCTGTTGTAACTGGTTCTGGCAGTCCTACCCTTGGCTCTTGCGATCCGTCGTAACGTGTCCTTTATGGATAACCGAGCCGAGGTACGGCAGTTCCTCTCAACCCGCCGCGGACGCATCACCCCCGAACAGGCCGGGCTGGAGCCGTACGGGGGAAGGCGCCGGGTGCCGGGGCTACGGCGCGAAGAAGTGGCCCGGCTGGCGGGCGTGAGCGTGGACTACTACACACGGCTGGAACGCGGGAACCTGGCCGGCGTCTCGGACAGCGTCCTGGACGCCATCGCGCGGGCTTTGGAACTGGACCGTGCAGAACACGACCATCTTTACGACCTTGCCCGGGCGGCCAACCCGTCCGGCCGGAAGCGCACCGCTGCCCCCATCCCGACGCGTGTGCGGCCCGAGCTCCAGTACCTCCTGGACACGATCACGGGCGCGCCCGCGTTCATCGGGAACAACCGGATGGACATCGTCGCCGCAAACACCCTGGGCTACGCCCTGTATTCGGACATGTACCGCAGCCCGGTCCGCCCGGCCAACCACTCCCGCTTTATCTTCCTGGATCCCCGGGCGCATAACTTCTACACGGAGTGGGACCGGGCGGCGAACACGAACGTGGCCATCCTGCGCCGCGAAGCGGGCCGGAACCCCCACGACAAGGGCATCGCCGAACTGATCGGGGAGCTGTCCATGCGCAGTGATGACTTCCGCACCCTCTGGGCCGCCCACAACGTGCGCCGGCACTATGCCGGCACGAAGATCTTCAGGCACCCCGTGGTGGGGCTCCTTGAACTGAACTACCAGGTCCTCGGCCTGGAAGAGGACCCCGGGCATTCCCTCACCGTCTATCCCCCGACGCCCGGCAGTCCTACGGAGGAATCGCTGAAGCTGCTTGCCTCGTGGGCGGCCACCGAGAACATTGTGGAGCTGGCCCTGGCCGGCGTGCGGAGCTGAACCGGGCTGTAGGCGTATCAGCCCCTGGCTATGTCACTGCCGGCCTAGGGGGACTTCGAGGATCCGGTCGTCACCCGCTCGCGGATTTCCGCGGCCGTCGGTGTTGTTGGTCAGGAACCACAGACGCCCGTCCGGGGAGACTGTGACGTCCCGGATCCGGCCGTACTCTCGGCTGTAGTGCTCCGTCGAGGTCGAGGGGTCGGCTACGGGCACGGAGCGGAGGACTTGACCGCGGAGGTTGGCGACAAACAGAGTGCCGCCGGCGTGGGCCATC
Source organism: Arthrobacter sp. AD-310 (assembly GCF_054656615.1). Lineage (NCBI taxonomy): Bacteria > Bacillati > Actinomycetota > Actinomycetes > Micrococcales > Micrococcaceae > Arthrobacter > Arthrobacter sp. AD-310. The sequence goes on along the minus strand of NZ_BAAHNO010000006.1, from coordinate 136,231 downwards.
CCGCTGGGACTGGCCGCGGAGGGCTGCCATTGCTGCACCGGGTCCACAAACCCTTCCCGCCCGGCGATCCCTTCCACCGGGGGCCAGCCGTAATTGGCCCCCGCTTCGATGATGTTGAGCTCATCCCAGGTGTTCTGCCCGAATTCGGTGGCGAACATCGTCCCGTCGTCCGCCCAGGCCAGGCCCTGCGGATTGCGGTGGCCATAGCTGTACACGAAGGACCCCGGGAAAGGATTGTCCGCGGGCACACCGCCGTCGGGGGTCATGCGGAGGATCTTCCCGGCCAGGGATTCCCGGTCCTGCGCGCTGTCCCGCCGGCTGGCGTCCCCGGCGGTGATGTAGAGCATGCCGTCGGGACCAAAGGCGATCCTGCCGCCGTCGTGGATGCTGGCCGACGGGATGCGCTCAAGGAGCGTGGCGGGCTGCCCCAGGGACAGGGACCCGGGCGCTCCGCTGACTTCGAACCGCTGGACCCGGTTGCCCTCCGACGCCGTGGAGTAGACGTAGAGGTCACCATCGGCTCCGACGGCAAGGCCGAGCAACCCCGATTCTCCCCTCGCGGCCACACCCCCAACTGTTCCGATGGGCCGAGCGGAGCCGTCCGCCGCGAGTTCCAGGATCCGCCCGCTGTTCCGTTCGCTGACCAGCGGCGTGCCGTTCCGGAAAACCACCGACCATGGGGCGTCCAGGTCCGCGGCGACCTGTCGGGGTGTGCCGGCGATAGTGGCGGGAGCCGGCTGCACAGGTGCGGTCGAAGGCCCTGTCGTTGTCACTCCAGACGGGATTGGGGCGGACGTACCCGGTGCACGGGACGGCGTCGGGGAGGGGTCCGGGCCCGCCGTGCAGCCCGCGAGCAGGACGGACACGCCAAGCACAACTGCCACGAGACCTGGTTTACGCATGTACTTCCCCCTCCGCCGTTGTGCCTGCCAACATTTTCCCGCAGTTCCAGTCACATTAACTCCCGTTGCGGTTCGTGGCGCCGGGTTGCCTGGTTTGACCCCCTGATGCGGCAATATTGAGCGCCGTTTCGTCGCGTTGAGCCTCCGTTTCGTGGTGCTGGCCAAGCCCTTGAAGGGCGTGCTTAGGTAGTTCCCACGGTCCCGGCCAGGCCGCGTCAACCACCCCACCAGCACCGACAGCAGACAGGAGGACCTGATGCCGAACCCATCCAGCCACACGCAAGGCAGCACCATGCGGGGTCCGCACTGTGGCGGCTTCCCAATGTCCCCGCCCCGCCGAATGGCAGCAACACGGCGCTAGCTTCGGCAGCAGCTCCGCAGGTTTCCCAGCCGTGGGTCCCGGCGCGTCGGGCCACATTCGCCCGACGCCGGCACTCACCCTTTTCTTCACTTTTCAGCTTCCCGGGCCATCGGCCCAGCTTTGCCCTGCCCGGATTCCCCAACTTTCCCTTCGAAAGGCCAGCATGTCCTTCGCAGCATCCTCCCCCTCCCGGCAGCCTTCAGGCCGGACTTTCTCGCGGCGCAACGCCCTCGGCGCACTCCTGGCGATACCCGCCGTCGGACTCCTGACGGCATGCGGCGGCACTGCCACCGCGGGCAACCCGCAGGCCAGCCAGGCGTCATTCGCGCCATTGGGAACAGCCCTTCCCGCCGGCACCACCATCACGGTCGGCGACCCCACCGTCCGGGTGGCACTGCAACTGTCCGGACTGATCAAGGAACTCGACGGCATCAACGTGGAGTTCGCCAATATCTCCGGCGGCCCGCAAACCACCGAGGCTTTCCGCGCCAACGCCCTGGACGTCGGATCCGTCGCGGACATCCCGCCCATCCACGCCACCTGGACCGGCCTGGACGTCCGCATCATCGCCAGCGCCTACCGGCAGGACGCGGTCAACCATCCGATTTACGAGCTCGGCATCGCACCGGGGGCCGGCATCTCAAAGCTCGAGGAGCTGCGCGGCAAGAAGATCGCGTACAGCCCCGGCCAGGCGCAGGGCGCCCTGGTGCTGCGGATCCTGGAGAAGGCAGGGCTCAAGCAGGAGGATGTCAAGCTCATCGAACTGCCCAGCACCGGCGACGCCTACTCCTCGGCACTGTCCAGCAAGCAGGTGGACGCCGCGCCGCTGGGCGGCGTGCAGATCAAGCGCTACCTCGCCAAGTACAAGGCCGACGGCGGCACCACCCTCCGGCACGGCCTGCGCGATGACCCGGGGCACCTTTACTCCCCCACCAGCGTCCTCGCCGACCCCGCCAAGGCCGCCGCCCTGGCCAAGTACGTCGAGGTCTGGGGCAAGGCCCAGCGCTGGATCGAGGACCATCCCGGGGAATGGCTCGAGGGCTACTACGTCAAGGACCAGGGCCTCTCCCGGGAGGACGGCCAGTACCTGATTGACGCCGCCGGCAAGCGGGACATTCCCACCTCCTGGACCGAGGCCATCGAACGGCACCAGCAGACGATCGACCTGCTGTCCCGCGAACAGAAGAAGCCGCAACTGACAGCGGCCAACCTGTACGACAAGCGGTTCGAGGCGATCGCCGGCACGTCCTTCGCCGCGGCCGCCAACGGAGGCACCGCATGAGCGCCGTGCTGGAGCGTCCCGCCGTCGAACCCCACCTGGACCCTGGACTCGCGGGACGCGAGGACATCCGGCCAACAGGCAGGAGGCTTGGGCCCGGACGACGACGGCAGCTCGCCTGTCTGCTCGGCCCCGGTGCGCTGCTGGCCCTCTGGACCATCACGTCCGCGACAGGGCTCCTTGACCCGCGGATCTTGTCCGAGCCTTGGACCGTGGTGGCCACCGCCGGAGAACTGATCGCCGACGGCCGGCTGCAGGAAAACCTGGCTATTTCCGCCCAGCGCGCCGGCCTCGGACTGTTCTTCGGCATCGTCGTGGGCGCCGTCCTGGCCCTCCTGTCCGGGTTGAGCCGGATCGGGGAGGCGCTGATTGACGGGCCGGTCCAGATCAAGCGCGCCATCCCCGGCCTCGCCCTGATCCCGCTGCTGATCCTGTGGTTCGGGATTGACGAGACCATGAAGGTCCTCACCATCACCCTGGGCGTGTTCGTCCCGATCTACCTGCAGACCCACGCCGGGCTGCGCGGCATCGACCTGCGCTACGTCGAGCTCGCGCAGACTGTCGGCCTGACCCGCGCCGGGTTCATCCGCATGGTGGTCCTCCCCGGCGCCCTGCCGGGGTTCTTCCTGGGCCTCCGCTTCGCCGTCACCGGCGCCTGGGTGTCGCTCGTGGTGGTGGAGCAGATCAATGCCACCAGCGGCATCGGCTACATGATGGAGCTCGCGCGCACCTACGGCCAAACCAACATCATCGTCCTCGGCCTGGCTGTCTACGGCGTCCTTGGCCTCCTTTCCGACGGCATTGTCCGCTTCATCGAACGAAAGGCCCTCTCATGGCAGCGCACCCTGGCGGGCTGACCGCCGTCGCCCACCGTCCGCTCACCGCGTCTTCTCCGGACGCCGTCTCGGTCCGGGACCTGATCCGCAGCTTCGGGCCCAAAGGCGTCCTGAACGGGGTGGACCTGGACATCGCGCCCGGCGAGTTCGTGGCGCTGCTGGGCCCCAGCGGCTGCGGCAAGTCCACGCTGCTGCGCGCCCTCGCCGGGCTCGACCACGACGTCCGCGGCAGCGGCGTGATCAACGTTCCGGAGCGGGTGTCCGTGGTGTTCCAGGACTCCCGGCTCCTGCCGTGGGACACGGTGCTGGGCAACGTCACCCTAGGCCTTCGGGAGCGCGACGCCGAGACCCGGGCGCGCAAGGCCCTCGCCGAGGTGGGGCTCGCCGGCCGCGAAAAAGCGTGGCCGCACCAGCTGTCCGGCGGCGAACAGCAGCGCGTGGCGCTGGCCCGGTCCCTGGTCCGTGAGCCGCAGCTGCTGCTGGCCGACGAGCCGTTCGGAGCCCTCGATGCCCTGACCCGGATCAAAATGCACGGACTGCTCCAGGACCTCGTGGCCGCGCACCGGCCCGCCGTCCTGCTGGTCACGCACGACGTGGACGAGGCCATCGCCCTGGCGGACCGGATCGTGGTCCTGGACCACGGCCGCATCTCGACCATCCGTACGGTTGCCCCGGACATCGGGTCCTCCGCCGATGCCACAGGCCACGAGGCCCTCCGCCGCGACCTGCTCACCGACCTCGGTGTCGGCGCCGGTAGCTGACCCCCTTGCCGGTGGTTGAGCCTGTCGAAACCCCGGTTGCTAAGCCCATCGAAATTCCACATACCTGACTTAAGGACAACCCATGTCTTCTGAAAATCAGCCCCGGCGCCAGCTCCACCTCAACGCGTTCCTGATGAGCACCGGCCACCACGAAGCCTCGTGGCGGCTGCCCGAAAGCGATCCACAGGCCAGCACCGACGTCGAGCACTACAAGAAACTGGCCCGCACCGCCGAGCGCGGCAAGCTCGACTCGATCTTCTTCGCCGACTCCCCCGTCCTGTTCGGCGAGGTGGGCCGCCGGCCGGCCGGCAAGCTGGAGCCCACCATCCTGTTGACGGCCATAGCCGGCGCCACCGAACACATCGGGCTGATCGCCACGGCGTCCACCACGTACAACGAGCCGTTCAACCTGGCCCGCCGCTTCGCCTCGGTGGACTGGGCCAGCGGCGGCCGCGCCGGCTGGAACGTCGTGACCACGGCAGGCCCGGATGCTGCCCGGAACTTCGGCGTTGACGATCAGCCCGCCCACGCCGTGCGGTACGAGCGTGCCGGTGAGTTCATCGAGGTGGCCCGGAAACTGTGGGACAGCTGGCAGGACGACGCCGTGCTCGCTGACAAGGAAGAGGGCGTCTGGGGCGACGCGGACAAGATCCGGACCGTGGACCACGAGGGCAAGCACTTCAGGGTCCGCGGCCCGCTCAACGTGCCCCGTTCACAGCAGGGCCACCCGCTGATTGTCCAGGCCGGCTCCTCCGAGGACGGAAAGGACCTCGCTGCCAAGTACGCCGACGCCGTGTTCACCGCCCACCAGACCCTCGTTGACGCACAGGAGTTCTACCGCGACCTCAAAGCCCGCACCGCCACCGCCGGACGGGACCCGGAAACCATCAAGATTTTGCCGGGCATCGTCCCCGTCATCGGCAGCACCGTCGGGGAAGCCCGGGAACTGGAGCGTGAACTGGACCGGCTGATCAAGCCCGAGTACGCCCGGATCCAGCTGGCCAAGACCCTGCGCGTCGACCCGGAGGACCTGCCGCTGGACCGCCAACTGCCGGACAACCTGCCCAGCGAGGACGAGATCGAGGGAGCCAAAAGCCGCTACACACTGATTGTTCAGCTCGCCCGGCGCGAGCATCTCACGGTGCGCCAGCTCATCGGCCGGCTGGGCGGCGGCCGCGGGCACCGAACATTCACGGGCACGCCTGTGCAGGTGGCGGACACCATCCAGGAATGGTTCGACGGCGGCGCGGCGGACGGCTTCAACATCATGCCGCCGGTGCTCCCGTCCGGGCTGGAGACCTTCGTGGACCAGGTGGTGCCCATCCTGCAGGAACGCGGGCTGTTCCGCACCGGGTACACCGGCCGGACGCTGCGTGAACACTACGGACTTGCCCGCCCGAAGAACCAGTACGCCGGGGCAGAGGCTCCGGAGCTGGCGTCCATCGGTGCCGCCTTCTGACTCCTTAGGTGGGAGAAGCGGACGACGGCGGGACCCACCCGCCGTCGTCCGCTTTCTGTTTAAGAAACCGGCGCTTCCGGACGCCGGCCCGAATCTTCCCTAGACTGGCAAGTGGACCGTCAGCACCCCAAGCGAAGGAGCCCCCATGAGTGGAGTAGTAGTTGTAGGCGTGGATGCCAGCGCATCTGCACGGAAAGCTGCGGAAGTGGCACTTGGCCTGGCAGAGTCGCTGGGAGCGTCACTGCACGTGGTGACGGCCTTCGAGTCGGAGAACGCCGAAACATTCGGTGTGGGGTCGGACAGGGTGACGGTCTACAGCGGAGACAGCGCCGAGCATGTGGCCCAGTCCCTGGCGGCGTCGAAGCCGGGCGTGCAGGTCACGCACTTCGCCGCGCGCGGCAAGCCCGCCGATTCCCTGATCAAGGAAGCCATCCGCCTGGATGCCCGGCTGATCGTGGTGGGCAACCGCCGGATGCGCGGCATCGGCCGGCTGCTGGGCAGCGTGGCCAACAGCGTGGCGCACAACGCCCCCTGCGACGTCTACATCGCCAACACCTACGACGACTAAGCCCCTCCCCGCCGCCATATACTCCAATCATGTCGATCATGAACTTTGACCGGACCATCCGCGGCCAGCAGACCGCTCCCAACCGTCGCGGGGGCGGGCTGTGAGCGGCGGCCTGGTTGCCCTCCTGGACGACGTCGCCGCCCTGGCCCGCATCGCGGCCGCCTCGGTGGACGACGTCGCCGCCGGCGCCGCGAAGGCGAGCGCCAAGGCCGCGGGCGTGGTGATTGACGACGCCGCAGTGACGCCGCAGTACGTGTCCGGCGCGGACCCGTCCCGCGAACTGCCCATGATCAAGAAGATCTTCTGGGGTTCGCTGCGGAACAAGCTCCTGATTATCCTCCCGGCGCTGCTGCTCATCAGCGCGTTCGCCCCCTGGACCATCCCGTTCATCCTTATGCTCGGCGGCACGTACCTCTGCTACGAGGGCGCCGAAAAGGTCTGGCACAAACTCCGCGGGCACCACACCGCGGAGGAAGATACTCCCGCCGTGGAACGGGGCCCCCAGGCGGAGTCCAAGGTGGTCAAGGGCGCCATCACCACCGACTTCATCCTGTCCTGCGAGATCATGGTCATCTCGATGAACGAGGTGGCCACCGAAAACATCTGGGTCCGCGCCCTCATCCTCGTGGTGGTGGCAATCCTGATCACAGTGGCCGTGTACGGCGCCGTGGGCCTGATCGTCAAGATGGACGACATCGGCGTGCACCTTGCCGCCAAGGACTCCGCCCGCTCCAAGCGCCTGGGCGGGCTGCTCGTCCGCGGCATGCCGGCCGTCCTTGGCGCGATCACCCTCATCGGAACCATCGCGATGTTGTGGGTGGGCGGGCACATCATGCTGCAGGGCGCCTACGACCTCGGCTGGCATGGACCGTACGACCTCGTCCATGCGCTCGAGCATCCCTTCGTGGACATCGCCGTCGTGGGCGGCTTCCTGGCCTGGCTGGTGAACACCCTCTGCTCCGCCGTCGTCGGAATCATCTGGGGCCTCATCGTCATGGCGGTCATCGGACCGGTCATGAAGGTCCTGCCGTTCGGCAAGAAGAAGGGCGGCCACGAAGAGGGCGACGCCCGAGCCGCAGCCGCCGGGCACAAGCCGACCGAAAACCACTGACGCAGGAAAGGAAAGCGGACGACGCCGGGACCTCCCGCCGTCGTCCGCTTCCTTTTTGCCCGGTCAGGGCAGCGCGCTACGCACGGCTCCCTGACGCTGGTCCGGCCCTTTCTGGATTTCCTTGCGGATCTCCTTGTCCAGCTCGGCCAGGCAGTAGTCCTTGAACCAGTGCCGGATGTTCCGCGGCAGTCTGGGGTAGGCGACGGCCAGGACTCGGAAGGTGCGGTCGAAGCGGCGCTGCCGGCGCGGATTCCACGGCAGCCCGAAGTCCTGCCGCAGCTGCTCCGGCAGGAGCCCTGCGGTGAGGAAGCGTGCGGGCGGGATGATGGCGCGGTACCAGAGTGCGGTGTGCTTGGGGTAGAGCAGGCCGTGGGCCACGCGAACGCCGGCGGCCTCCGCGCGCAGGGTGGTGTAGCGCCCGTCCCAGTAGCGTTTGAAGGCTGCGCGGTCCTCGGGCCACATGCCCGGCCGGAGCTGCAGGACGGTGCCGATCCGGGCGTAATCCTGGTACATCGCATCGGCGGACTCGTCGTCCAGCGGCCCGTAGATCTTTTCGATGATGGTGACGGCAGTGTCGTACAGCGTTGCCACAACCCACAGCTGCAGCCCGGGGTCGAAGGCGTTGTAACCGGGCGAGGCTTCGGTGTCCTGCCGGCGGACGGGAACGTGGGCGCGGTTCACCTTGCGCCGGACGGCGTTGAGCTGTTCGTCGTTGCCGTAGACCACCGCGTACACGTACGTCAGCGTGCCTTTGAGCCTGTTAACCGGGCGGCCCACGAACGTGCTGTGCTCGTCCACGCCCCGGCCCACGGCGGGGTCGGCGAGCTGCAGCAGGAGGGCCCGCCCCGCGCCGGCGAGGAGGATGCCTTCCGCGCCGTAGTCGGCCATTCCGCGGATCATCTCAACAGGGTACCGGAGCAGGGTTAAACGGACGACGGCGGGAGCCTCCCGCCGTCGTCCGTTTCCGCTGGCCAGGCCTACTTCAGGACGCCTTCGCGCACCTTCGCGGGCTCGAACCGGGCGCCGGCGCCCGGGAACGCGGGCACCTGGATCCGGCCGTGGGTGTGGACCTCGTCCACGGTGGCCTTGGTGTGCCGGGCGATCTCTTCCATCGTGGTCACCCACATCCCGTCTAGGCCCTTTACCCGCTCGATCAGCTGCTCCAGGGCCACCGCCTTGGAGGGGCGGCCGGAGATGAACGGGTGGTTGGTCAGGACGAAGCAGCTGCCTTGGGAGTGGTGAGCCTGCGCTTCGAGCGTCCACATTTCCAGCACCTTGGCCGGGGATTCGATGACGCCGCTGCCGGTCACGCCCGGGTAGAAGGCGTACTGCTCCCAGTCGTCCAGGGTCCAGTCCACCGGGATTTCCACGATGTCACGCGGGTCGTCGGCGGCGACGGCGAAGCGGTAGGGGGCGTCGCCGTCGAGCAGGCTCGAATCGTAGAGGAAGCCGCGGTCGGCCAGGAGGCCGGGTGAGTGCCAGTTCAGCTCCCACCAGGGTGCCCGGTACCCGACGGGCCGGACCCCGGCGACCTTGGCCAGGGCTTCCAGGCCGCGGTCGAGGTAGCTTGCCTCCGTGACGGCGTCGATGCCCTGCATCGGCTCGTGCAGGTAGCCGTGGTGCGCCACCTCGTGCCCGCCGTCCACGATCTGCCGCACAATGTCCGGGTACGATTCGGCCGTAAAGCCCGGGATGAAGAACGTGGCCCGGATGTCCTGGCGTTCCAGGATTTTCAGGAGCCGGGGCACTGCGACCTTGGGTCCGTAGGACTGGTGGGTCATCAGCGACATCCGCCGCGTGCTGGTGGGGTCGTGGGCGATGGTGCAGGATTCGGCGTCGACGTCGAAGGTGAAGGACGCGGCGGCCCTGCAGCCTTCGGGCCAGGTGATGGGGTGCAGGAGGTCCGCGATGGCGGGCTGGTTCACGATGGGATCCTTTCGGCGGGCGCAGGCTGCGCCCGCCTGGAGAGGGTTGGCGGTCAGGTCAGAGGACCGGGATGACGGCGGTGCTGCCGGGCTTTTCGGCTGCGGGCTCAGCCTCGGCGTTCTTTCCCGTGACGTACTTGGTGTGGGCCCGGGGGCCGAGGATGGCGTACACGCCGGCGCTGGTCAGGCCGCCTGCCAGCCAGGACAGGTCCCAGCCGCCCAAGGCCACGGCGATGGGGCCCTGCATGACGGGGATCAGGCCGTACATGAACAGCCAGGTGGCGAAGATGCCGGCCAGGAGGGAGGTGACGCCCGCCCAGTTGACACCGGGGAGCCGGGAGGTGCCGACGCCGTCGAACAAACGCTGCGGGTCACCGGGCCAGCGCTTCTCCAGCCAGAAGTAGTGCACCAGCATGACCCCGCCCCAGGCGGCCACCCAGGCCACCAGGCCGATCAGCCAGGCGTCGAGGACGGCGGCGAAGTCTTCCTGGAAGATGAAGAAGACGACGGCGGCGAGCGAGAAGACGCCGACGAACAGGTTGAGCTTGCGGCGGTTGATGGTGATGTCCAGCGCCTGGGTGGCGACGGAAAAGGTGTAGATGTTCAGGATGTTGGTGGCGATGGGGCCGTGCAGGACCATGAGCAGCACCGGCAGGGCGAGGACGCCGAAGTTCTGGACGATGAGCTTGCCGGGGTCCACTTCACCGCTGTTCGTGGCGAGGCTGGCGCCGAGGATGCCGAGCCACACCACCGGGATGAACTGGCCCAGGACCGAGGCCAGGTAGACCTTCTTCTTGGGGACCGAGGTGCTGACGAAGCGGGAATAGTCGGCCGCGTACGTGAACCAGGTGATGCCCCAGCCGATGCCGATGGCCGTCATCACGGCGCTCATGGCGGCGATCCGCTCCGAACCTTCCAGGATGGCTCCGGCGGGACCGGCGTAGCCCCAGTCGATCTCCATGCCGAACCAGGCGACGGCGGACATGACGGCCAGGATGATGATGGTGGGCGGTACGGTCCACTTTTCGAATGCGGCGATGGCCTTGTAGCCGAACCAGGCGATGGCTACCTGCGCGGCCATGATGCCGGTGGCGACGCCGATCTTCCAACCGTAGTTGTGCGCTTCCGGGTCCACCCAGCCGAGGGTTCCGAAGAGCGCCATCACCAGGTCCAGGATGATCCAGGTGTTGACGGCGCACCAGCCGATGACCAGCAGCGCCTGGATGGCGGCGGGGAGGTAGTTGCCGCGCCGGCCGAACGCTGCCCGGGCCAGGACCATGCCGGTGGCGCCGGTTTTCTGGCCGAGGAGGACGAAGCAGCCGAAGAGCAGCATGCCGATCAGGTTGCCCAGGACCAGGACTGTAACGGTGTCCGCGAAGCCCAGGCCCAGGTGGATGCCGAGTGCCCCGAGCACCCAGTTGATGGGCGCCAGGTTGGCACCTGCCCAGATCCAGAACTGGCCGGACACCTTGCGGGTGCGGGCGGATTCTGGGATGGGCTGGAGCCAGGCTTCGTGGTCGTCCGCACTTGCAGGGGCGCTGTTGTGGTTCGCATCAGCGGCGCGCCGTTGCGCTGCTGGAGAAAGCTTGTCTTGCATGGGGGCCTCCGTGAGGTGGATTTGTACTCAAAAGGCTATGTGGCCCCCATCACAAGGAACAAGATACTATCCGTCTAACAGATTGCGCTACGACCGTACGGAATGTCATGTCAGTGTTCCTCGGCGAAATACTCGCCCACCCCGCCCTTGCCGCGGCCGATCCCATTGTCCATCCCTTGGGTGTGGACACGGATTCGCAGCCGGTGCGCTGGGTCCACTCCAGTGAAGTGCTGGACATCGCTCCCCTGCTCCGTGGCGGTGAGCTGCTGCTCTGCGGCGGCATCACGCTGGCCTCCGCCACCCCCGAGAAGCGGGAGGAGTATGTCCGCGCCCTGGCGCAGCGCGGCATTGCGGCGCTGGCCATCGAGACCGGGGGTGTCCTGCCGGAGATCCCGGCCGACCTGCTCGCCAAGGCCGAGAAGTACGGCCTGCCGGTGGTGGAGCTCCGGCGGGTGGTGCCGTTCGTCGGGGTCATGCAGGCCATCAACTCCATTCTGGTCAGCGAGTCGGTGGGCCACCTGCAGCAGGCGGACAACGCCACGCGGGCCATGGCCGCCGAACTGGCGCACGGCGCCTCGCTGGACAAGATCCTTGGGGTGCTCGCCGGCATCACCGGCGCCGCGGTCGCGCTCACCTCCCCCTGGGGAGTTGCCCTGGGGAGCGCGGCGCCGGACGGCAGCGCGGTTGCGGACGGCCTCTCTTCAACCGGCACGGACGGCGACGGCGGCTCCGGACCGGGCGAAGCGGCGGGCACTGCCGGGGCTGCCGGCGCAACGGTCATCAGCGTGGACATCCCAGTCCGCGGCGTCCTGATGGCACGGCTGGAAGTGCACCTGAAGGAGGGCGCAGACGCGGGGCTGGCGCACGTGGCCGGGGAACGCGCCGTCGACATCCTTGGCCTGGCGCTGCTGCAGCACACGCCCCCGGGCCTGCATGCCCTGGCCGGGGCGGAACTGATGCGCGCGGTGCTCACCGCGGCACCGGCGTGGCGGCTTGAGCAGCTCGCGCCGGGTGCCGGCATCCCTGCCGACTCCCCCGCCGTGGTGGCGGCAATCCACGCCGCGTCGCCGCAAAAGCTGCGCGGCGCCGTCGAAACGTTCCTGAACTCCCGCCGCATTCCCAGCGCCGCCTACCTGGACAACGCGGAGCTGGTCGTGATGATCGGGCTGCCCGCCGCCGGAACCGTCAGTGAGCGGCGGAAGCTCCTGGAGTCCCTGCGCGGGCTGGAAGGCGACGACGACGCCACCATCGCCGTCGGGCCGCTGGCCGCCGGGGTGGCGGACTCCGTGTGGTCCCTGGCGCAGGCGCGCCGCGCCCTCGACGTGCGCCAGATCCGGCGTCGCAACGCATCCGCACGGCGCAGGCATCCCGACCATGGCCTGGTGGTCCTTGATGCGGAGGACACCGCGGTGGAGAGCCTCGCGCTGTCTGGTATTGACGCCTCCGTGCGGGAGGCGTTTGTAAACCATCAACTGCGTGCGGTGCTGGAGCATGACGAGCAGCGGCAGTCCCAGCTGCTGGAAACCCTGACGGTGTGGCTGGATTCCGGGTGCAACACGGCCCAGTCGGCACGGGAACTCCATCTGGAGCGGCAGTCGATGCACCACAGGCTGCAGCGGATTTTCGACCTCTGCGGCGGCGACCCGCGGGGCACCGGCCGGCTGGCCGCCCTGCACCTCGCAGTGCGGATGGCCGGCCTGCCCTAGGGGGCCGTACTACTCCACCGTGACCATCACCGACTGCCAGCCGGAAGCTCCATCGGGCACGGGATCGGCGCGCTGCTCCGTCTGGACCTGCCCCGTGCCGTCGGTAGCCCGGACCTTGATGTAGTGCGGTCCGGGGGTGGCGTCCCATTCGTAGGACCATTGCCGCCAGGTGATGGTGGAAGCCTCGGTGGAAAGGGTGGCTTCATTCCACTCACCGTTGTCGATCTGGATCTCCACTTTGGTGATGCCGCGTGTCTGGGCCCATGCCGTTCCGCCCACGGCGACCTTCCCGGCGGGTACTTTCGCGAACGACCTGGGCACCTCCACCCGTGCCATGGTTTTGATGGGACCACGCTCGGACCAGCCGCGGTCGGTCCAATACGCCTTTTTGTCGGCAAAGCGGGTGACTTCCAGGTCCACCACCCATTTGGTGGCGGAGACGAACCCGTAGAGCCCGGGAACCAGCATCCGGACCGGGTAGCCGTGCTCCAGTGGGAGCGGCTCCCCGTTCATGCCGATGGCAAGCATGGCGTCGCGGCCGTCCTGCAGGACTTCAAGCGGGGTGGAGGCGCTGAAGCCGTCGATCGAGGTGGACAGGACCATGTCCGCGCCGTCTTTCGGTTTGGCACGGGCGAGGACGTCCCGGATGGGGAGGCCCAGCCATTTGGCGTTCCCGGCAAGGTTGCCGCCTACCGGGTTGGAAACGCACGTCAGCGTGACATGCGACTCAATCAGGTCGGCGTCGAGCAGGTCCTGGAACGTAAGTACCACTTCCTGCTCCACCAGCCCGTGGACCCGAAGTTCCCAGTCGTCGGCGTTGATTTCCGGGACGCTCAAGGCCGTATCGATCCGGTAGAACTCGTTGTTGGGCGTCAGCCACGGGGTAACTCCGGGCACGACGGACTGGACGCCTGCGGGCACTGCGGCCGCAGGCTTTGCCGGTGACGGAAGGCGGAGGGCCTGGCGTGCCTGCGCCACATCGTTGCGCGCCACACTCAGCAGCCGCCCGCCGCTGGCGGCGATACCGGCGGCCACCGCGGTGATGCCGGCGGCAGTAAAGAATTCACGGCGCCCAGTCGCCGCCGGCTGCGCCTTCATCCCCCACAGCGGTTTCATCAGCCGGTGCAGGACCGCAAGCCCGGCGATGGTTCCTGCGGCGGAAGGGATGGCGTCCACGCCGCTTACGCCGGAACGGGTGACGACGCAGGCAACGATCACGGCGCCCATGAACAGGACGCCCAGGACGCCCAGCACCCACTTCCGGTAGGCGACCACGCCAAGGACGCAGGCAAGGATCGCGATGGTGAGGCCCATGCCAACGAACAGGGCAGCCTTGTCGTTGGTGCCGAAGGTGGCGATGGCGAAGTCCTTCAGCCATGGGGGCGTGAAGTCGATGAAGGTGGACCCCAGGGCGAACAACGGAGTTGCCCTGGGGGTGAAGAACGCTCCAATCAGCTCTGCAACGGCAAGAACGACGGCGGCTGAGACCACGCCGGCCAATGCGGCCAAGGGGCGGGGCCCTGCAGTCCGGTTTCCGAGCTTTGTCATGGTGATCCTTAAAAAGCCCGGGCCTGGGCTCGGTACTGTACCGTGCCCAGACCCTGGATTGCCTTGGTCCGGTTATCGGCTACTTGGGCATGAGGACGGAGTCGACCAGGTAGACGGTTGCGTTCTTGGTCTTGACCCCGCCGCAGATCACGTTGGCGTCGTCGACCTTGAGGTTGTCGCCGCTGCCGGTGACAGTGACGGATCCGCCCTGCACGGTGGCGTGGGTGCCGGCGATCTGGTCCGGAGTGATCTGACCGGGTACCACGTGGTAGGTCAGGATCTTGCTGAGCAGGGCATCGTCGGTCTTGAGGGTTTCGATCGTTGCCGGGTCGATCTTTTTGAAGGCGTCGTCCACGGGTGCGAAGACGGTGAATTCACTGCCGTTGAGGGTATCGACGAGGTTGACCTTGGGGTTGAGCTGGCCGGACACGGCGGCGGTAAGCGTGGTCAGGATGGGGTTGTTCGACGCTGCGACAGCTACGGGATCCAGGGCCATACCTTCAACTGAGCCCGCGCCGGTGGGGACCTGTTCGGCGTAGCCGGCACAGCCGGGGCCAACAAGGTTTGCGGCCGGGTCCATGGTGTCGGCTGACGGGCTGGCTGACGGCGACGCCATGCTGGAGCTGGGAGCTGATGCCATCGGCTCCGAAGATGCGGTGGATCCGGAGGTGCTGCCCGACCCGCCGCAGGCAGTCAGGCTGAGCAGGGCGGCCGCTGCAACGCCTGCCACGGTGAAGGTTGTGCGCTTGGTGGTCTGCATTTGGGTTCTCCTTGAGTAGTTGGGCATCCTGCGCAGGTTCTTCGAGACCTGGCCGCGTCCGGCGTCTCAATGGCTATTCGGCTGCAGCCGGATAGTGGATGGGTTGGAACCTGGGAATTTTCGTGGGCCCAAGTGTGCAGGCAGTCAGTGGCCGGCAATATGGACCCCCGGGCCGGGCAGCTGTCCATAGGTCCTTGGACCTCTTCCGGCCCTCCCCTGCGTGCAGGGTACTTACTTGGCGGGGCGTCCGCCGAGGCGAATGGTGACCTGCGCGGCGGCCGCCAGGCACGCCTCGCCCAGGACCTTCAGTTGTTCGCGGGACACGCGGAAGCGCGGGGCGGAGATGAGCACGACGGCGGCAACGTCGCCGCGGTGGTCCAGAACGGGGGCGGCGACGCCCACCTCGTCCAGTGACGATTCGCCGTAGTTTTCGGCCCACCCGCGGCAGGCCACGTCCCGCAGCCTGGCTTCGTACGCTTCCAGGCCGGCCTGGTCCAGGCCGGGGTAGCTGATGGATCCGCTGCGCAGCAGTTCCCGGGCGCGCTCAGCGGGCTGGGCAGCCAGGAAGACCTGCACCGAGGCGCTGACGGCGTCGCGGTAGCGGGCGCCCAGGGGTGTGGTGTGTTTGATCTGCTGGGGGCTGGCGATCTGCTCGACGCAGATGGCCTCGTTGGTGCGCCACAGCATGAGGGCGCTGGTTTCGCCGGTCTGTTCGGTGAGCTGGCGCAGGACGGGGTAGGCAACTCGGCGTTCGTCCATTTCAGCCAGCAGCGGCCCGGCGACGGCGATCAGGCCAAGGCCCAGGCGGAAACGGCGCGTTTCCGGGTCGCGTTCCACCAGGTCTTCCTGCTCGAGCGTGGCCAGGATGCGGGACACACTGCTCTTGTGCATACCCACCCGGCCGGCGATCTCCGTGACTCCCAGCAGGGGTTCCTCCGCGGTGAAGGTGCGCAGGACGGCAATCGCGTTGACGACGACGGACGCGCCTTTCGCGTCCGGCGCACCGTTCGCTCCGGTGCCGTTCGCGCCGGTGCCGTTGGCGGCGTCGTTCACGGCTGCGCCGGTGGTGTCTTTTGCTGCTGGTGGAGTCATGGTAGCCATCATCTTTCCTTATCTTCGGCACAGACGCCGAAAGCGGCGCCACGCGAAACGCGGCGCCGCTTCCTGCCCGGGTGGCGCCTATGCGCCGATGATGTTGTGTTCCGGGCCGAACGGGAACTTGGTGATGTTCTCCACCGAGTCCTCGCCGATGACCAGGATGTCGTGCTCACGGTAGCCGCCGGCGCCGGGCTGGCCGTCGGCGACGGTGATCATCGGTTCCATGGAGACCACCATGCCCGGTTCCAGGACAGTGTCGATGTCCTCGCGGAGCTCCAGTCCGGCTTCGCGGCCGTAGTAGTGGCTGAGGACGCCGAAGGAGTGCCCGTAACCGAAGGTGCGGTTGGCCAGCAGTCCGTGGCTGATGTAGATCTCGTTCAGTTCGGCGGCGATGTCCTTGCAGACGGCGCCGGGCTTGATGAGTTCCAGGCCGCGCTTGTGGACCTCGACGTTGATGTTCCACAGTTCCAGGGAGCGCTCGTCCGGCTGGCCCAGGAAGAGGGTGCGTTCCAGGGCGGTGTAGTAGCCGGAGGTCATGGGGAAGCAGTTGAGCGAGAGGATGTCGCCCTGCTGCAGTTTGCGGGTGGTGGCCCAGTTGTGGGCGCCGTCGGTGTTGATGCCGGACTGGAACCAGACCCAGGTGTCGCGGACTTCGCGGTGCGGGAAGGTCCGGGCGATCTCGTGCACCATGGCTTCGGTGCCGGCCAGGGCCACTTCGTATTCGGTGATGCCCTCGCGGATCGCGGCGCGGATGGCCTCGCCGCCGAGGTCACCGATGCGGGCGCCGTGCTTGATGACTTCGATCTCTTCGGCGGACTTGATCATACGCTGGCGCATGGCGTCCTGGGAGACGTCCAGGAGCTGGGCGCCGGGGAAGGCGGCGGCGATCTTTTCGCGGGTCAGGCCGGGCAGGAAGTCGTCCTCGACGCCGAGCCGGGATGCCTTCACGCCGCGCTGGCGCAGTGCCTCCTGCAGGCCGAAGTAGAAGTTGTCGCGGCGCCAGTCGGTGTAGACGATGTTCTCGCCGTAGGAGGTGCGCCACGGCATTCCGGCGTCGATGTTGGCGGTGACGGTGACCGAGTCGTCGGCGGTGACGACCAGTGCGTAGTTGCGGCCAAAGGTTGTGTAGAGGAAGTCGGAGTAGTACTTGATGCCGTGGTAGCTGGTCAGGATGACCGCGTCCAGGTCCTTTGCGGCCATGATCTGCCGCAGGCCGCCAAGGCGGCGCTCGAACTCGGCGTCGGAGAACGTCAGCTTCTCCTTCTGCCCGTTGTGCAGGACTTTCAGCCGCTCGAGTTCGGCGACGGAGGAGGCGGTTTCGATGGTGCTGGTCATTGGGTAATGCCTTTCGGTTAGTGCGGTTCTTGAGGAAGGAAGTCGAGGCTATTCATGGCGCAGGGGTGCCTTGCCGGTCTCCCTGGAGAGGGACACGGCCACGAGGGAAACCAGGGCGGCAAGCGCGAGGTACCAGGCCGGCGCCAAGTCGTTGGCTGTGATTCCGATGAGCAGGGTGGCCACAAATGGTGCGGTGCCGCCAAACAGAGCGTTGGAGAGGTTGAAGCTCACGGCGAAGCCGCTGTAGCGGACCCTTGTGGGGAACATTTCCGCAAGGAAGCTGGGCAGCGTGCCGTCATTGAGGGCCAGCATGGCGCCCAGAAGGATCTGGACCAGGACGATGACCAGGAAGTTCCCGGTGCCCAGGAGTGCGAACGCGGGCACGGTCAGCAGGATGAAGGTCACGGATGCGGCGATCAGCACCTTCTTCCGGCCGTACCGGTCCGAGAGCATGCCGGTCAGGAAGATGAAGCCGATATAGGTGGCCAAGGCGACAGTTGTGGCCAGGAAGGACTCTGTTTCGCCCAGGCCAAGCTCAGAGGAGAGGTACGTGGGCATGTAGCTGAGGATCACGTAGAAGCCGACGGCGTTGAGCAGCACGGCCCCCACGGCCTGGAGCAGTTGCCGCCAGTGGTTCCGGAAGAGGCTGGAGACCGGTGCCTTGTCCGCGTGGTCCTCCGCTTCCAGTTCGCGGAACACCGGGGTGTCTTCGAGCTTTGTGCGGATGTACCTGCCGATCAGGCCCATGGGCGCAGCCAGAAGGAACGGCAGGCGCCAGCCCCAGCTGTGCAGCGCGTCTGCACTGAGCAGGCCTGTCAGCAGGGCGGCCATCAGGGAGCCGAGGAGCAGGCCGGCGGCGGTGCTCGCCGGGACGACGGCGGCGTACAGGCCCCGCCGGTTGGCGGGTGCATACTCCACCAGGAACGCGGATGCTCCCGCGTACTCTCCTGAGGCGGAGAAGCCCTGCACCACCCTGATCATCAGGAGCAGGATGGGGGCCCAGATGCCGATGGTGTCGTAGCCCGGGATGAGGGCGATGCAGAACGTCGCTGCGGACATGATGAGGATTGAAAGCGAGAGTGCCGTCCGCCGCCCCACCTTGTCACCGATGTGCCCCCAGATGAATCCGCCGAGCGGGCGCACCAGGAACGAAATGGCAAAGAGGGCAAACGTGAGCAGGAGGCCGGTCTGCGGGTCGGACTCCGGAAAGAAGACGGTGGCAATCGTGACGGCCAGGTAGCCGTAGACGGCGTAATCGAACCATTCCACGAAGTTGCCGATGAAGCTCGCCGCGATCACCCTGCGGCGCGTGTCCCTGTCGGCACCATTGCCGGCGGGGACTGGAGTGTGGCCGCTCATCGTCGTGCGGCCGGCGTGGGTCTTGTCATGGGTGCCATGCTTTTCCACGCCCGGGCCTCCCACAAGGGCGGGAGAAGGTGTTTCGTGATTCATGTAATCCACCAATGTCGGTGAGTTGCTTTTATAGCAACTCCGTTGCACTCAACAGTACGAGTGATGCGCAGCACAGTCAACGGTTATTTTTCCCATGGATGAGAACAAGCGAAGAAGTACGCCGGACGGTTCCGCCGTTGCGCGGCGCTACGAACGGAAGGTCAAGCGCTAGCTGCTGTTGCACCAATCGATCGAGTGTTGCGCCTTTAGCTTTCGTTGGCGCACCCCGCCACTACAGAAACAAAGAAGGACGACGGCGGGTGCGTCCCGCCGTCGTCCTTCTACGTGGCCAGCCCTATCAGCCAGCCCTATTGGTCAGCTGTCAGCTGTGATGTCCTGCTGAGGATCCCCGTCGTCCGGATGGACCTTGTGCCGGGCTTCCTCCAGGTGTTGTTCCAGTTTTTCCTCCGCGTCGCGGCGGCGCTGTCCGACCGTGCGCATCTGCCCGGTTGTCAACGCTGTGTGCGCATGCAGATGCGAGCCTGGCTCATGCGGGCCGCCGCCCGTGTTCTCCTGCATAGTCACATCGTCCCACCTCCCGAAGGTGCGGGGAAGGCGCTTTCGCGTCCCGTGATCTAGGTTGAGGCATCCCTTTCGATTTCCTCCGCGAGTTCGTCCACGTCTTCCGGACGCATGTCGATGCCCTCTTCCTCAAGGCGCTCCTCGAGGACGTGGCTGACGTCGTCCTGGACGTGGCCGAGGTGGATCTCGTGGCGGATCTCGTCGGCGATGCTTTCCGGCGTCTCGGTGTGCTCTGCCCCCGGGGCGCTGTCGGCGCCGGGAAGGCCTGTGGCATCTGCTGAGTCAGTCATGCCTTCTGGTTACCCCCGGCCTGGGACCTGTAAACAGGGTGCGGGCCACCTGGACCATTGGTATTGCCCGTCATGGGCCATGCGCCCAACACGGCCAGCGCACTGGTCCAGGTTGTTACCTGCCGTTTCAGGCCCGCACCATAACTAACTGTAGGCGCGCAGCGCCTCCAGCCAACCAAAAGGGCTACAGCGATGATGGGCGGGTTTTTCTCCCCAGCCTGTAACCCGCCCAGAAGGCCAGGACGAGCAAACCGATGATTGCGATGCCAAGGCCAATCTGCGCTCCCACGCTAAGGAACGCCAGGCCGGGACCGTTGAAGGGCTGGTTGCTGAGCGGCGCGTAGGCGAACCAGCCGATGTAGTTGTTCCTGTTGAGCCATGCAATGAAGAACCCTGCAAGCGTCACCGCAACGCCCAATAGGGGCACGACGGCGGCAGGGACTGTGCGGCGCCCGGACGGCAGGCTTTCCTCAGGTGTGTTGTTCTCCCCCATGCACGCGAGTCTAGCCCTGTATAGGAGAGAACCCTTTTCCGGCGCCATCGGCCCGGTCTAGGCTGGGCGGATGTTGACCATCGGCACCATCGTCCTCGGCGTTAACGACGTCGCCCGCGCCACCGGCTTCTGGCATGCAGCCTTGGGGTATGTCCCGCGGGAACCCGGCGACGACACGTGGGTGACCCTCGTGCCGGCGTCGGGATCCGGAGCGCAACTGTCCCTCATGCTGAGCGGGACGCCGACCCAGGAACACCCGCGCATCCACCTGGACCTGTACGCCGATGACCAGGCCGCGGAGGTGGAGCGCCTGGTCTCGCTCGGCGCGAAACACGTCGACTGGGACTTGTACCCGGAGGATCCCGACTTCATCGTCCTCGAGGATCCGGACGGGAACAGGTTCTGCGTCATCGACAGGAGCGCGCCGCATACCTGGTGAACGCCGCGGACAAAGTCCCGTACCGGCACCAGGGGATTTCGGACGGCGACACGGTGCGGATCGGGCGGATGGTCCTCAAAGCCGTGGCCACTCCGGGGCACACCCACCACCACCTGTCCTACATCATTACCGACGGCGACCGCCAGGCCGTGTTCTCGGGTGGCAGCCTGCTTTACGGCTCGGTGGGCCGCACGGACCTTGTCAGCGATGACGACACGCTGCCGCTCACCCACCACCAGTACGCGTCCGTGCGGCGGCTGGTGAACGAAGCGCACCAGGACGCGGGCCTCTACCCCACCCACGGCTTCGGCTCGTTCTGCTCCTCCGGACCGGCCAGCCGGACTGGGTCCTCCACCATCGGTGAGCAGCTGACCGGAAACCATGCGCTGACCGACCCCGACGAGGACCATTTCGTCCAGGAACTGATCCACAACCTCACGGCCCGCCCCTCCTACTACGCGCACATGGCACCGATCAACATGGCCGGACCGACGCCGCCCCACCTGGACCTCCCCGGGTCCTTGGACGGGGATGAGCTCGCGTCGCGGCTGCAGCGGGGTGAGTGGGTGGTGGACCTGCGGAACCGTGTCGCTTTTGCCGGCAGCCACCTTCGCGGCAGCGTCAGCTTCGAGTATGGCGACGGTTCACACTTCACCGCTTACCTGGGCTGGGTCCTGCCATGGGACGAACAGCTGACGCTTGTGGGGGAACGCCAGGACATCGAGAACGCCATCCGGGACTTGTCCCGGATCGGCATCGACAACCCGGGCGCTGCGGTCGGCTCCGGCCCCGGGGACCTGGCACCCCGGGCACCGGTCGCCTCGTATCCCAGTGTTGGCTGGGAGGACGTGCTGCACAAACCATCCGAGGACCCCGTCCTCGATGTCCGCCGTCGGGACGAATTCGACACATCCCACATCCGGGAGGCGGTGAACATCCCCATTCACGAACTGCTGGGGCGGATGGACGAGGTCCCCGCCGGACGGCTGTGGGTGCACTGCGCTTCCGGGTACCGTTCAGCCGTGGCGGCAAGCCTCCTGCAGCGCGCCGGCCGCGATGTCGTCCACATCGACGCGACCTTCAGGGAGCTGGAAAGGTCGGGCCTGGCGATGGCCTGAAGCGCAAAGGCGAGCGGACGACGGCGGGAGGTCCCGCCGTCGTCCGCGTTCTGTTGCGTGCCTGCATCATGGTGCTAAGTGTGCTTACCATGTGGGTTCGACCTGTCCAATCGACGGCCGGAGAACTCCGGGGGAAGAGGTAACCATGGCGACGATTTTGGAAGTGCAGCCGCAGGGGGCAGGTGAAGCATGGGTTCCGTAGTGATTTTTGCCCCGTCACCTGTCCTGACCGTCACCGTTGAGGACGTAAACGGCAGCGCGGACATCCATCTGCACGCCGGCGGCCAGGGCGTCTGGCAGGCCCGCATGCTGAAGGTGCTCGGCGCCGATGTGACCATGTGTGCCGTGTTCTCGGGTGAGACCGGCGGGGTCCTGAAGCACCTGATCGCCGATGAAGGCGTCACTGTGCTGCCGGTTTCTGGTGAAGGCAGCAGCGGGGCCTACGTGCATGACCGGCGCAGCGGCGAACGCGATGTGGTGGCGGAATCGGCCGGCCACCGGCTCACCCGCCACGAACTCGATGAGCTTTACGGGCTGACGCTGCAGGCCGGAATGAAGGCGGGCACCGTGATCCTCAGCGGCACCGGCCGGCAGGACTCAGTGCCGCCGGACATGTACCGCAGGCTCACCTCCGACCTCCGCACCGCCGGATGCACGGTCATCGCGGACCTCGTCGGCGAGCGGCTGAACGGGATACTGCAGGGCGGGCCGTCGGTGGTGAAGATGTCCGACTCTGAGGTGGTGGACAGCGGCCGGGCCGAGGCTGCGGAGACGGACCAGCTCATTGAGGCAATGCACATCCTCAACAAGGAGGGCGCGTCGGCGGTCATCATCACGCGGGCGCATGAGCCGTCCCTGTTCCTCAGCGACGGCGAACTCAGCGAGATCCACGTGCCGCAGTTCGAAACGGTGGAAACCAGCGGCGCGGGCGACTCGCTTACCGCCGGGGTCGCCGCGGTTCTGGCCGACGGCGGCACCCTCCACGAGGCCGTCGTCCTGGGTACGGCGGCTGGCGCGCACAACGTGACCCGCCACGGGCTCGGCTCGGGTGAGGCATCGGTCATCCACGAGGTGGCCAAGCTGGTCCGCGTTGTTCAGGTGGAGGATGCCGGCGAGGCTGATGCGGCGCGGCAGGTAAGCCCGGAGGAACTTGCAAGGGAGGTTAGGACGGCATGAGCACACGGATCCTCATCACCAACGACGACGGCATCGGCTCGCCCGGCCTGCACGCCTTGGCAGCCGCCGCAGTGCGTGCCGGCCATGAGGTTGTGGTCGCCGCGCCGGCCAGCGAGGCCAGCGGCAGCAGTTCCTCCATCACCGCCATGGAGGAGGACGGCCGCATATCCGTGGAGGAGCGCGGGCTGGAGGGCCTGGACGGTGTGAAAGCGTTCGCAGTCCAGGGCGCCCCCGCGTTTATCTCGATGATTGCCACCCACGGTGCGTTCGGTCCCGCCCCGGACATCGTCCTCTCGGGGGTGAACCGTGGAGCGAACGTGGGCCGGGCCATCCTGCATTCCGGAACGGTGGGAGCGGCGCTGACGGCAGGGGTGAACGACGGCCGCGGCCTGGCCGTCTCCTTGGACACCGGCCTCAATCCGGAGGATCTCCACTGGGACACCGCCGCGCAGCTGGCAACCGACCTGCTGCCGTTCCTGCTGGAACAGGACGCGGGCTGCGTGTTGAACCTGAACGTCCCGAACAGCGCCGGACCTGGGCTGCCCGAGCTCCGCACGGCCACGCTGACCCGCTTCGGCATCGTCCAGACAACCCTGGCCGAAAGGGGCGAGCAGCATGTACGGCTGGCCATCGCGGACAGCACCGAGACGCCCGATCCGGGCAGCGACGCCGCGCTGCTGGCCGCGGGGTTCGCCACGGTGACAGCCATCCAGCCCGTCACCGGGACCGCGTTGCCCGCACTGGACGGCGTCTCCCCCGCCGCGGCAGGGGCGCCGGGCGGAAGGGCCTAAAAACCGCACGGACGACGGCGGGACGTCCCGCCGTCGTCCGTTTCCTGTAGTGCCGCCTGGCTGCCGCTTGGTGGCGCTAGACAGGACGGGTTACAGCGTGGCGGCTTCTTCCTCCGCGATCCTGATCAGGCGGAGCTCGTCTTCCACGGCGCGGGCCGGCCAATAGTCCTTGGCCAGCTCGTCGGCCCAGACCCGGTCCGCGTCCGGGAATTGCTTGCCGAACAGCCCCGCCGCCTGCAGAAGGGCGATCAGGGCAAGGATCCGTGCGTTCGGCATCCTGCCGGCGGGCTTCACCGTGTCCGCCGTTCCGCTGTCCTGCACTGGAGCCTGGGCGCCCTCGGACGCAGTGTTTTCCGGGACTGTGCCTTCGGGGACTGTGCCTTCGGGGACGGTGCTTTCGGGGACGGCGGTTTCGGGGACCTTGGCGTCGTCCGGCGCGTCGGTGAGGACGGCGTGGATCTTCTTAAGCAGCGCCTCCTCGGGGGCGTGGTCCTTCTCCGGGTACCGCACTGCCCGGAACCGCCCCAGGCGCTTTTCGCCGACGTGTTCCAGGATGCCCAGTGCCACCATCCCCTCGTAGATGCGGAGCACCTCGGGCCGGCCCTCCAGTGCCGACACCCACCACTGCGGGGTGTGCGGCCGGGACTTGCCGCGGATGAGGTCGAGCTCGCGCTGGAGGTCGGTCTGCGGGGTGGCGCCGGTGGTTTTGACGTGCTTGCCCTGCAGTCCGATGGCGCCGAGCAGGTCGAGTTCGGCGAGGACGGCTCCTGCCACGGTGGTCCGGAGCGCGAAAACGGGCACTTCTGGCTTGCCGTCCTTGTCGTTTGTGGCCAGCAGCAGGAAGGCCTGCGGAAGGCTCAGGTCCACGGTTTTCGGTACGTCCGCGTTCATAGCAATATGGTGCGCCCGTCCCGTGCCGGCCACAAGGTGGACCGTCGACGGCGGCCGCCTCCCGCCGTCGTGCGTTCTCTTTGTGTGCTGGCCGCATGCCTCACCGGGGGTGGCGCTGACCGGCGGCCGGGGCCACACTTAGCCATGGACTGTTCCTCGCTACCGGCAACCCGCGGCATTGTGGCAGTGGTAGGCGCGACCGGAAGGCAGGGCTCGGCCGTGGTCCGGCACCTGCTCCGGGACGGGTGGGAGGTACGTGCCCTGACGAGGAAGCCTGGCGGCTCGGCAGCCCTGAACCTTCGGGACCTGGGC
This sequence comes from Arthrobacter sp. AD-310, assembly GCF_054656615.1. Lineage (NCBI taxonomy): Bacteria > Bacillati > Actinomycetota > Actinomycetes > Micrococcales > Micrococcaceae > Arthrobacter > Arthrobacter sp. AD-310. The sequence continues at coordinate 111,501 of NZ_BAAHNO010000006.1, read as the reverse complement.
GCGGAGATCCACCGCGTCGACACCGGGGACGCAGCCAGTCTCCGGCCCGCGTTCCGCGGAGTTCACGGCGTGTTCAACGTGCAGAATCCTATGACCAGCAGTCTCGACGCCGAGGTGCGGCAGGGCAGGAACGTGGCCGAGGCCGCTGCAGAAGCTGGCGTGGGACATGTCGTTTATGGCGCGGCCGGCGTCGGTGACTACCGGACGGGGGTCGGTTCGTGGGATTCGAAGCTCGTTGTGGCGGAGCGCTTCCGCCAACTGGGCGTGCCGCTGACCGTGCTGCGGCCCATGGCCTTTATGGAGCTGATGACGGACAAGGGCTATTACCCGCAGTTTTCCACCTGGCATCTGATGCCTAAGCTCATGGGACCGTCGCGGCCGGTAGGCTGGTTAAGCGTGGACGACCTGGGTGCGATTGCCGCGCGAGCCTTTGTGCAGCAGGATCGGTGGCGGGGCAAGGTGCTCAACCTGGCCTCCGACGTGCAGTCCATCGACCAGTGCCGCGCGCTTGTAAAGGAGCGGACCGGCCGCATGCCGCGGGGCTTCCCGATGCCGGTCCGGTTGTTCGAGCGATTTGTGGGGAGTGACCTCACAACCATGTGGCGCTGGCTGCACGATAACGAGTTCGACATGTCCACGGCGACCACGCGCGAAATCCTTCCGGAGGCTGTCTCCGTCAGGCAGTGGCTGGCCGGGACAGTAGCCCGGCCCAAGCGCTAACGGACGCTGGCGGCCGCCTCCCGCCGTCGTCCTCTTGCGTGTCGCAACGGGAAGGGCCGGTGCGCTCCCGCCCGGCTGGCACACTGGCTCAATGAACCAAGCGCTCCCGCCCTCGCGGCGGCCCGGGATCCGTGCCGCGATGTTCGTTGACTTCGACAATGTTTTCACGGGACTGCAGGCCCTGGATCCCCAGGCCGCTAGGCGCTTCGCCGAAGACCCGAAGCACTGGGCGGACGCTTTGTCGGCAGGCGGGTCCGGGGAGGCGGCGCGCCGCTTCCTGATCCGCAACTGCTACCTCAACCCGATGGTGTATTCGAAGTACCGGACATACTGGACACGGGCCGGTTTCCGGGTGATCGACTGCCCGTCGCTGACGCAGCAGGGAAAGAGCAGCACGGACATCAACCTGGTGCTCGATTCGATGGACGCGCTGTCCGGAAGCGTGGGCATCGAGGAGTTCTTCATCGCCTCGGCCGATGCGGACTTCACGTCCCTGATCCAGCGGTTCCGGGCCGCGGACAGAATGACCACGGTGATCGCCGCCGGCGCGGTGGCCTTCGCCTACCGGGAAATGGCGGACCACGTCGTCGAGTCCCACGACTTCGTTGCCATCCTCAACGGGACCACCGCTGAACCCGTCCACGCGGTGGCGTCAGCGAAGCAGCCCCCGGCTGCCGCCGCCACGAAGGCGAAGGCCAAGACCAGTCCCCCCGCGGTCCGCGAAGTGCTGGACTTCGTCCGCAGCGCACCCGGGCCCGTTGTCGGTGCGATGGTGGCCCACCGTGCGCTCGCGGCGGATCCCTCCCTCAAAACAGACTGGGGCGGCTTCGGCAAGTTCGGCACGTGGGTCTCCCAGATCGGCAGGGACGTGGAGTATTCACCGGCGCAGGGCGGCTGGGTGTGGGACGCACGGCGGTTCTCCAGCGAGGACCTTCCCGCGCCCGCGGAGAAGCAGCCCGGGGTGGAGGAACGGGTCACCCGGGTGACGGACGTGCCGGCGCTGTCGGCCGGACAGTTCAACCAGATCTTTAGGGCCATGGCGGTGCGGCTGCGGGAACATCCGGCGAACCGCACTGAGCTGTCCCGGCAGATTCGGGATGATTGCGTCAGCGCCGGTGAGCCGGTGTCCCGCAATGCCGTCAGTTTTGTCCTGCAGGGCCTGGATTACGTCAATCACCAGCTCACCGACAAGGCGACGCCGGTGGGGCTGGCATCGGCCTGGACCGGTTATGTGGAGGAATTGTGCAGGGTGGCGCTGCTGGAGTTCGACGCCGATGAGCAGCTGGCGGTGCGGCGCTGGGCCAGCGGCGGGATGCTGGCCAAGTAGCAGCACAGGAAGGACGACGGCGGCGGCCCGGGACGTTGGGCCCTACGCCGGGCGGCCCGGATTTGGCACAGTTGTGTGGGTATAGTCCTGCCATTGTGAGGAGGCCAGCGATGACCAATATCTACATCCCCTATGGAACCACCGAAGGCCAGACGGCGAAGATCGCCGAGTTCATTGCGGACGTGGTCCGGGCGCATGGCCATGACGCGAAGGCGGTGGACATCAAGGATGCCGGGGAGGCCATCCCCGACGGATACGACGCCGTCCTGGTGGGCGCGTCCGTCCATATGGGCAAGCACGAGGGCTATGTCCGGGACTTTGTCCAAAAGAACAGGCCCACGCTGGAACGGCTTCCGTCGGCGCTGTTTTCCGTCAGCATGGCCGCCCACGACGATCCGGAAACCGCCGAAGGCTTCGTGGAGAAGTTCGAGGAGGAAGCGGGCTGGCGGCCGTCGCAGGTAGGGCTGTTCAGCGGTGCTCTGCTGTACACGCAGTACGGGTTCATCAAACGGCTGGTCATGAAGAAGATCGCCAGCGACAAAGGCTCCACGGACACGGACACGTCCCGCGACTACGTGTACACGGAGTGGGACGGCGTGAAGCGGTTTGCCGAGGATTTCCTGGCGCGGCTTTAGCAGCCGCGCGCCAAGGTGAGCGTACGACGGCGGGAGGTCGCCACCGTCGTCCGGGCACAAAATGTCGTACCCCCGTTAGACGATATTCCTATGGTAAGCAGCGCTGGAACGGGGACGGGGATGGAGGCTATTTGTGCCACCGTTGCTGCTCTTGCCGCCCTGGAAGCCGAGGACGCCGCCCTCACATCCGCGGCTGCTTCCGGGACGTCTGGTGCAGTGGCTGGGGACGGCGTGGATGTACTTCAGCGGGCGTATGAGATCCGGCTTGAACGCCTGGGCGTGACAAAGAAGTTGCAGGCCCAGCTTTCGGCGCTTCAGGCCCGGGACGCGTCCGGGGCCTTGGACCTGCAGCACGCGATGACACCGCCGGATGCGCCCCTGCACGAGCGGACCTACACCGAGATGTCGACCATCGAGGAGATCGCCGGGATCCTGACCATCAGTTCCGGGGCGGCGTCCGCGTTCGTGAATCAGTCCCGGCAGGTCTGTGCGCTGCCGCGGGTGGTGGATGCCCTGTCGGCCGGGGCCCTGTCCTGGCAGCAGGCCCGGATCTTCGCCGACGAAACCGAGGCCCTGGACCACCCCGCTGCGGCCGCTTTGGTGGAGCATTTCCTCGACCCCGAGGCACCCAACCCCGCCCGCGGCTGCCCCGCCACGGAGCTGGTGCCCGCCCGGCTGCGGGCGAAAGTTCGGGGCTGGCGGGAACGCCACCACCCCGAATCCATAGAAAAACGCCACCGCAAGTCCGCGGCGGACCGGCGGGTTGAATGCACCCCGGACCGGGACGGGATGGCCTGGATCTCCGCCTACCTGCCAGCAGACCAGGCACTGGCCATCAACAACGGCCTAACCGCAACCGCCAGGACGCTGCAGGGACCCAACGAAAACCGCACCCTCACCCAGCTCAAAACCGACATCTTCGCTGCAAGACTCCTCACCAACCGGACAGCCACCGCCCCCGACCCCGGCGGCACGGGCCAGGATGCCGGCAGCACCCCGACCCATGAACTGGACGATGTGATCGGGCTGGCCACACTCGGAGGCCCACATGACAGTGACCGTCCGGGCCTGGCTGAACCGGTCTTGAGTGGAACCTCCACGGACCCTGGCAGAAACCAAGATCTGGGCAAGGTCCCCACGCCCCGCGCCGAGGTCCTCGTGACCGTCCCGTTCTTCGCGCTCCTTGGCCTCACGGACGAACCAGCCGAACTCGACGGCTACGGACCCATCCCCGCCTCCATGGCCCGGCAACTCCTCGCCGGCGGGGCCGAATCCTTCCGCCGCGTCCTGCTCGACCCAAGGGACGGAACACCCCTGGAGATCGGCCGCACCAGCTACCGGCTCGCCAAAGCCATGAAAAAGGCGCTGCAGCTGCGGGACGGCAAATGCGTCTTTCCCGGCTGCAACAACAACACCCTCGACAACGACACCGACCACCTCACAGCCTGGCAGCACGGCGGAACCACCGGCATCAGCAACCTCGCACAACTCTGCCCAAGGCACCACCGGTTGAAACACAACAGTGGCTGGACACCGACAGCAGCGACCAGGGACGAACCACCCGGCTGGACCTCACCCACCGGCCGCCACTACCAAGCCGAACAACCCGACCGCGAACCACCACAATGGCCACCGGGGGTCCTCCCGCCGGGAGTCAGCCTGAGGAAAACCAGTCCGTCAAAGAGCAGCCAACCGGATCCCAGCCCGCTCGAAAAGGTGCTTCTCCAGCTGTTGTCGGGATAACCGGGACGCCAGCAGTCTCCCCGGACCGCGGTAATCCTTTGCACGGCCAAAAGCTGCTGCTCCGCGCCGCCACATCAGCCGACCCCGCTGCCGCGCTCCCCGCGCAACCCGGTAGATTTGGGGGCGATGATTTCGATTGACCGGGACGACCCCGCACGCGCCGATGTTCACCAGCTCCTGCGCGAGCACCTGGCGGACATGTTCGCCACCTCGCCGGCCGAAAGCGTCCATGCGCTGGACCACTCCGCGCTGTCCGCCCCGTCCATCACCTTCTGGACGGCCCGCGAAAACGGAGACCTGCTGGGATGCGGTGCACTGAAGCTTCTGGACTCCGCCTCGGGCCCGGCTACTGACGGCGAGATCAAGTCCATGCGCACCACGGCAGCGGCCCGGGGACGCGGTGTGGCAACTCTGCTGCTCGGGCACATCCTCGACGACGCCCGGACCCGAAACCTCGAGCGCGTCTACCTGGAGACAGGCACCGAGGACTACTTCGCTCCTGCCCGGCGCCTGTACGCCCGGAACGGCTTCACCGAATGCGCACCGTTCGCCGACTACGTCCTGGACCCCAACAGCGTCTTTATGGAGCTGCGGCTGTAGCGGCTGTCCCAACCACCGCGCGAAGGAAGCGGACGACGGCGGGTGCGCACCCGCCGTCGTCCGCTTCCTGTCCAGTTGGCGCGCTTCAGCCGAACCGGCTCTGCGATCAGGCCGGTTCGCCCCATTCCTAGACTTCGCCGCGCCAGCCGCCGGTTTCGGTGCCGCGCGATTCGATGAAGGCCTTGAACTTCCGCATGTCGGCCTTGACCTGCATCTCGTCGATTTTCAGTGCCGCACCGGCCTTTTCGGTGACACCTTCCGGCGACCACTCGAAGTGGACCCTGACCTTTGTGTGGTTGGCGTCCACGGGGGTGAACCGAATGATGCCGGCGTGCGACTTGCCGTCGGTGGCACGCCACGCGATCCGGTCGTCAGGCTCCTGGTCGACGATTTCGGTGTCGAACTCCCGCTTGACGCCGCCCACGTTGGTCACCCAGTGGTTGGTGGTGTCGGTCAGTTGGGTTATCGATTCCACTCCGGACATGAACTGCGGAAAGGATTCGAACTGGGTCCACTGGTTGTACGCGGTCCGCACCGGCACATCGACTTCGACGGTCTCTTCAACGTGTTCCATCTGCTTCCTCCTTATGGCGGGCGGCAGCAACAGCGGACCGGCAGCAATGGCCATTCTGCCGGTGAGGCAGCCGCCACCCCTGCACGATAAATCCGGCGGCTGCCGGTGTCCAGACCCTTGGAAATACGGAAGCGGACGACGGCGGGTGGGCGCCCGCCGTCGTCCGTTTGCCTTGCTACCTGAGCCCGGCCTCCGATTCTTCGAGAAGAGCAAACTCTTCCTCGGGCGCGCCAGCCACAAGATGATGACGGCTGTAAAGCATGAAGTAAAGCAGGCCGATGACAAAGATTCCGGCCGTGATTGCTGCAGCTTGAACGTCGACGAAGAAGGTGGCCACAACGGCGAGGACCGCGAGGATCAGGCCCACGCTCGTCGTCAATATCCCGCCCGGCGTCCGGTAAGGGCGGTGCAGGTCAGGTTCCCGCTTGCGGAGCACTATGTGGGAGAGGTTGAGCAACACGTATGACATCGCTGCCCCAAAGACGGCTATGTTGATGAGTTTGTCTCCGTCGGCGACGGCTGCGGCCAGGACGAAGCCGATGGCGCCAGGAACGATCAGCGCCCATGTGGGTGTTTTTCGGGAGTTTGTACGGCTCAGCCACGTGGGAAGGTAGCCTGCGCGGGACAACGCAAACAATTGGCGGGAATAGGCATAGACGATGGAGAAGAAGCTGGCCACAAGTCCGGCAAGCCCCGCGTAATTGACGAAAGCAGCCAGCTCGTCATTGCCTACAGCGCGCAGAGCGTCGGGAAGCGGGCTGGTGGAAGTGCTCATGAGCGCACTCCCGGCGCCCCCGGGAGCCAAAATCAGGACGGACAGCCCGCTCAGCGTAAGCACAGCCATCGCGACGATAATGGCCCTCGGCATGTCGCGCTGCGGGTTGTCAGCCTCCTCAGCCGCGAGCGGCACCCCCTCCACAGCCAGGAAGAACCAAATCGCAAAGACCAGCGCCGCAATGATGCCGCCGAAGCCGTTGGGCAGGAATACGCTCGCACCGGCAGCATCGCCAGCCGGAATATCGAACAGGTTGGCCGCGTCGAAGTGCGGCAGCATCCCCACGGCGAACGCGACCAACGCCACCACTGCGACAGCTGTGATCGCGAACATCGCTTTCAGGGCTTCGCCTGTGCCCACCAAGTGGATGCCGATGAATATAACGAAACAGGCCAGGTATACCGGCCAACCGTTCGTGATCCCGAAAAGCCCGAGGCTCTCCACGTAGCCCCCAATGAACACGGCAATGGCAGCAGGCGCCATCGAATACTCAATGAGTATCGCGAGTCCGGTGGCAAAACCGCCCAATTTGCCCAGCGCGCGGCGGGCGAACCCATAGCCGGCACCGGCAACGGGAAGCGCTGACGACATCTCGGCAAGGCCGAAGACCATACAGCCGTACATGATGCCCATCAGGATGAAGGCGACCAGCAGGCCGCCCCAGCCGCCCGCTTCAAGGCCGAAGTTCCAGCCCGAGAAGTCGCCTGAAATGACGTAAGAGATGCCCAGGCCGGCAAGCAGCAGCCAGCCGGCTGCTCCCCGGCGGAGGCTTCGCTGTTCAAAATAGGTCCTGTCGACGGCGCGTTGTTCCGCTGCCACGGAGATTTTAGTCATGGGATTCTCCAGAAAAGGTGGGAATGAGGTCTGAGCGTGCAAGAAATGCAGTGCGGTGGCCCGGGTGCCCCGCGCGGCGGAACTGCTTAATCGAAAAGCCAGGTCGGTGAAGTGAGATAGCGTTCGGCGACGGCTACCGTGCCGGGAATCTGGGCGGCCCAGAGTTCTGGGGGCAGGGCGTCGGCGCGATGGGTGGTGGTCCAGCCGAGCATGGTCAGCCTGCGGATCATGCTCAAGGCTGCGGCGTGAACCAGGTCTGTGGCTGAAAGGGGGCGGACGGTACGGTAGCCGGCCACCCAGCTCTTCGCCAGGTCCGGCGCGTAGGGCTCGTGCTCTATGAAGGACAGCGCCGAGGCAAAGTCGTAGAGGAGCCAGGAAAAGCCACAATCGTCGAAGTCGATAACGGTAAGTGCGCCGTCGTCGATCATGATGTTGGAGGGCCGCAGGTCTGCGTGGACCAGCCCCCAGCTGTCGCCGGATACCGGCAGGCTGTCCAGTGCTGTGACCGCCTCGTACTCCGCGCGTGCCAGTATTGCGGCCTGTTCCTGGGTGAGGTTCGCGCCCCGCCAGTCACCCCACCTGCTCGTTTCGCCGAGCATGTCACTCAACTGCCAGGAAAAGCGGGTGAAATCGGCAGGCAGTGGCCAGCGCTTCACCTGCTGGTGGAGCCGCGCCGTCGTGGCACCAATTTCCGCATAATAAGGCCGGGGGTCGGCAAAGTCCTCGAGGATTACTCCGGCCACAAAAGCGAACGCGACGCAGTGCCATTCGGAACCGCCCGCGTCCGTGAAGGTATTCAGGAGGTTCCCTCCGGCGGTGGGTACGACGTCGGGCACCCGCACTTCCGCCTCTTCCGCCAGGCGCCGCACCCAGGTCAGCTCACCCGCGATCTGCCGGGCATCACCAACGTGGCCCGGACGGTGAACGCGCAGGACCGAGACGGGGACGCCGTCCACTGAGACACGGAAAGTGGCGTTTTCCGAAACGGCGATCAGCGTGATGGCGGTTCGGGCGGGGTCGAGGCCCCAGGCGGAAGTTACTGCTTCGGCAATCCAGTCGGGCGCCGGTTCCCCGCGGCGAAGGTTGTTGAAAACGGCAAGCGGGGAAGTATCTGTCATGGTGTTCATGGATGCTCCTCGGAGGGCGAGGAGGGTTGGGCTCCGGTAGCGAGTATGGCACGGGCTTTCGGCTGGAACCGCCTCCGGCAGAAGGAATTTACGGGCTCGAAACAAACCCAGGACTCGGAAACAAACCGTTCAAATTACGCCCGCCATTCGTAACGCCGGATTCACTTCCGGACGTCTTCCGCCGCTTGCAGCCGGACACACTTGAAGTACTGAATTTGAACCGAGGGTTGGGCCCGCCGGACCAAGTCGAAATATCCAGAACAGCAAGGAACCCACCATGGCCATCCGTTCCACCATCATGGACACCAACAGCTTCCGCGCAGAGCACGCCGGGGAGCTGGATCCCCAAACGCGCCGCCTCACGGAGCGCCGGGACAACGTGCTGGGCGCCTCCTACCGGCTTTTCTACCGGAATCCTGTACACCTGGTCCGGGGCGAAGGGCAGTACCTATGGGATGCCGCCGGCCGGAAGTACCTTGACGCCTACAACAACGTGGCAAGCCTGGGGCACTGCCACCCCGCCGTCACCGCCGCCGTGACCGTCCAGATGCAGCAGCTGAACACGCACACCAGGTACCTGCACGAGAACATCCTGAACTATACGGACGACCTCCTCTCCACAATGCCGGCCGAGTTAAACAAGGCCATGTACATGTGCACCGGTTCAGAAGCGAACGACCTCGCCCTTCGGGTGGCCAAGGCGTACAGCGGCGGCGAAGGGATCATTGCCACCACGGAGGCGTATCACGGCACGTCCGAGCTGACTTCGGGAGTATCGCCGGCTCTGGGTACCGGACAGCCATTGGCACCCACCACACGGCTTGTGCCTGCACCCGACGCCTTCCGTTTGGGTGCAGAGGCGGGTCCCGGCGGCGCGGACCTTGGTTCGTGGTTCGCCAACCGGATTCGTGCCGCCATCGCTGACATGGAGGCGAACGGCATCCGCTTTGCCGGCTTCATTGCCGACTCGATCTTTTCCTCTGACGGCGTCCTGCCCGGCCCGGCCGGCTACCTTCGCGAGGCAGCCGAGGTCATCCATCGTGCCGGTGGCATCATCATCGCGGACGAGGTGCAACCGGGCTTTGGCCGCACCGGCGAGGCGTTCTGGGGCTTCCAGCGCCACGGCATCGTGCCCGACGTCGTCACCCTCGGCAAGCCGATGGGCAACGGGATTCCAGTGTCCGGGCTGGTGGCCAAGGCCGATGTCCTGGCCGCGTTCAGCGACACCATTCCCTACTTCAACACCTTCGGTGGCAACCCCGTCTCCATGGCCGCCGCACAGGCTGTGCTGTCCACCATCCGTGCAGAAGGACTGCAGGAGCACAGCCGTGTTGTTGGTGCGTCATTGCTGGACACCCTGTCTGGCCTTGCTGACACCCACGAAAGCGTGGGCGACGTGCGCGGCGCGGGCCTGTTCATTGGTTTCGAACTCGTGAAGGACCGCGGCACCCGTGAGCCGGACCGGGACCTTGCGCTTGCTGTACTGGAGCAACTGCGGGAACGGGGTGTGCTGACGTCAGTGGCAGGACCGCACGGGAACGTCCTGAAGCTGCGTCCGCCGCTGGCCTTCCAGCACAGCGACATTGACTGGCTGGTGGCTGCCCTGGACGATTCACTGACCGTGCTGGGCGCATAGTCCGTAGATTGGAACCATGGCAACAGGAACGGGCGACGAACCGCAGGCACTGACCCCGGCGGGCGCCGCCCACGCCGCCCTCGCCCGTTACGCCAGCACCGAGAGGTTCAACCCCGGCGAATTGATGGGAAGCGAAAGGGCCCTCGCGGAACGCCTGGGCGTGGGCCGGAGCGTGCTGAGGCAGGCGATCGAGCGGATGGAAGCAGAGGGCACAGTCCGCCGGGTGCTTGGCCGTTCAGGGGGCGTGTTCTTCAATGACGGGCGGATCCAGCGGCACCTGAACACCGTTGAGGGTGTCCCGCAGATGGTGCTGCACCAGGGGCGCACCATCTCCACACAGGTCCTGCGCACGGAGATGGGCCTGCCCCAGCCGGATGAGCGGAGGAACCTTCGCCTCAATGGCGGGGACGCTGTACTGCGCATCCAGAGGCTGCGCCTCGTGGACGACGTGTCGTGGTCCCTGGACCTGTCCGTGCTCCCCGCCGCCCGGTTCCCCGGCCTGCTCAACCACCCGCTGACGGGTTCGCTGTACCACCTCCTGACCGCCGAGTACGGACTTGAACTCGACCGTGCCGACGAAACGGTGGAGGCCGTCCCCGCCACCGACGATCAAGCGGAGGTCCTGCAGGTCCCTGCCGGCTCGGCACTTCTGGAAATCCGCAGGCTGTCATGGGATGTGCAGGGCGCGCCCGTGGAGTACGCGCACGACTTCTTCCGCGCGGACCGTACCCGTGTGCACATGCAGAAGTACGGGACCAACTGGAAGAGAACCGTGCGGCTGGGACGCGGGTGAAGCGGCTGCCTGGCTCCTGCGAAAGGAAAGCGGACGACGGCGGGTGGGCACCCGCCGTCGTCCAATTGCCTTGGTGCCTCCAAGCCGAAGGGGAACCTTTCCCCGCTCCGCACGTCCGTGCCCTCGGCGCTGTTGCCGGCTACGGTGAACCGCACGTAGTTGGTGGCGTTGGCCGAGCCGTCAACGGTTACGCGCTGCAGGGTGTCCGCGGCGGGCTGGCCGTAGATGTTCAGCCAGGGTGAGCCCTCGGCGAGGGGCTGGTTCTCGGCGAAGACGTGGCTGTCGCCGTTGATGAGGTAGACCGGGGCGTCGAAGTTGTTGGTTTCCTCGACGATGGCCTGCACGATTTCGCTGAAGCCGGACATGATGGCCGGGTTGGCGGTGGCGGCGGCGAGCAGCGAGGGGTCGAACATGTCGGCCTGGGTCATCAGGACCACGGCACGGTCGTTGCGGCGTTCGGCGTCGTCGAAGGTCTCGCGGATCTGAGCCAGGACGGCGTCCGTGCGGTGCTCCACCTCGGCCAGCTGCTCCGGCGTGGCGGCAGTTTCGCCCAAGCCCGTCCAGGGCTGGAGGGAGTTGTTGCTGCCCTGGATGTTCAACACGGAGAAGGCGATCCGGTTCTGGGTGAAGCGGACGTTCTCGGGGAGGCCGAGGTCCTCCTGCGTCTTGACGGGCATCGTGGCGCCGAGGGTCTTGCCGGGCTCGTTGAAGAAGACCTCGCGCAGCTTGTCCAGGCGTTCCAGCGGGTTGTAGGCGCCGTTGTTGGTGCGGTGGCAGTCCACCCATTCGTTGTCGCCCGGGGTGAAAACCAACGGGTGGGTGAAGGTGTCGAAGTCGGCGCGGATGTCCGCGAAGTACTCGTCGGAGCAGACCGAGGAACCGTTCTTGATATCGCCCACGTGTGCTACAAACTTCAGCGCACTGTCGGCGTTGATGTCCTGGATGCGGGAGGGGAATTTGGCGATCTCGGCCTGGCCGTAGGGGATGTCGCCCATGACGCCGAAGGTGAAGGCGTCGCCGGTGTTCTCTGCGGCGGCGGCAGGCTGGGCGGCGAGGAGGCCGAGCGCCAGGGTGAGCGCCGCCGTCGTCGCTTTTATGGTCTTTGAAGCCATGGGGATGCTCCTGTTTCTGCTGGGGTGTCAGGCGGTGCGGGCGGTGAGGAACCGCTGCAGGCCGGCGAGGTCGTCGGTGTTGATGTGGTCCACACCGGCGTCGGCGAGTTCGGTCCAGATCGCGTCGCGGGCGGCGCCCGGCTGGTCCGGGGTGGCCCAGAAGCGGACACGGTAGCCGTTGGCATGGGCGGTGGCGACGTAGGCGTGGAGCTTGGCGCGCTCAATCTCGGGCATGGGGCCGACGCCCCGCCAGGTGAAGAGTTTGGTCCAGTTGTCGCTGACCAGCGGCATGAGGGCGGCGGGCTTGCCGGTGGTGAGGTCTGCTGAGCGGCCATCGTAGAAGCTGAAGCGCTTGTCCTGGGCCTGCATGGTGGCGAGCGGGCGGTTGCCGCTGATGACCGCTGTGACCGGGCCGGTCTTGACGGTGCCGTTGGTGTAGCGGCTCATGATGTCACGGTGCTCGGCGAGTTCCTGTTCGATGGCGGCGTAGGTGGCCTCGCCTTCGCTCTTAATGTCGATCAGGAGCTGCAGGCTGCCGTCCCAGTGCGGGTAGACGCCGTGGCCCTGCTGGCTGCGGACCAGGTCCTGCAGCGGATCGAGATAGAGGCTTTCGAGGGTGACGCCGGGCTTCACGTCCTCCAGGTCGTGGGCCACGAGCAGTTCGCCGTCCACCAGCCACACGTCGGCCTCGACACTGGTGAAGCCGTGCTCGAGTGCGTCGAACAGCGGGCGCTCGTGCTCGTAGTCGTTGTGCGCGTGCGCCTGGGCCAGCGGCTGGCCGACGACGACGGGAGCGGGCTTGGTTGCCTCGGCCTGGGCGGGTGCCACCGCGGTTCCCGCCACGGAGGCGAGGAGGGCGACGGCGGCGAGGGTGCTTTTCACGAACAAGGAAGTACTCCTGGTACATCGGGGGTTTTTCGCACCGGCTGGGGTGTGCCGGGCGGAAGGGTGCGTGAAAAGACTGCCGGGCGCGGGGAAACAGGTGGGGGCCTACCGGTTGCTCCCGGGTTAAGCGGAAGCGACCGGGCCATTTTCTCCGGGTGCGGGCAGTCCCTGAATTTTCCTGACTCTCCTTTCTGCGCTGCCTCCGGAAACACCCGCTACATGGGAAGCAGCGAAGCCGGGTGCTGTTCGCACCCGGCTTCGCTCCTCAAGGCCCAGCTAACGTGCAGCGACCCTGGCTGCCTCCTCGACGTCCTTGGGTGCCGTGAGATCCATCGCGTGCAGCGGCACTACTTTGGATTTGGTGATGTAGCGGTGTCCCAGCCATAGACCGATGAAGACCGGCAACCCGATGTAGGAGGAAAGCACCTCCGCTGACCGCCCCGCAAGCACGGCCTCGTAATTCTGTCCCGCGATGACCAGGATGAGCAGGGCGAAGGCCAGCAGCGGGCCAATGGGGAACAGCGATGCTTTGTAGGGCAGGTCGCTGACCTTGTTTCCCTGTGCCAGGAAGCCGCGCCTGAACCGGTAATGGGAGACCGCAATTCCCGCCCATACAATGAAGCCGCACAGGCCCGACATGTTCAGCAGCCAGGAGTAGGCTGCACCCTGCCCGACGACCGCGGAGAGGAAGCCGAAGAGGCCTACGGCCGCCGTCGCGAGCAGCGCCGGGACCGGCACGCCACGCCCGTTGGTGCGGCCGAAGATCTTCGGCGCCATGCCGTCGTGGGCCATGGCGTAAAGCATTCGGGTGGAGGCGTACAGCCCGGAGTTGCCCGCGGACAGGATGGCGGTCAGGATCACTGCGTTCATCAAAGCCGCCGCGAAGGCGATTCCAGCGCGGGAGAAAACCAGGGTGAATGGCGACGAGGCAATTTCGGACTCGCCGGAGGCCAGCAGGCTCGGATCGGTGAATGGGATGAGGCAACCGATGATGAAGATGGCGCCAATGTAGAAAAGCATGATGCGCCAGAAAACAGTGCGGATAGCCTTCGGCACCTCGCGGCGGGGGTTCTTGGCTTCGCCGGCCGCGACTCCTACGAGTTCGGTGCCCTGGAAGGAGAACCCGGCAACCATGAAGACCGAGATGATTGAGACCCACCCTCCGTGGAACACGTCATCGCGGTTTTCCCAGTTGCTCAGTCCCGGAGAGTTGTCCCCGAGAATGCCGAATATCATCAGCACGCCGGCGATCAGGAAGAGCACCACTGCACTGACCTTGATCAGGGAGAGCCAGAACTCGGACTCGCCAAAGGACTTGGCGGAGAGGGCGTTGAGGCCGGTCAGCACCAGCAGGAAGATCCCGGCCCATACCCATCCCGGGACCCCCGGGAACCAGAAGTCCATGATGATTCCAGCCGCCACCAGCTCTGCCGCTACCGTAATGGCCCAGTTGAACCAATAGTTCCAGCCGATCGCGAAGCCGAATGACGGCGAAACGAATCGGGTGGCAAAGGACTGGAACGAACCGGCAACCGGGATTTTGGCCGACATCTCGCCCAATGACTGCATCAACAGGAATACCATCAGCCCGACCAACGCGTAACCGACCAGCGCACCGCCGGGGCCCGCCTGGGAAATGGTGCTGCCGGAGGCCACGAACAGACCGGTGCCGATCGCCCCGCCGATGGCGATCATCTGCAGATGCCGGGTATTCAGCCCCCGCTTCAGTTCGTTTCCGGATTCGGCGGAACTGCGATCTGTGGCTAACGCCAGGGACGGCCCAGTTGCGCCGGGCTCAATGTCCTCAAGGGTTTCGTTCGGCGCTGTCATGCAGCACCACCGCCGCAAATGGTCGCGGGCCGGGTCGGGTTCCCGGCGTCAAGAGCAGCTCGACCGGTGCAGGCTTCGGCGGCTGCCCTGTCGAGCAGACGCACCAGCGCATCCTCGCGCGGTGCTGCCTGCGTAGTGGTGGACCCCGACCCAAGAATCAGTGCTGACCCGGTGCAGAGACCGGTGACAGGGGTGTCGGTTGCAATAGCCCGATCACTTAATTGCGTGCGGGAGCCATGTCCCATGGTGCCTCCGAAAAGGTAGCTGCGGTGAATGTGGGCCTTCCAAGCGCCCAGGCCGGGAAGGACGGTGATCAAGCTAACACAGGGAAAGAAGGCCCCCTCTGGCTCGTCGAATGTTGCATGCCCAACGGGCCGAGTCCTTATGCATGGGCACTGGCTACCCCTTTTAGGACAAGAATTGCTGATGTGACTGCATCCGTTGCCCAAGCGGTTCTTTTGATCTGCTACAGCAACTCGACGGCCTTGTTGTCATTGGCGGCATTGCCTGGCAGGCAAATCACCCCCAGACCGACGCTCGGCTTACCCATGTGACAGGGAATAAGGTGAGCAGCAACAGGATTCCTTTTGCTCCAGGCATTATTGCTCCACTTGTTCTTACGCCCTGCTAGCTTC
Organism: Arthrobacter sp. AD-310; assembly: GCF_054656615.1. NCBI lineage: Bacteria > Bacillati > Actinomycetota > Actinomycetes > Micrococcales > Micrococcaceae > Arthrobacter > Arthrobacter sp. AD-310. The sequence goes on along the minus strand of NZ_BAAHNO010000006.1, from coordinate 96,275 downwards.
TTCTGAAGTCGCACGAGCCGAAGGAACGAGCATGTTTGTAATCGCACAGCCTGAAGAGGCAACCACCATCGAATCAATCGCCTGGGTCATCGGGAAGAGCCCTGTAACGGTCAAGGGCGGGGCGCGCGCATGAGCCAGGAACTTTCGGGTCGTACAGTCGTCGTCGCCGGGTCCACAAGCGCCGCAGGCGTCGCTGTAGTCCATGCCCTCTCGCTGGCAGGGGCACGCGTCGCCGCCGTAGATATCCTTGAGGATCGTGTGCAGGAGCTCGCGGCCGCGTGCAACAACGTCACCGGCTATGCCTGCAACCTCGCCGACCGGCAAGCCGTTGAGGACCTGGCGGCCAGTGTCCGGAACGATCTGGGGACCGCGGACGGCCTTATCCATCTTGTAGGAGGGTGGCGGGGCGGTACTGGAATCACGGGACAGACGGATGAGGACTGGGACTTCCTGCATACCAGCGTCCTCACCACGCTGCGGAACACCAGCCGCGCTTTTTACGACGACGTCGCAGCCTCCCCTGTGGGGCGCCTGGCCGTCGTTTCCGCACAGTCCGCGTCGTCACCGACAGCGGGCGGCGCCGCCTATGCCGCCGTCAAGTCCGCTGCCGAGGCCTGGACTCTTGCCGTAGCGGACGGATTCCGGCACCTGCAGGGAGGACATGAAAGCCCGCATACCGCACAGCACTCGGCCGCGCTGGTTTTCGTCGTCAAGGCCTTGGTTGATGACCGGATGCGTGCAGCACAGCCGGAACGGAAATTTCCGGGCTATACCGACGTCAATGTCCTTGCCGACGCCGTACGGCAGATCTTCGGCCGGGAAGCCGGACAGATCAACGGGCAGCGCTTGCCCCTCCCGGCCGGCAACCTCGCGGGGGCACCGGCCTGAGCGTACGCCGGCCCTGCGCTCCGGCGTCGTAACGCAGGACGCCCGTGAACCTAAACCTCCGCCGCGGGTGCCGCGAACTGGGCCTCATACAGCCGCGCGTACGCCCCACCAGCGGCCAGCAGTGAAGCGTGCGTCCCCTGCTCCACGATCCGCCCTGCCTCCATCACCAGGATGAGGTCGGCGTCGCGGATCGTGGACAGGCGGTGCGCAATCACAAAGGAAGTCCGGTCGCTCCTCAAAGCACTCATCGCCTTCTGCACCAGCACCTCCGTCCTGGTATCCACTGAGGACGTCGCCTCGTCCAGGATCAGCACCGAAGGCCGCGCCAGGAACGCCCGCGCGATCGTCAGCAGCTGCTTCTCCCCCGCGGACACGTTGGACCCCTCATCGTCCAGCACCGTGTCGTACCCGTCGGGCAAGGACCGCACAAACCGGTCAACGTACGTCGCCTGGGCCGCCTCCAGAATTTCGTCCTCAGAAGCAGAAGGCCGCCCGTAGGCGATGTTGTCCCGGATCGTCCCGCCGAACAGCCACGTATCCTGCAGCACCATCCCCATCCGCGAGCGCAGCTCGCGCCGCGGCACCGTGGTGACGTCCACGCCGTCGAGCGTTATCCGCCCCGACTCGATCTCATAGAACCGCATCATCAGGTTCACCAGCGTGGTCTTGCCCGCTCCGGTGGGCCCCACTATGGCCACCGTCTGCCCCGGCTCCGCCACCAAGGACAAAGAAGAAATCAGCGGCTTGTCCGGCGAATACGAGAACGACACATCCTCGAACACGAGCCGCCCCCGCCCGAACACCGGCCCGGCAGAAGCAGGAGGTTCAACAGACTCCTCGGACGTATCCAGCAGCTCGAACACCCGCTCCGCAGAGGCCACCCCGGACTGCAGCACGTTCGCCATCGACCCCAGCTGCGCCAGCGGCATGGTGAACTGCCGCGAGTACTGGATAAACGCCTGGACATCGCCCAGCTGCATCGCCCCCGACGCCACCTGCAGCCCGCCCACCACGGCGATCCCCACGTACACCAGGTTCCCGATGAACGTCATCGCCGGCATGATCAGCCCGGAAATGAACTGCGCCCCGAAACTGGCCGAGTACAGCTCCGCGTTCTTTTCCCGGAACCGCTCCCCCACCTCCTGCTGCCGGCCGAACACCTTCACCAGCGCATGCCCGGTGTAGGTCTCCTCGATCTGCCCGTTCAGCTCCCCCGTGTGCTTCCACTGCGCCACAAACAGCTTCTGCGAACGTTTGGCGATCAGCGCCGTCAGCACCAGCGTCAGCGGAATGGTCACCAGCGCGATCAGCGCCAGCGTGGGCGACAGGACCACCATCATCACCAGCACACCCACCACCGTGAGCACCGACGTCACCGCCTGGGAGATGGTCTGCTGCAGGCTCTGCGAGATGTTGTCCACGTCGTTGGTGACCCGGCTCAGCAGCTCACCGCGCTGGATCGAGTCGAAGTACCGCAGCGGCAGCCGGTGGATCTTCGCCTCGATCTCCTCGCGCAACCCGAACACCGTCCGCTGCACCACCCCGTTCAGCACATACGCCTGCACCCACATAAACGCCGACGCCAGCACATACAGCACCAGCACCCACGTCAGCACGTTCCCCAGCGCCACGAAGTCGATCCCCCGCCCCGGCACCAGGTCCATTGCACTGAGCATGTCAGCCCGCTGCCCCTCCCCCGACGCCCGCAGCTGCGCGATCACCTGCTCCTTGGTCACCCCGGCGGGCAGCTCCCGGGACACCACCCCGGCGAAAATCAGGTTGGTGCCCTCACCCAGCAGCCGCGGCCCGATTACGGAAAGCGCCACCCCGGCCACTGCAGTTACGAACACCAGCAGCAGCCACGCCCGCTCCGGCCGCAGCGTCCCGATCAGGCGCCTGGCCGACGGCCAGAAGTTCATCGCCTTTTCCGCGGGCACGTTCATTCCGGCGAACGGCCCGCCACGCCCCGGTCCGCCTGCCGGCCGCGGAATGCGTACGACGGCGGGACTTGCGGTTGGGGATGCGGGTGCGGCTTTGGTGCCGGGTGCGGGAGTGGCTTCCGGGCTCATACCGTCTCCTCCGCCGCCAGTTGGGACGAGACGATCTCGCGGTACGTCTCCGACGTCTCCAGCAGCTCACTGTGCGTTCCGCGCCCCACGATCCTGCCGTCGTCGAGCACCAAAATTTGGTCCGCATCCACGATGCTGGACACCCGCTGGGCGATGACCACCAGTGTGGCACCGGCAGTGCTGCGCTTTAGCGCCTGCCGCAGCCGGGCGTCCGTGCCGGTGTCCAGGGAGGAGAACGAGTCGTCGAAGATGTACAGCTCGGGCCGTTTCACCAGGGCCCGGGCTATGGCCAGCCGCTGCCGCTGCCCGCCGGAAACGTTAGTGCCGCCTTGGCTGATGGGCGCGTCCAGGCCGCCTTCCATCTCCGCCACGAAATCCCGGGCCTGGGCGATCCGCAGCGCGTCCCACAGCTCGTCCTCGGTGGCGTCCGGCTTACCGTAGAGCAGGTTGCTCCGCACCGTGCCGCTGAACAGGTAGGGCCGCTGCGGCACCAGGCCGATGTGCCCCCAGAGCAGGTCCGGGTGCAGCTCGCGGACGTCCACGCCATTCATCCGCACGGACCCGGAGGTGGCGTCGAAGAGCCGTGGCATCAGGTTCACCAGGGTGGTCTTGCCGGAGCCGGTACTGCCGATGATCGCCGTCGTCTGCCCCGCCCTGGCCGTGAAACTGATGTTGGACAGGACCGGTTTGTCGGCACCCGGGTACGCGAAACCGACGTCGCGCATCTCCAACCCGCCGCGGCGTCGGCCGTCCTGCGTCGCCGTCGTAACTACCGGATGAAGCGGCGGCCGGACGCTCGACTCCGTCCGCAGCACCTCCGCAATCCGGTCCCCGGAGACGGCGGCGCGCGGGATCATTACGGCCATGAACGTGGCCATCATGACGGACATCAGGATCTGCAGCAGGTAGCTCAGGAACGCGATCAGGGTGCCCACCTGCATGGACCCGTCCTCGATCCGGAACGCCCCGAACCAGATCACGGCCACGGACGAGACGTTCAGCACCAGCATGACCAGCGGAAACGCGAGGGCCATCAGCCGGCCGGCGCGCAGGGCGGTGTCCGTGACGTCCTCGTTGGCATGGGCAAACCGCCTGCTCTCGATGTCCTCACGGACGAACGCGCGGACCACCCGGATACCGGTGAGCTGCTCGCGCAGGACCCGGTTCACAGTGTCGATCCGCTTCTGCATCTTCTGGAACAGCGGCACCATCCGGACGGTGAGCAGGCCGACGAGGACCAGCAGCACCGGGACGGCGACGGCGATCAGCCAGGACAGCTGGGCGTCCTGCCGGACCGCCATGATCACCCCGCCGATGCTGAGCATGGGCGCGGTGACCAGCATGGTGGCGGACATCAGTACCAGCTGCTGGACCTGCTGGACGTCGTTGGTGGAGCGGGTGATCAGGCTGGGCGCGCCGAACCTGGTGACCTCCTGCTCGGAGAACTCCCCCACCCTGGTGAAGATCGCGCCGCGCAGGTCCCGGCCCACACCCATCGCCGCTTTCGCCGCGAAGTACACGGCAACCACCGCGCAGACGATCTGCAGCAGGGTGATCCCCAGCATCACGCCGCCCACACTGAGGATGTAGCCGATGTCCCCGGTGGCCACGCCATGGTCGATGATGTCCGCGTTCAAAGTGGGCAGGTACAGGGAGGCCATGGACTGGGCCAGCTGGAAAACCACGACGGCGGCGAGCAGTGTCCGGTGTGGCCGGACGTATTCAACAAGCAGTTTCCAGAGCATGGCGGCTCCCCTACCTGACGCAGTGTCCACAAAACTGTGGTGCGGAGGTCAGTTTACGTCCGCAGGCTGCGATTCAAGCGTGGGAGGGGAACCGAAATCTGCGGGTTCTCCGACAGCGTACTCGGGCGCTCCAGGTGGGACGCCCCGGCCTGATTGGCCCCAGGGCATGAATCGGCCGGAGTGCGCAAAGCGCACCCCGGCCGACCCCCCAAGCTAGGCCTTGTAGCCGGCAGGCGGTGTGAGTACCCCGCGCTCGATGAGTTTCTCGATATTGGCCGCCCGGGTCGAATCTTCCCGGGCCAGCCAGTCCTCGCTGGGCGGTGCGTCCAGGTACTGGTTCTTCGGGTAGATCGGGTTGTCGTAGATAACCCGGTACTGCTCTGTACGAAGATCCTTGAACTGGTTGTACAGGCCGTTCGACACGCGGGCCCGGCGGAGCGCCTCGATGTCGATCGTGGTGCAGACGAACGAGTCACCCGACGTCCAGCCCTGCTGCTTGGTCAGGACCTGGCCCCGCGGACCGACGATCATGGACTGACCGCCAAACAGGTCCTGCATGCTGCCGTCCTCACGGACTTCAGGTCCGAGGTTGGGAGCGACAACGTACGCCGAGTTGAACATGGCGTGCGCCCGGTTCTGCAGTTCCCACATGCCGTTCTGCACGGCCGGCTCGATCAGGGTGCCGCGGATAATGATCTCGGCGCCGTTCATCGCGAGCCCGCGCGCCACCTCGGGGTAGACACCCTCGTGGCAGATGGCGTACCCGATGTTGCCGATCTCGGTCTTCGCCACAGGGAAGATGGCGTCCATTGCGTTGCCATCGCCCTTCTTTTCAATCCACTCGTCCCACACGTCGTGCGGGTTCATGTTGCCTAGCATGCCGCCCTCGTAGGCATCACTGGTGGCCTTGTAGCGCTTGTAGATGATGTCACCCTGCGGATCGATGATGAAGGCGACGTTGAAGTGGCGGTCAGGGAAGTCGTCATCCTTCACCATGTACAGCTCGGCGGCGATGTAGGTGTTGAGTTCCACGGCCTTCTTTGCCAGCTCGTCCGTCTCCGGTCCGGGGATCGTCACGGCAAAGTGGCGCTCCCGTTCGCGGTTACCAGGCGTGTTGGCGATCATGCCCTGGATTGCCATTTCGGGAAGGACAACCAGCTTGACTGGAGAACCCTCCCAGCGACCGACCATCACGGCGGTGTCGATGAATTCATTGATGCGCTTGACGTTGGCGACGCCGTCGCCGGGATTCTTCACATTGATTGTCCGCGGCGAAACCGCAACGACGACAAATGGATCGACCATTGTTTTTTCTCTTTTCTCTTCTTTGAGTACCTGAGTTAGCGCTAACTCACGGTATTCGGATTTTGCGGAAAATTGCAAGACCCGGGATGGTTGATTTTGAAAATCGGGGCAGGAGGCCCCTGGCCCCGCGGCTTGGGTTCAGCCGCGGGTACACGGGTGCGGGCAGGCGCGGGTGCGGTCAGCGCCTGCTGCGCGGCGGTGCTGTGGTGTCGCGGAGGATGAGGAGCGGTTCCAGCAGGGGGATGTCCCCCTCCGCCTCCTCTTTGATCATCGCGAGGATGCGGCCCACAGCAATATGGCCGATGGCCTCGAAATCGAGCTTCACGGTCGTCAACGCCGGCCGGAAGAATGGTGCTTCCTTGACGTCGTCGAATCCCACCACACTGACGTCGTCCGGCACGTTGCGTCCGGCGTCGTCCATGGCTTTGATCACTCCGAGCGCGAAAGGATCGTTGGCGGCAAAAACCGCCGTGACGTCCTTCCTTGCGGCAAGTTCACATCCCACGCGGTATCCCTCCGCGGCAGACCAGTCCGTTGTTGCGAGGGGCGCCGGAACGACGCGTCCAGCCGCCCCCAGTTCCTCCGCCCAGCCCTGCACCCGGGACGACGTTGCCATCCATCCGGGCGGGCCCTGAACGTGCCACACCGTTTCGTGCCCGAGGTCCAGCAAGTGGCGGACCACCATCCGGGCCCCCCGCACTTCGTCAACGGACACGCTTGTCGGGCTCGGATGCGATACTTGCTGGAAGGTCACCACGGGGACGCCGATGTCGAGGTCCTCGAGCACCGTGATCGCATCCAGGAGGGGCGCGAGCACGATCACGCCGTCAACCGTGTCCGAATTGATGGATTCGAACGCCGCCCGGATATCCCGACGTTCGAGACTGGCCAGCGTGACTAAACGCGTGGCATAGCCGTGTTGCCGGGCTTCCTCGGAAATACCGTACAGGGCCACCGTTGGGCCCAGGACCGAGAGTTCGAAGCTGACAACACCGATGGTCATGGTCCGGTTGCTGGCGAGCGCGGCGGCTGCGGGATTCCGGCGGTACCGGAGTTGCGCAATCGCGTGCTCGACGCGCTGGCGGATGTCAGGATCAACATTGGTGGCTCCCCTGACAACCCGTGACACGGTCTGCTGGGAGACCCCGGCGAGCCGGGCAACGTCGGACATCCGGGGAGCCTTTGACCTGGAGGCCAACCGCTCCCCGCGCCCGTTGGTGACTCGGGCTTCTGAGGGCGCGGGATTCGTGGACATCACTCCATTATCCCCGGCTACCCTCAACGAGGTCCGGAACGCACCGCTGCCCGGCGCGCCAGCTGTCACGGACGCCGGTACCGCAGGACTTCGGGATGCTGGTCGTACGGCCATTCGGCCCCCTCCACCATATACTTGCGGGTGGTGTAGCTGCCGTCCATGGTTGAGGCAAGCGAAGGAGGCCCGTCGAAGCCGATGACCCCCCAACCGACGCGGTTCTCGTTGCCGCCGTATACCGGGTCACCGTAGAAACCCTGGCGGGTGTTGAGCACCAGCAGCGGGAAGAACTCCAGGAAGTCCTCGTTGACCGGCTGGTTTCCCGCCGGCGCACCCCCCAGGCCGGCCTCGGAGTGCTCCAGTGAGAAAGCATGCGGCTTGGCCGCACCCGAGAGTGTCTCAAGCACCGCGTCCTGGTCCTCTTCCGTAAGTTGGAGGAATTCGACGTCGGCACGCTCTTTCGCGAGCCGATCCAGCTCCAGGACGCCCTCGCGGTAAAACTCCCGGCGCTGGTTGATGCGCTCCTGCCATGCTGCTTCCTCGCGGCCCTCCATCCGGAGGAACCCGTTGCCGTCCGCCGCCGGGAAGATAAACTGCGTTCCCGCAAGCATCCGGTCAATGAAGCGGACCACCTTGGCCTCACGCGCACCCGGGTGGTGGTCGGTGGGGATAATCCGTGCGGACGCCGCTTCAATCGTGTTCCACTCGTGCTCGGTGAAGAAGACCGGCCCGTCGACGTCCCGCGGTGAGATGGGCACGGTCGCCCATTCAGCCTGTCCCATGTGACATGTGTCCTTTCGTGTCCTGTGTGAAGTGTGAATCAGTTTTCGGACCAGCCATGGCGGTCCACCTGGAGGATGCGGTCAGAACACCGCCAGGCATTCGCCATGATCGTCAGTGCCGGGTTGATACCGGTCGCCGTCGGGAAGAAACTGGCGTCGAAAACGTACAGGTTCGGTACCTCGTGGGAGCGGCACCAGCGGTCAACGACGGAGGTCGCCGGATCGTTGCCCATACGGGCGGTTCCCAGTTCGTGCGAGGTGTTGCCCGTGATCCGTTCCATGTTGACCGGAATCACCTTCTTCGCCCCTGCGGCTTCCAGGATTTCCCCGTTCTTGGCGACCTGCCAGCGTTCCTGGGCGAAGTCATTTGAGTGGGGCGTATGGGTGATCCGGGCTACCGGCAGGCCCCAGGCGTCCTTGACGTTCGGATCAAGGTCCACCCTGTTGTCCTCCACCGGCAGGTCGTGCAGGAGGACACCGATTTTCATGCTGTGGTTGAAGAACTCGCGGTCGGCGTCCTTTGCCGCCTGGCCCCAGGTAGGCCGGCCCGGGAAGCTCCAGTTCACCGGGTGGCCGATCATAGACGGGAAAATCAGTGACCCCAGGATGTGGCCCCGGCTCTCGTCCGTCTCGTAGAAGTCGAACGAACACAGGCTCATGTAGTGGCCGGCCCACCCGTAGAGCGGATCGCTGACCTCACGGTCGAACAGGCCCACCGAGAACGAGTACTGATGGAAGGTCGCGTTCTTGCCCACCATACCGCTGCCGTTGCCGAGGCCGTCCGGGAAGAGCCCTGACTTTGACATGAGCAGCAGGCGGGGGGTTTCGATGCCGCCCCCACAGACAATCACGGCTTTCGCATGCTGGACGAACTCGTCGCCGTCCTCGTCCTGGTAGCGGACACCGGTGGCGCGTCCGTCCTTGCCGACGAGTATCTCGCTGACGTAGGAGTCGGAGCGAAGGTCGTAGCGTCCGGTCGCAATCGCGTCCGGGATGAAGCTGATCAGCGTGGATGATTTGCCACTTCCCGGGTCCGGGTACTGCTGCCAGAAACCGTTCTCACTGAACGGCTGACGCCCCCGGTAGGGTTCGGTCACCATGCCCTGCGGCATCGGGAATGTGCCATGGCCCAGCTTGGACATCGCGGTGGCAAAGGTCCGGCCGATTTGGCTCAGAGGCGACGGCTTGGTGGGGTAGCCGCGGCTGCGCCACGCTTCCCACTTGTTCGCCCCGGCGAGACCCGACGTGCCGAACTCCCACTCGACGCGTGTGTAGTACGGCTCCAGTTCGTCATAGGAGATGGGCCAGTCCACCAGGCTTGCGCCCGGAACATCGCCGTGCAGGCTGCGCAGCTTGAAATCGCTCTCGGCCATTCGCGGAACCATGCCACCCCAGTGGGTGGTGCCTCCGCCGACGACCTGAGGCGTTGCGGAGAAGTTGGTGATTTCGGCCTCGACTTTGTCATTTGGGCGGTAGGTCCGCGGCTTGATCTTCGGATCCTGCCAGATGAAATTCCGGTTGAGGAACTTGAGCTCGTCTCCCGAGGCGTGCTCGGGCTTCAGCCACGGCCCACGCTCGAGGCCCACCACCTTCAGGCCGGCCTCCGACAGCACCTTCGCCGCGGTTGCCCCGCCCGCGCCTGCGCCGACGATGACGACATCAACCGGCTCAGGCTGCTTCTTCCTGGTCATTGCTTGTTTCCTTTCGTAAATTCGCTGCTTCGCGCCCTGGCGGTCAGACCGTCACGGCTTCAATGCCGTTGCGGCCCTCGCGGGCAAGGGGCAGGAGCTGGTCCCAGAGTTCCTCGGGGATGTCATGGTTGAGCAGCCGGAGGGTTTCCTCGACCCGGCTGGGCTGGGACATTCCGACGATCGTGGACGCAACACGGTCATCCCGTACCGAGAACTGCAGGGCAGCTGCGGCGAGCGGGACGCCGTGCTGCCCGCACAGTTCTTCCATGCGCAGGACCCTGTCGATCGTCGCCTGGTCCACCGGGGCGTAGCAGTACCGCGGGACGGCCTTGGGTCCTTTGACGAGCATCCCGCCGCCGAACGGGGCGGCGTTGACGAAGGCGACTCCGCGGCGGGCCGCGTCCTCCAGGAGCGGCTCTGCGGTCTGTTCAACGAGGGTGTAGCGGTTGTGGCTGATGACGGCATCGAATGCGTCCGTCGCAAGGTACTGCAGCTCCAGATCGATTGGGCCCCCCGCGACGCCCAGGTACTGGATAACACCCTGATCCCGGAGTTCGGTGAGGGCTTCCAGCGGGCCTCCCTTGGCTACCCCCTCCTCGAAAGAGATCTTCTCGGGGTCGTGCAGGTAGACGAGCTGGAGTTTATCGAGCCCGAGTCGCTCAAGGCTCTCCTCTACTGACCGGCGGACGCGGTCCCCCGAGAAGTCGGTGCTGCCGGGAAGCGGATCGACCTTGGTGGCGACGACGTATCCCTCGGGGATGCCGCCGCGCTCGGCGATGGCCCGGCCGATCCGTTCTTCACTTGCACCGCCGCCGTATTCATTCGACGTGTCGATGAACGTGAAGGGTCCGTCAAAGACGCGGTGGATGGTGGCGACGGCGGTATCTTCATCGACCTCGTAACCGTACTGGGCGGGAAAGCTGCCGAGCGCACTGGTACCGACACAGATCTCAGAGACGGCCAGGCCGGTGCGGCCGAAGGGGCGAATGGACATGATTCCTGCTTTCTGAAGCTGAAGGGTTGACGATGGGTAGACGGTTAAGCGGTCTGGGTGCGCCGGAAATGTTTCGAGAAGAACGCGGAGATCCTCTGGACACCGCCTGCGCTGGAGAGGAAGACGGCCAGGATGATCACGCCGCCCTTGATGACCAGCTGCGGCTCCGAGGAGATCCCAACGAGGTTCATGATGTTGATGATGGTGGTCAGGATGAACACGCCGATCACCGCGTTCAGGGGATCGCCCTTGCCGCCCATGAGGGAGGCGCCGCCCACCACAACGGCTGCGATGGCGTCGAGTTCGTAACCTACGCCGATGAGGGAGCTTCCCTGCCTCAACTGTGCTGCGGCGACAAGGCCTGCCAGGCCGGCGAGCACGCCGGAGATTGTGTACGTGATGATCAGGTTCCGTGCCACCGGCAGGCCCGAGAGCCGTGAGGCTTCAGGGTTGCCGCCGATTGCATAGAGCGAGCGGCCGAAGGTGGTGTATTTGGCCACGAGCGCGGCAACCAGGGCAACGATGATGAAGATCAGGACCGGGTTGCGGATGCCGAGGAAGCTGCCGCGGGAGAAAGCCTCAATGATCCACTGGTCCTTGATTTCGATCAGGCTTGTTGACTGGATGATGTAGCTGAAGCCCTTTACGGCGCTCATCATGGCGAGCGTCGCAATGAACGGGGGAATGTTCAACCAGACGATGAGGACGCCGTTGATCAGTCCGGCGGCAGCGCAGCAGGCAAGCACGAACACGACTGACGCACCGGCGGGCATTCCGGACTGCAAGGTCAGTGCCGTGATTACCGTGGACATAGCCAGGATCGACCCCACGGAGAGGTCGATGCCGCCCGTCAGGATGACGAAGTATTGGCCGATGGCCAGCACGACGACGATCGAGGCGGCTGTGATCACATTTTCAGCGTTGCGGAACGTGAGGAAGTCGTCGGAGACGTAATAGCCCACAGCGATGATCGCAAGGAGCACAAGGATGAGGTAGCTCTTCGGCAGGGCGCGGAGGGCGCTGCCCCGCAGGCGGGAGCCGATGCTGGCGGATGGGGAGGTGGAGGGGGCGCCGCTTGTTTGGGGCAGGGGCGACAGGGTCCGGGACATGGTTGTTCTCCTGAATAGAAACTGGTCGAGGGGGCCGTCAGGCGAAGCGCTCAAGGATGGCGTTGCCTGAGGGATCGATGTCGTCATGGTCGAGTTCGGCGACGACTTGGCCGCGCGCCATTACGAGGACGCGGTCGCACATCATCGCCTCCGTGATCTCAGAGCTCGCCACCACCACCGTTCCTCCGGCCTGGGCGAACTCACGGATGAGCTCGTACATGTCTTCCTTCGCCCCGACATCCACGCCGCGGGTGGGTTCGTCGCACACGAGGATTCGTGACTGGCGGACAAGCCAGCGGGCCAGGATGGCCTTTTGCTGGGTTCCGCCGCTCAGCGTCTTGAGTGGCTGGTGCACCCCGGATACCTTCATGCCAAGCCGGGCCACCATGTCCGTAGCCACGCCGCGCTCCCGGCGGGACTGGATCACGCTCAGCCGGCTGAATTGCGGCAGGCTGGCCAGCGTGATGTTGCCGGCGACGCCCATGTCCGGGATAAAGCCCGCTGCCTTGCGGTCCTGCGGCAGCAGCCCGATCCCGCGACGGATCGCGTCGCGGGGGGCACGGAAGTCCACTGCTTTCCCATCGACGCGGATCTCCCCGGAAGTCCGCTTCCGCGCACCTGCGATGAGGCCGGCCAGTTCTGACTGGCCGCTGCCGATGAGTCCCGAGATGCCGAGGACCTCGCCTTCACGCAGCTCGAACGATACTTTGTCCACGTACCCCTGCTCGGAGAGGTCGCGGGCGGAAAGGATGACCCGCTCCCGGGGTCCGGCGCCCAGGCTGGGCGAGCGTTCCCCGCGGAGGGCTGCATCAGCAATGGACCCTTCGAGGCTCTTCCCGACCATTGCCGTGACGACGTCGGCAGGCTTGGAGTTTGCTGTCTTCAGATCCGCGGCGTTCACGCCGTCGCGCAGCACTGTCACTGCGTCGCAGAGCGAGAAGAGCTCGTCCATGCGGTGTGAAATGTACAGCAGTGTCACGCCCTGGTCGGACAGCGAGCGGAGAACGGTGAACAGCCGCTCGACATCGGGCAGGGGCAACGTGGAGGTGGGTTCGTCCAGGAGCAGGACCCGGGCGTCCTTGTGCAAGGCCTTGGCCAACTCGACCGCCTGTTGCTCTGCGGTGGAGTAACTTGCTACGGGGCGGCGCACATCGAGGTCGAAGCCCACCCGGTCGAGTGCGGTCCGGGCTTCGGACTGCATACGCTGCCAGTCGACAGAGGCCCCCGCCCGTTTGGGCAGTTGGCCGAGGAAAATATTCTCAGCAACCGAGAGGGACGGCACGAGCGAGAGTTCCTGGTAGATGGTGTGGATCCCGGCGCGCTGGGCGTCCATGGGGTCACGGAAGCGCTGAAGCTCGCCGCCGAGGCGGATGTTTCCGCCGTCCGGGGATTCCGCTCCGGAGAGGATTTTCACGAGCGTCGACTTGCCTGCGCCGTTCTGCCCGGCAAGTGCATGGATGGATCCGCGGGCGACGCTGAAGCTTACGCCCTTCAGCGCCTGCACGCCGGGATAGGACTTGGTGACGCCATCGAGCCGCAGCTCCGAAGCGCCGTCGTGGATGTCTCGTGCCGTCTCCGCCGCTGCGGTGGAAGGCGAGACCGGATTATGGGCGAGCATCATGCTCCTTATATAGGGCTCTGGGTGGATCGGCCGGCCACAGGGCGGCGCCGGTCAGGGAGCTCAGTCTTTTGCACGGACGTAGGTGTCCGTGGGGACGTAGTATTCCGGCGCCTCGGCGGGCGTGATCACCGTCGTGTCGATGTAGTTGGTCTTGTCCGGGCACTGCGACTGGTCGCCATTGAAGGCAGCCAGTGCCATCTGCACTGCGGCCTCGCCCTGGTCCCACGGCTGGTTGGAAGCATCAGCCTGCAACGGGCCCTTCGGGTCTTCGACCATTTCCTTGATTGCTCCCATGCCGCCGTCGTAGCTGGCCATGAGGATCCCGTCACCCCAGAGACCGGCCTGCTGCAGGCCCTGGACAATGCCGCCGTGCATGACGTCGCTCATGCTGTAGATGACCTTGAGGTCCCGGTTTGCGGTGGCAACGTCCCGGATCGGGGCGAGCGCTTTGTCGGGCTTCCATTCCCCGTACTTCGTATCGAGCTTTACGGTGGTGACTCCCGGGTGCTTGTCCATGACGCGGTTCCAGCCCGTCATAAAACCGTTGAACCGGAGGTCGCTCAGCACGTCTCCCGGAAAGCCGCCGATACCCACGAGCTTGATTTCGCCCTTGTCGCCGTACTTCTCGAGGGCTTTCTGAGCTGCGGCTTCGCCGGCGAGAGAGCCGGTGTGCTCCTGATCCTCAGCCACGTAGCAGAACATGTCCGGGACCAGGGACTTGTCCAGGCTTGAGTTGACGGTGACGACCGGTATACCGGCATCCTTCAGGGCTTGAACCGAGGGTCCGACGCCAAGTGGGTCGTTGGGGTTCATGATCACCACGTCCACGCCCTTTGTGATGAGGGTCTGAACGTCAGCGTTCTGCCGGACGGTATCACCATTTGCATCAAGCAACTCGAGGCGCGCCCCGATCTTGCCCGCTTCAGCCTGGCCGCCCTCGACAAGGGTCTTCCACCAGTCACTGCCGCTGATGCCGCGCTGGCTCCAGCCGATGACCAGCCCCTTACCGCTTGCCTTCTCCTCCGCGTTGTCCGCACTGGCGCTGCCCTTGCAGCCAGCCAGCCCAAACATGGCGACCGTCAGCACAGAAGCGCACAGAGCTGCCTTGCCGAGTTTTTTGTTCCGACGAATTCCAGTTGCAGTTCTCCGCATGAACAACACTCCCTTGTGTTCGTGATCACCCCACCTTTGGGGCTGTGAGCTAACTTACACGCTGAGTTAGCGCACTATCAAGAGGTTTAGAAAAATCTGTTGAAGATGTGGCTCTTGGTAGTTTTGAGGCGAAAATGCCCGAAAGCTGGCGCTTTTTAACCGGCGTACGTCAGAAGCAGCCTTGATAAGGCTGCTGATTTATCGCTAACTTGGATGGCCTGTTTCCCCTCCAGGGAGAAGATATTGCGCAAGAGCCCAACGGCCGGAGGGCGCCTTCGTAGGAAGTCCGGGGACCACGACGCACTCCGCTCGGCGACGTCGACGAACGCGGCACTCCTGCGGCGGGAAGACCTCGGACGGATCGCGGAAGGGGCCTGTGCGGACTTGGTGATACTGGACGGCAATCCCTTCGACGAGCCGTCAGTGCTTTGGGATGAGAGCCGGACGCGGACGGTTATCAAGGCGGGGCGCATTGTCTCTGGAGAGCCGGCAGGTCAGGCGGCGTTGGAGGAATCCCTTAGCGGCTCCCGCGCGTAAAAGCATTTCACCACGCAGGGCAGGAGCGCTTGGCGGCTCTCCTACCCTGGGTGGTCAGAACATGCTTCGTGTATCCGGTTCGATGGCCCACGCGAGGCGGTGCAGCATGCTGGCCAGGGCGGCCCCGGCGGACGTCCCACTTGGACAGCTGCGGCTTGCGCGGCTTGACCCTCCGGGGGGCGTGCGGCAGTGCACTTGTTGCAGTGTCGTCTTTTCCGGCCAGGAAGAGCGCTACGAAGCTTGATCCGTCCATGAAGAAGTGTCCCGAAGTTAGAAGGCGTCCACGCCAGCGTGGGACGCAGAAATGCGAAAAAGTGGAGAAGCGGCAGAGGTGCCAGGGTCCGCTTCTGATTATCGGGCACTCCGCAAACCCCGGGAAATCGGGCGAACCATTGTTACGTTCATCGAGCCGCGGAGCTATGGCGCCGCCGCCGGTATCCACACCAGCCCAGTTTTAGGGCACCTGCGACGCCGGGAACCCCCGGTTCTAAGGGGTTCCCGCCGTATAAGTGGGCCCGTGTGGGCAGTCGTCAGCCGGCGTAGGGGTCGGCGATGCCGATGTATTGGGTGGTGGTGTATTCGGCGATGCCTTCACTGCCGCCTTCGCGTCCGAGGCCGGACTGTTTGACGCCACCGAAGGGTGCTGCGGCGTTGGAGATGACGCCGGCGTTGAACCCGACCATGCCGAACTCGATCTGCTCGGCCACCCGCAGGAGCCGGTTGAAATCCTTGCTGTAGAGGTAGGACGCGAGCCCGTACTCCGAAGCGTTGGCCAGTTTGATGGCTTGGTCTTCGGTGCTGAAGGTGGTGACGGGGGCGACGGGTCCGAAGATTTCCTGTCCCAGGATCGCCGCGTCATTGGGGACGTCGGCGAGGACGGTGGGCTGGTAGAAGTACCCCGGCCCGTCCACCGGCGCACCGCCGGTGACGGCCACCGCCCCGGCGTCCACGGCGGCGGCCACGAGAGCGTGCACATCGTCCCGGGCACCGCCGTCAATGAGGGGCCCGACCTTAGTCGCAGGATCGGTGCCCCGGCCGGTGGTGAGGGCGCCCATCGCGGCAGCGAACTTCCGGGTGAACTCCCGCGCGACGGATTCATGGACGAGGAACCGGTTGGCCGCGGTGCAGGCCTCGCCCATGTTCCGCATCTTGGCCGCCATCGCCCCCTCAACCGCGGCGTCAACGTCGGCGTCCTCGAACACGATGAACGGTGCGTTCCCGCCCAGCTCCATCGAGGTGCGCAGGACGTTCTGCGCGGCATCGGCCATCAGGCGTTTCCCCACCGGGGTGGACCCGGTGAACGAGACCTTCCGCAACCGGGAATCCTTCAGCAACGGCCCGGACACACCCGACGCCGAAGCGGAGGAGACAACGTTCAGGACCCCGGCGGGCAGGCCCGCATCCATCATGGTCTGCGCAAAGTACTGAGCCGTCAGCGGGGTCAGCTTCGCGGGCTTCAGCACCATGGTGCAGCCGGCCGCGACGGCGGGGGCGACCTTGCGGGTGGCCATCGCGAGCGGGAAATTCCAGGGCGTGATCAGCAGGCACGGCCCAACCGGCTTGTGCTGGACCAGGATCTTGTTCTGCCCCTCAGGAGAAGTCAGGTAGCGGCCGTAGTCGCGGACGGTCTCCTCCGAGAACCAGCGCAGGAACTCCGCCCCGTAGGTGACCTCACCCCTGGCCTCGGCCAGCGGCTTGCCCATCTCCAGAGTCATCAACAGGGCAAAATCTTCGGCCCGCTCGGTGACCAGGTCAAAAGCCCGGCGAAGGATCTCCGCCCGCACCCGCGGTGCAGTCCGTGCCCAGGACGCCTGGGCGGCGTCAGCCGCATCCAGCGCGGCGAGCGCGTCCTCGCTCGTGGCCGAGGCGAGGGTGGCGAGGACCTGCCCGGAGGCGGGATCGTGCACATCGAACGTGCCGCCGTCGGACGCGTCCACCCACTCGCCATTGATCAGCAGGCCGGTGGGGACGGAGGCGATAAGCGCGGCTTCGCGCTCAGATGTAATGTCAGGGGACATCTCAGAAATCGTCATGGTGCTCCTAAAGAGTCTGTGGGCCCGTGGTTGAGCGCGTCGAAAAGCGGTTTCGACAAGCTCAACCATCCGGGTTGGGGGTTAGTAGGCTTTGACGCGCTGTTCGACGACGAGGTGGATGAGGGCGAACACCTTGTCCTCGTCGATGGCCCGGAGTGCCGCGTCGATCGCGGCCGGAACGTCAGCGTCGCGTTCGACTTTGATACCGAAGCCGCCGAAGGCCTGGGCCATCAGCGCGAACTCCGGGTTCTTCAACTGCGTCCCGGAGACCCGCTGCGGGTAGTGGCGTTCCTGGTGCGTGCGGATGGTGCCGTACTCCTGGTTGTCCATCACGATCACCAAGGGCGTGGCACCGTACTGCGCGGCGGTTGCCAGTTCCTGGCCGTTCATAAGGAATTCGCCATCACCGGCGATGGTCACTACGCGCCGGCCGGGGTACTCCAAAGAAGCGGCGACGGCGGAGGGGACGGAGTAGCCCATGGATCCGTTGCGGGCGCTGATCATGGACGCGTAGCGCTGCGTGGGGAAATAGCGGTGGGCCCAGTTGGTGTGCTCGCCCGCGCCGAGGGTGACCATCGCGTCCTCGGGCAGGGTGGGCACGAGGTTGGCCATCAGGGTATCCATGCGTGCAGGGCCGTCCGACGGCGACGCGGCCGGGAGTGCGGCGAAGGCAACCTGTTCGCCGCGCATCCGAGCCGTCCAGGCCTTCCATTCTTCCTTGACGGGAAGCTCAATCTTGGCCAGGTCGCGGACGAAAACGTCGGGCTTGGCCACGATCTGGTAGGAGACGGGGCCGGACCGGCCCCGCAGGGACGGGTCGATGGTGACCAGGAAGTTCTTCTTGCTCCAGTCCTGGCGGCAGAGGAAACCGTCCGTGATGACATCACCCGGGACGGTGCCCACGAAGACCAGCAAGTCCGTTTCTTCCAGCAGGTCATAGGTAGGCCGGGGTCGGCCGTAACCGATCGGGCCCACGTAAGAGGGTGAGTTGAACGGCACGGTACCTTCGGTGCGCCACTCGGCCGCAGCGGGGATGTGGTGCTTTTCCAGCCAGGCTGTCAGTTTGTCGGCGCCCTCCTGGGTCCAGTCGTTCCCGCCCGTAACGAACAATGGCTTGGTCGACGCGGCAAGGGCCGCCGCCAGGGCGTCCGAGTCCGTTGCCGTCATGCCTCCGGTGGCCACGGGAATCGGGGGATGGAGTTCGGCCGGAATCTGCTGCCGGATGACATCCTCCGGCAGGCCGACGACAACGGGGCCGGGACGGCCGTTCATGGCCGCAAACAATGCTTCGGCGACGATTTCGGAAGCGCGTTCGGCGTGGTCCAGGACCATCACGCGCTTGGCGCCCGTATCGAACCACGCCTTGATGTCGAACTCCTGGAAAGCCTCCCGGTCCCGGTGGGCGAACGGAATCAGCCCCACGAACAGCACCATCGGAGTGGAATCCTGCCAGGCCGTGTGCAGCCCGACGTGGGCATTCGCAGCTCCAGGCCCTCGCGTGACCATGGCGATTCCGGGCAGCTGGTTCATCTTGCCGTCGGCTTCGGCCATGTACGTGGCGCCGCCCTCGTGCCGGCAGACGATGGTCTCGATGCTCGAACCGTGAAGGCCGTCCAGGACATCGAGGAAGCTCTCCCCCGGGACAACGTGGGCCCGCCGGATGCCGTGCGACACCAGGGTATCCACGATGACGTGGCCTGCGGACTTCAATTCCTGGCCGGCGACCTTGGACGGGCCTTCGGCTTTCAGTGCCAGCGTCACTTCACCACCGCCATGGCAGCGCGGGTGCCGGCGGCACTGGGGCGGTGGGACAAGGAAAGGGGGTTGGCCACTGGCGACTCCATCGTCAAGCGAAACGTACTATTACACAGAATGAAATAGTCTTACGACTGCTGAAATGCTGGCAGAAGCAGGAGTGCTTGTCAACGAACCTTTGGCGTTGTTACGAGGGCAAGGAAACCGCCAGGGAAAGGCAGCGCCCTAGTACACCGAGCCCTCCAGCAGCTCGGAAAGCCGGCCGGCAGCCCGCTTCAGTTCAGGGACGCACGCCTTGAGCGAGTCTTCAGTTGCCACTTCTATGGGACTGGTCAGCGAAATGGATTCAGTCGGCTTGCCGCCCCGGTTCGGTACCGCGACGGCGACCGACAGGACGCCGTTCGCGCGCTCGTCCGCGGAGTAGGAGTACCCGGCACCGTCCTCCGGGAGCCGGGAGCGCAGCTCCTCCAACGTGAAGGTGCTGTTTTCATGGCCGGCTGCGATAGCTGCCGCCACAATTTGTTCCAGCACCTCCTCAGGCTCCGAGGCGATCAGGATCTTGCCTGCCGCACCCGCCGTCAGCGGCAGACGTTTACCCAGGGGAAGGTCGTAGCGGAGGGGCGCCTTGCCGTCAAGCCTTGCCAGGACGAGCCGTTCGAAGCCCAGTCTGGTGTACAGCGACGCCGTGAGCCCGGTCTGCGAGGCGAGCTGCTGCAGGACGGGGCGGGAGGCAACCACGAGCGGGTCATTCTCCAGAAAGCTCTTCGCGGCCGGAAGCACAGCGGGCCCGATCCGGTACGACTTGTCCGTTTGGCTCACCATGCCGAAGTCCTGAAGCACCCGCAGGATGCGCAGCGTGGTGGGGAGACTCATCCCGCAGGCCCGCGCCAGGTCGCTGAGCCGCTGGGGCCGCTCTGCACGCTGCAGTTCCGCGAACACCTCCATTGCCCTGGAGAGGGAGCGCATGTTCGTTGCTTTCGCGCCGTCCTCGGCGGAGGCCTCAGCCTTTTTAGTGATTGCCATTCTTTCATTCTATGTAACATCCTTGCGCTTGACATCACATGTGGTTGCTGTCACTATTTTTCTAGCTGGAATAAGCTTTCACTCTATGTAAGAAACCTTGAAGGAAACCATGACAACGGAGTCAGTAATGACGAAGCGCTCAGCCCGGGTCGCTCCCTCAGTCCTCGTCGGGATCGGCGCGTTTGCCGCCGTCGGCGTCTACGTTCTGGTCGACTCCCTCGGCCTGGGCCTGTGGACGTCGCTGGGCCCCGGCCCGGGAATGTTCCCCTTCGCGATGGGCGTGCTGCTCGTCTCGATGTCAGCCGTGTGGTTGCTGCAGGAACTGCGCAACCCCAGTGAGTCACCACGGGGTGTGGACCGGCGCCTGGTGATCGAGGTTGTGGTCAGCCTCGTAATCCTCGCGGCAGTCATGGACCTGATCGGCTTCCAGCTGAGTATGTTCCTGTTCCTCATGTACCACCTGAAGGTCCGGGGCCGCAGGACCTGGATTTCCTCGCTCATCATCGCTGTGGCCGGAAGCTTCGGGGCGTTCTACGCCTTCAACTACGGCCTGAACGTCGCGCTGCCGGTGTCTGCCTTCCCCCTGCTGAACACGATCGGACTCTAGACGTGGATATTTTCAACGACCTGATTGGCGGTTTTGCCGCCGCCATGACCTGGCAGAACCTTCTGTTCGCCTTCCTCGGCTGCCTTTTGGGCACCGTCATCGGCGTCCTGCCCGGCATTGGACCCGTCGCGGGCGTGGCCCTCCTGATTCCGCTGACACTGAACATGGACGCCACCGGCGCCATCATCATGCTGTGTGCCATCTTCTACGGCACCGCCTACGGGGGAACCATCACCAGCGTCCTGCTGAACACTCCCGGTGAGGCTGCCTCGGCCATCACCACCATCGACGGCTATGCGATGACCAAGATCGGCAAGGCCGGCGCGGCCTTGACCATTGCCGCCGTCGGATCGTTTGTGGGCGGAACCGTGGCAACCATCGGCCTGGTGGCTGCCGCCAAACCCCTCGGGGAACTGGGCCTGCTGGTCGGACCGCCGGAATTCTTCGCACTCATGGTGGTTGGCATCTCCCTGCTCGTCGCCCTCGCGGGAAAGTCCATGGTCAAGGCGGTCATCTCGGGGGCCCTGGGCCTGCTGATCTCCATGGTGGGCATTGACCCCGTCGCCGGGGCCCCGCGTTTCACGTTCGGCATGGACCGCCTCCTGGACGGCGTCAGCTTTGTCGCCGTGATCGTGGGTGTCTTCGGCCTGTCCGAACTCCTGTCCTACCGTAAGGGCGACCAGCCCGCGACGGTGCATGCACCCAACCTGCGCTCACTGCTTCCCACCGGCAAGGAGTGGCGGCGCAGTGCCCCCGCCATGGCCCGCGGCACCGGCATTGGCTTCGGACTGGGCCTCATCCCCGGCATGACCGGTTCCGTGTCGTCCCTGCTCGCCTACGGCGCGGAAAAGAAGTTCTCCCGCCACCGCAACGAACTCGGCAAGGGTGCCATCGAAGGCGTGGCCGGTCCCGAGACAGCCAACAACTCCCACGCGAACGCCGCCCTGATCCCGCTGTTCACCCTGGGCATCCCCGCATCACCGACCATCGCCGTGCTCATGGGCGCCTTCCTGCAGCAGGGCCTCACGCCGGGACCCACCCTCTTCACCGAGAACTCCGAAATCGCCTGGGCCATCATCGCCAGCCTCTTCATCGGGAACCTGATCCTGCTCGTGCTGAACGTTCCGCTGGTGGGTCTTTGGACCTCCATCCTCCGCGTTCCGTCGACGATCCTGACAGCCCTGATTTTGCTCTTTATGGTGATCGGCGCCTACACGATCAACTTCACCGTCTTCGATGTCTTCGTGATGATCGGCTTCGGCCTGCTTGGCCTGGCCCTGCGGCACCTTGACATCCCGTTGGCCCCGATGGTGCTGACCCTGGTCCTGGGCCCCCTCATGGAACGCTCCCTCCGGGAGTCCCTCGAAATCTCCCAGGGCGACTTCAGCATCTTCGCCAGCCGCCCGATCTCCGCTGTCCTGATCGGGCTGGGACTCCTGATCGTTTTCAGCCCGCTGCTCAAGCTGCGTAAGCCGAAGGCCCTGAACGAAGACCCGGAAACCTAAACCCCTACCCATAATCCCCATCGCCGGCTGAACAATCCCCGTTGGCCGGCATTCACTTCAAAGGAGAAGAACCTTGTCACGCAAACGCATTGCCGCAGCTGTCACAGTCGCATCCCTGATCGCCCTGACCGGCTGCGGCGCCAACGCCGGATCCTCCAACACCGCCGGTGCGAGCGACTTTCCTAAAAAGGGCAAGTCCATAGAGCTCGTCGTTGCCTTCGCCTCCGGCGGAGCAGTGGACACGGCCGCCCGGCTGATCCAGCCGGTCCTGGAAAAGGAACTCGGCACCAATGTTGAGGTCGTCAACAAGCCGGGCGCCGGCGGCCAGATCGGCTACACCCAGCTGACCAGCAGCAAGCCCGACGGCTACACCATCGGCGCCACCGGTTCCCCGTCCGTCGTCGTGTCCCCCCTGGACCCCAGCCGCGGAGCAAAGTACACCCGCGAAAGCTTCCAGCCCCTGGGCCGGCAGGTCATCGACCCCGCGGTCATCGCCGTCCAGCCCGACAGCCCCTACCAGACGCTGAAGGACCTCCTGGACGCCGCCAAGGCCAACCCGAAGTCCATGACCGCCAGCACCACCGGCCTGCAGACCGGCGAGCACTTCGCCCTGGCCCAGATCCAGGAAGCTACCGGCTCCGAATTCGCGCCGGTCCACTTCTCCGAGGGCGCGTCACAGGCCACCACCGCTTTCCTTGGAAAGCACGTCGACGTCCTTGTGGCCAACGTCAGCGACGTCAATGACCTGACCAAGCAGGGCAAGGCACGCGTGCTCGGCGTTATGTCCGAAGAACGTGCTCCCTCCCTGCCTGACGTTCCCACGTTCAAGGAATCCGGCTATGACCTGATTGCCGGCACCGCACGTGGCTACTCTGCACCCGCCGGCCTGCCCGATGCCGTCGCCGACAAGCTGGAAGCGGCACTCCAGAAGGCGATCGAGGACCCCTCCGTCGTCAAGAAGATGGAAGACCTCGGCCTGCAGACCAGCTACCTCAACGGCGACGACTACAAGCAGTTCTGGGCAGGCCAGGAAGAGGACTTCAAGAAGGTCCTGCCGCTGGTCCAGAAAAAAGACTGAATTTCCCGACACAACCAGAACGGAAACACCCCTCATGACAACTCCAGTCCTTGAAGATACCGGCGCCGACTTTCCCCGCCCTTCCCGGAACGTCATCGAACGGCTCGGCAAACTGCCGGCAGCCAACATCGGCGACGCCATGGACAGGCTGGGCGTGGCGGATTCCGCCATCCAGGCGGTCTGGCCCGGCGCCCGCCTCGCCGGCCCGGCCTTCACGGTCTGGACCCGTCCGGGGGACAACAAGGGCATCCACCAGGCCCTGAAGCTCGCCCGCCCCGGCGACGTCATCGTCGTCGCCGGCGGCGGGGACGAATCCCGTGCCTTGCTGGGTGAACTTATCGGCGAACGCGCCATCAGCGCCGGAATCGCCGGCTTCGCGCTCGACGGCGCTGCAAGGGACGCCGAAACGCTCGGCGAAATCGGAATGCCGGTCTTCGCCCGCGCCACCAGCCCCGCCGGCCCCTACAAGGACGGTCCCTTCCGCCTCAGCACGGCCGTCGCGTTCGGCGGAGTACCCGTCCTGCCCGGCGACGTCATCGTCGGCGACTCGGACGGCGTTGTCGTTGTCCCCCGCGAGCTTGCAGAAAAGGTGGCTGATGCGGCTGAAGCCGTGTTCGCCGACGAAACCAACCGCCGGGCCGCAATCATCGCGGACCGCCACTAACCAGGAAGACCTAAGATCCATGACTGCGTGCACCGTCATCGGCCTCGGCGAAGCCGGAGCAACCTACGCCACGGCCCTCGTCGCCGCCGGCCACGACGTAACGGGGTTTGATCCCGTCGCCCCCACCACCCCCGCCGGGGTAACCCGGGCCGCAACGGCAGCCGAGGCCTGCGCCGGAGCCGACATTGTCCTCGTGATGACCGGCGCGGCCGCGGCACGGGCAGTGGCCCAGGAGTGCCTGCCCGTGCTGCCGGACGGCAGCTGCTACGCCGACTTCACCTCCTCCTCACCCCAGGTGATGCGGGAACTGGGACAGTTGCCCAGCAAAGCCAGCTTCGCCGACGTCGCCATCCTCGGCCCCGTCCCTATCCAAGGCGCCAAGACCCCGCTGATGGTGAGCGGTCCCGGCGCCCAGGCGGTTGCCGACCTGCTGGCTCCGATCGGCGCAGCAGTTGAGATTGCCGACGGCGGGCCGGGGGCGGCAATGGCGCACAAGCTCCTCCGCAGTGTCCTGATGAAGGGACTGGCCTCGGTGGTGGTGGAAGCCGTGACCGCCGGCCGGGCGGCCGGACTCGAGGACTGGATCCGCGGCCAGATTGCCCGCCAACTCGCCGGCGACGGGCAGGCCGTGATCGACAGGTTCCTCGTCGGCACCGCCAAGCACGCGCAGCGGCGGTCCAAGGAGATGGAAGACACTGCCATCTACCTGACCTCGGACCTGGGCGTCCCCGCAGAGATGACCACCGCGTCCGCCGCAGCCCTCACCCGGATCGCCGCGGCACCGGCAGAAGCCTTGCGCTGACCCCTGCGTCAGGCACAATCAGGACAGGATCAACGATGAACCCGTCACCAGCACAACACACCCTTTCAGGAGCGGCAGCATGACCGGCATCTGGGCACTCGGCGCCTACCTCGCCGTCATCCTGCTATGGACCACAGTGGCCAAACGAAGCGTCGGCGAAGCCATGATCCTCGGCTTCCTCACGGTGCTCCCCTTCACCGGTGCCGCCGCTGCCGGAACCGGCTGGGAAGCGCTCTACGATGCGGTTACCGATGAAATCGTCTACGCCACCATGGCCTTCGTTTTCATGGGCTACCTCCTGGACCGGACCGGTGTGCTGGACCGGCTCATCGACCTGCTCAACTCCCTGATCGGCGGCGTCAAGGGTGGCCCCGCATGGGTCTCCACCGTGGCGTCCGCCGGTCTGGGCGGGGTGGTCCACAACCAGGCGGCCATCGCTGCCACCGTGGGCTCCGTGACCATCCCCTGGATGGAAAAATCCAAGCTGGACAAGCCAGCGGCGGCCACCCTGGTGGCCGGAAACGCTGGCATGGGCATCACCTTCCCGTTCAGCGCCTCCATGTTCGTCCTGGTCGGCTCCGCGACCGTGGGCCCGCTGCTCAACGTCAACGACCTCGTCCTTCCGCTGCTCTTCGGCGGGCTGTGGTGCTTCCTGCACCGGCTGATCGTCACCTGGCTGCTGATCCGCAAGAGCGGCATGGCTCCGCTGGACGCCGCACACCGGCTTACCGTCCAGTCGGCCTTCGGCCGGGGCTGGGCGACCCTGCTGCTGTTCGTCGTCGTCGCCATCCCCCTGGTTATCACAACCGGCGCCATCGCCGAGGCCCTCTCGGACTGGACCGGCGCCGACATCACCAAGGCCGTCAGCGTCATCGTCTGGATCCCGGTGGTCCTCATCATCACCGGGGCCCTGCTCGGCTGGAAGCTGCTCCCCCGCGGCGGCCGGGCCTGGTGGTTGCTGCTGCAGGACTCCGCACCCCGGTTCGGCGTCGTTGGCGTGACCGTGGTCTTCGCCTTCGCCGGAGCCAACGCCTTGGCCGCCACCGGCCTCCCCCAGCAGATGACCACGCTGCTGAACCAGATGAACCTGCCCCTGTGGCTGCTCGCGATCCTGATCGGGCTGATCGTCATCGCCGTCGCGGCGCCGTTGTCCGCGACGGCGACGATGGCCGCCGTCGGAACTGTCGGCGTCGCAACCCTCGTCGCTGCCGGTGTGCCGGCAACCACCGCCGCCGTCGCCGTCCTGGTCTTTTCCTCCTGCGAAGCCGCCGTCCCGCCCGGCGGGGCGCCCCTTTACGTCGCGTGCGGCATTGCGGACGTGAATCCCATCAAAACCTTTGCGCGCCTGCTCACCCATTACGCGCTGCCGCTGCTGGGCATCGGCGTGCTGATCATCCTCGGCGTCCTGCCAATCTAAGGAGCCACCATGTACTCGATCCGGCGGGCTGTCGAAGCCCTCTTCGTTATCACCCTCGCAGCGTCCCTGCTTGGAGGAATCGTGTTCGTTGCAGGCCAGGCCCTCGCGTTGGTTGCGGGTCAGGGCGCCTGGCTCGGATTCTTCAACAACACCGTCAAAACCCCGATGTGCATCGCAGCGTCCATCTGCGCGGTAGCCGGCTTCCTCCTCAGCTACCGGAAGCACCAGAACCAGGACCAGCCCCAGGAAGCCTCCACCCGATGACGACGCTCAGCTACCCTTCATTCGCGGAACTGCTCCAGCGGGACGGCGCACTGGCGGGCACCTCCTGGGGGCTGTTTCCGGAGCCGGAGCGGGGAACGCCGTCGTTCATCACGGAAGACTCAGTCCTCCAGGCACGGAACTGCATCCGGACCGGGACGGTGTTCGGGCTCGACTACCCGGCGGACGCCTTCGACCCCGGCATGTCGTTGAAGCGCGGCGCACCCAAGCACACCATCTACTCCTCGCACCCGGCCCACCGCGACGACTACCTGGACGGCTACTACCTCCAGGGATCCACGCAGATCGACGGGCTCCGGCACCGCAGGGCGGACGACGTGGGCTTCTACAACGGAACCCCCGATGGCCTGGTGACGGAAGGCACCCGCGAGCTCGGCATCCAGGATTGGGCCGAGCAGCCCATTGTGGGCCGGGGCGTCCTGGTTGACCTGGCCGGCCACCGGGCCACCGGGGGTGACCCTATTGACCACGAGGCCGGCGAACCGCTGGGTCTTGACCTGATCCGGGCCGCGCTCGAAGCCCAGTCCGTGCAGCTCCGCCGGGGCGACATCCTCATGCTCCACACCGGCTGGTGCGAGTGGTTCCTTGCCCTGCCGCCCGAGGACAAGCAAAAGATGCGGGACAGCAGGCGGGCCACCGGCGTCGCCCAGTCGGAGGAATTCACCGCCTGGGCCTGGGACCACCAGTTCGCCGTAGTGGCGGCGGACAACTTCGCGTTCGAATGCCTGCCCCCGGTGGCCGCCAGCCCCTACCGTTCCTCCGCGCCGAATGACCACGGCATGATGCACCAGCAGCTCCTCGCCAAGCTCGGCCTCCCCCTGGGCGAGCTGTGGAAACTCGGCCCGCTCGCGCGGCACCTGAGAGCCGCCGGGGTCTGGGACGCGTTCCTCAGCATCAAGCCCCTGAACATCACCGGAGCCACCGGCTCGCCCGCCAACGCCACGGCAATCACCTGAACCAGGAGCCCCGGTTCCCGCTGGAAGCATTGGCTCCTAAGCTCGTAGGACGGGACTCAAACGCGCGGAAACCAGGAAGGGGCCAGGTCATGGCGGACGAGGCAGCTCACGAGACGGTCGCAAGGGTGCATACGGAGCACGAGGAGACCTTCAGGGCACACCACGAACGCCTCGCCGCCCAGTCCTGGTACGACGTCGACCCCCGCCTGGCGCTGCTGCTGGCCCCGCTCTCAGCCGATCCGGACGCCACCATCGAGCTCACCGTCGTCGCGGACGGCACCGTCATCTCCGGCTCGGCGGTGTCCGAGGCAGCCTGGGCCCGGCGGCAGCACGACCAGATCCGGCCCGGCAGCCCTGCCCTTGCGGACGCCCTCGATGCCCTGCAGGAGGAAACGGACGAACAGCGGCGGGAGCACTCGGCGCACACCGGCGCCAACCCGCCCCGCAAAGCCCATGACCGGTACGTCCATTTCCTTGGCCCGCTGCTGCTCTCCGGCGGGGAGCACGTGCACCTGCAGGCCACCCGGGTGGACCTGCGGAAGGTCTCCGCGTGGAGTATCGGTCGGCTGGCCGCGGACCAGGAACTGTAGCCCCTGGCGAAGAGCTTTACTGACAGGAGACTGACATGGCGGAGACGGCCCTGCCCGGAACACAGCTGGATGCACTACTGGCCGAACTCGCGGCGCTCGACGACCCCCGCGCCCGTGAGGTGAATGAGAAAAACGGTGACGACTACGGGGTGAACCTCGGCCAGCTGCGGGCGATCGCCAAACGGCTGAAGACGCAGCAGGAGCTGGCGCTGCAGCTGTGGGCAACCGGTGACACGGCGGCGAAGCTGCTGGCGCTCCTGGTCTGCCGTCCCAAGGCGCTCGGGCGGGACCTGTTGGATGCGATGCTGCGGGAGGCCCGGGCCCCGAAGGTGCAGGACTGGCTGGTGAACTACGTGGTGAAGAAGAGTCCGCACGCTGAGGACCTGCGCGTGGCCTGGATCGCCGATCCCGACCCGGTGGTTGCCGGCGCAGGCTGGGCCTTGACGAGCGACAGAGTGGTCAAACAGCCGGACGGCCTGGACCTGCCGGGGCTGCTGGACATCATCGAGGCGGAGATGAAGGACGCTCCTGGCCGGCTGCAGTGGGCGATGAACACCTGCCTTGCCCAGATCGGCATCACCCACCCCGCCTACCGGGCACGTGCACTGGAGATCGGCGAGCGCCTCGAGGTGCTCAAGGACTACCCGACCCCGCCGGGCTGCACGTCCCCATTTGCGCCGTCGTGGATTAACGAAATGGTGAGCCGGCAGGGCGGCTAAGGAGCCGAAGGTTATCAGGAGTAGTGAGGTGAAGCCCCCGCGCGAGTCTCGCTCCAGCACGGGGGCTTCTGTGTTTCCAACTTGGGGGAACTGGAAACAGTAGAAATCTACCGGCCGGTAGGTATGGCAGATTTCAAAAACCGCTTACTTTCGGGAATCTTGAGCGAACCTTGAGGGGTAAGCGGCTAGCTTCCGGATTCGTCTGTAGCGTCCGGATCCTCTTCGGGTTCGAAAGTGTTGGGTTCGCCGTCGGCCGCGATGCCGATGCCGTCCCCGCCTTGGGGGATCCCGCCGTCGCCTCTTGTTGCGGCGACCTCCTGCGGCTCGTCCTCAGGCAGTGAATCGGGTGAATTGATGGTCATGGCTCCTCCTTCATTGGCCGGGCCTCCACGCTAACAGCCCCTGCACTGAAAGGCGCCGGACTCCGGGCCGTTATTTTTGCCCGCGCTTCGGGCTACTGGGTCATCCGGTAGCCCACGCCGCGCACAGTCTCCACCCAGCGAGGGTTCCGGGAACTGTCCCCCAACCGCTTGCGCAGGTTGCCAAGGTGCACCTCCACCGCACGCTCTTCGCCGCTGCTGACGTATGAGTTGGTGCTGTACGGCTCGTTGCGGAGCCGGCGGACCAGGTCTGCTTTCGTCTGGACAGCCCTGCCGTTCTCCATCAGGACCAGAAGGATGTCGAATTGCGTTCGCGTCAGATCGACTGGCACACCGTTGATGGCAGCCTGCCGGGAGCTCTCGTGCAGGGTGAGGCCCTTATGGGCGAAGTCGCAGCAG
The DNA here is from genome assembly GCF_054656615.1 of Arthrobacter sp. AD-310. Taxonomy (NCBI): domain Bacteria; kingdom Bacillati; phylum Actinomycetota; class Actinomycetes; order Micrococcales; family Micrococcaceae; genus Arthrobacter; species Arthrobacter sp. AD-310. The sequence continues at coordinate 66,920 of NZ_BAAHNO010000006.1, read as the reverse complement.
CCCGGCGCCGCCCACTGCCCGGCCTGGTCCTCGCCGTCCGCGGTGTGGCACGAACCCGGCCCGCCGGCGTCGTCCGTTGTCGGTTGCTGTTCCTGAAGCACGCTCTTGCCCGCAGGTGACAGTGCGACTGCGGGCAGAGAACCGAGCGTCCGGGGCCTGCGGAGCATCGCGCCGACCCGTGCCCGCAACTCGCGGGGCCGGAACGGCTTGGTGAGGTAATCATCAGCACCGGCCTCAAAACCCATCAGGGCATCGGCCTCGTCAACGCGGCCGGTCACAATGATCAGGTAGGCATCGCTGAACATCCTGATCCGCCGGGCGGCTTCAATCCCGTCGAAATCCGGAAGCCCGACGTCCATGGTCACGATGTCCGGATTATGGATCCGGACCGCCTCCACGCCTTCAAAGCCGGACGAGGTTGAGTGCACAGCGAAGCCGGACTGCTGCAGCACCTCCGCCAGGGCAGCCCGTACATCGTCATCGTCCTCGACCACCACGGCAACGCCGCGCTCAACCATCGCTTCCCCCACTCTGAAACTTCTTACCGCCTGCCGCCCGGGCTGCCGCCCGCCGCGCAACAAAAGGCGCACGGTCCCTGGCCGCCGGAAAGAAACCGGTGCCGGCAACTCAAGCTTTTACACGGTGTGTTCGGAGACGAAAGCCAATCGGATGGTCTGCGATATTGCGCATCAACGCGTCAAGAGGAGATTACCCGGGAATTAAGCCCAATAGCCACTCTTTGGTTTTGCTTGCGTTTTTGTTGAGCTTGATTGATTTTTGCACTTTTACTGAGGAATACGGCCGGGAAAATCCCGACTCCGGCTATTGCCTTTTCTGCGGCGCCTGCCTGATGATCAACCTGTGCTCAACGGGAGCGCAAATTGCTCGCTGGGAGCAACCGATAAGGGGCGTTGCATGACGTGTTTTCGCTTTTCTGACCTCCATTCCCTCCGCTGGGGGAAGCCGCTGGCCATGGTCGCGGCACTCACCCTTGCCGTACTCGCCAGCGTGGCCCCCGCCCAAGCCGCGGACACCACCCCGCTCAACCCGGACCCCGGACCGGCCGGCAACTTCAGCTGGAAGGGCTTTAACTGGGAGAAGCGCTTTTGGGGCGGTGCCCCGCAGTACAACAGGCTGTTCGCGGCCGCCAACGTCGGCGACCCGGATGCCAACGGCCACGTCACCATGTCCCTCACGAACCCCACGGGCGAAGCTCCGGTGGGGGCCGAATTCCAGTCCACCCGCCAGGGTTTTGGCTACGGAACCTACAGCACCACGGTGGAAAAGGACCTCACCACCCTGCAGAAGGAAGTGGTCTGGGGCTGCCTCTTCACGTACGACCCGTTGGCGGAGCCCGGCTACAACGAGATCGATCTTTGCGAAGCGTCAGCATGGGGCGGCGGTGCGGCCTACGGCGAATCCTGGCCCGTCACCCAGGGGCACGGCTACTGGTTCGATGCCACCAAACCTCCGGGCGAGGGCAACAACACCACCGTCTTTAACGTGACTAACAGCCCGATCAACACCCACCGCATGGTGTGGGAACCCGGACGGATCACCTTCGAGACCTTTGCGGGCGAGGGCTACGGCGGAACACTCCTGAAACGGACGGTCCTCGAAGGCGCCACCGTTCCCGTTCCGGCCAAGGAGCAGGTCCACTTCAACCTCTGGGTTACCGGCGGAGGCGGCGGCGACCCGGCCCACGTCAGACCGGAGAACGTGGTGATCCGCGACTTCTCCTTCGTGCCGGCTGCTACCCCGGCACCGGCGGAACCGGTGCCGGCCATCCAACTCGCTGCTTCCACCAGCAAGGCCAAGTCCATCAGCTCCACCACATTAAAGTGGTCCGGCGCCACGGGAAGCACAGTGACGTTGTGGATCAGCGGTACCCGGAAGGTCATCTCCAACACCGGGAGCTACGTCAACACTGTCAAAGGCAGCAGCACCACCAATTACAAGATCTGCGACTCAGCCGGCTGTTCCAACCTGGTCAGCGTGGTGACATGAGGTTCCCTCAACTGCCCGGGGCACGCATCCCGGCTTTGTCCGCAAGACCGAACCTTGAAGGTAGGGTTCCGCGGACAAGGCCAGGACCAGCGCAGGTTGAGCGCCGGACCAGCGCAGGGCCAGCGCCCGGGCGCCCGGGGCCGGATGATTAGGACTTGGCGCCGCGGACCGGAACGATCCGCTTAATGGCCAGGCCCAGGGCGAGGAGGGCAAAGGCGGCAAGCGCCACCCAAAACAGGTCGCCCGCGCCCGTCATGGCGAGGGTTCCGGAACCGGCTCCGGCTGCGGCGGGAACTGCTGGGTTGTTGTACATGGGTTACCAGGCTTTCTTCTTGTTGAAAACTGCATCTGTATACGCCTTCGCATGGACCACCTGCAGGAACAGGTCGATCACCAGCTCGTACATGGTGGCTGCGGCGAGCATGTACCGCCATCCCCGCAGCCGGACCGTCACTACACGCTCGATCACGAAGACACCGGTCACGGCAAGCCAGAACGGCTGGATGTGCAGTCCTTCCCCCGTGGCCAGTGCAAACGCCACCGTGCTGACATAGGCGAGGGTCACGGCTACGCCGATTACCGACAGGAACTGCCGTCCCCAGTAGGGCCTGGTGACCCGGGTCCACCCGTACTGCACGCAGTTCTCCACGGCACCCCGCTTCCACCGCAACCGCTGCGCCCACAGCTCACGCCAGGTGGGCATTACCTCGGTGACGAGGGTGCAGTCCGCCGGTGATTTGATCCGGTACTTCAAGGTGAGCAGTGCAAACGACAGTTCGTTGTCCTCGGTGAGGACGGAAGTGTCGTACACCCCGCCCCTGCCGTTGCCTGGCGGCAGCGTGCCGTCCAGCCGGGCCGCTACCACATCCCGGAGCGTCCGCGCGCGGAACAGCGCAGCGGTCCCGGTGACCACCAGGCACCTGCCGTGCAGCCGCCGCACATCCCGGGCGTACCGGGCGTATTCGTTGCGCTGCAGGTGCCCCACGAACCCACCGCCCCGGCCGCCCCGGAAAACACCGCCGACGGCACCCAGCCGGGTATCCGCCGCCAGGTGGCCCACGGCGCGCTCGATGAAATCGCGTGACAGTTGGGAGTCTGCGTCCTGCACCAGGAACATGTCCTCGGGTTCCGCCTGCGGCAGCAGTTCCGCCAGGACGAAATTCAGGGCACCCGCCTTTTTGTCCGTATTGCCTGCTGTGTGGACCACCTCTGCTCCATTAGCGGCCGCGATATGGTCCGTGCTATCGGTGCAGTTGTCCGCAACAACAATTACCCGGTCCGGGATGACCGTTTGTCCCCGGAGCGACACCAAGGTTTCGCCTATTCCCGCTTCTTCATTATGGGCTGGAATTATGACTGTAATCACTTTTACGCCGCTATTGGAAGGCTGCAAGATCGGCCTATTACTAGCAAATGCGATGCGTGGCACATTTCGTCCCCAATTTCCCAAAAACCAAAGATGAGCGGTTTTGAGTCTTCCAACAGGAACGCAAAGAATCGGCACAGAAGCGGCAAATAAGATGCAGCCTTCGGTCAAGTTCGACGCACAAACACAAGGCGCCCTATTGAGCTTTGAGCGCAGGCCGCGGGCCATTCAGGAACAGTCACACCTGTCGGCGCAAAAGCACCAACACGTTCAACGCCTTAATGCAGGCTCCACAGGCCCGGAAGGGCCAGAGCCGGCGTCAGGCCCAGTCAGAGGAGAAATCCAGCGGCGGCCACCAGCGCAGGCGGGAATGGACCGCGAACCGGCGCCCGCTGACCTCGGTGGGGCGGAGCCGGATCAGGTGTTCCTTGGGCCCGGGCATCCAGGGTTCGCGGTCCGGGTCGGCCAGTTCAATGGGGGCTTCGCCCTGGGGGACGGGTTCGGGGATCCCCTTGGCCACCACGCTCCACACCTCGGTGCTGTAGGTACTGAGCCCGTCCGTCTCGAAGGCCACGGCGGCACCGGACAGCAGGGACCGGAGTTTGGTGCCGGGCGCGGTCCGGAACAGCAGGCTCCGGTCCACGGGGACAAAATTCACGGGGAAGATCTCGGGCACGGCCCCGTTGATAACAGCCAGCCGGCCGATGTAGGCGGATTCCAGGTATCTCCAGCATTCATCCTCGGTGAGGACGTCGACTTGTGGCTGTGGGGTTCCCATGGCCGCGAGTCTAGGCGGGGCAGCAGGCGCCAACAAGGGCCTTTGTTCCCGGCTTACCCGCCGACGTGATGGATGGTAAAGGCCGCCAGGAACCCCACGGACGCGGTGAGTCCGGTCAGGTTGTGGTGCTCCTCGAAGGCTTCGGGAATCATGGTGTCGGCCAGCATAGCCAGGATCCCGCCGGCGGCGATTGCGGTGATGAAGGCAACCAGGCTGCCGGGCGCGCTCTCCAGCGCCACATACCCGAGCAGCGAGGCGGCACCGCAGAGCACGGCGATCCCGCCCCACAGGCCAAAGACGTAGCCCGCGCTACGGCCGGCCTTCTTCATCCCGGCCGTCCCGGACAGGCCCTCGGGAACGTTGGAGATGAACACCGCCGCCATCATGGCCGGACTCACCGCCCCGCCGGCCAGCATCCCAACGCCCAGAACCACCGATTCCGGCACGCCGTCCAGCAACGCACCGACGGCGATGGCCGTGCCGCTGCCCGGGTCCTCCTTTTCGGACGGCTGCTGGTTGCCTGACCGTTTGCGGTGTTTGGCTCCGGCCCTGGCCAACAGCATGTTCGCCCCCACGTACACCACGGCACCGGCCAGGAAGCCGCCGACGGTGGGCCACAGTCCGCCGCCTTCAACGGCCTCGTTGACGAGTTCGAAGGCGAGCGCCGAGATCAGGACGCCGGCGCCAAAGGACATGATCGAGGACACCAGTTTGGACGGCAGGGACCACCGCCAGGACAGCGCCGCCCCCAGCACCAGCGCAGCGCCCGCAACCGTGCCCCACAACAGTGCCTGCAGCCATAAGGGCATCTTTTTCCCGCTTTCCGGCCTCCCCAGCGGAAGCCTGTCCCGGTACGCGTACCCTTCATCGCCCCCGCTAAAGCAGCGGGACCCGGCACCGCTGGGCCCCCGCGCGCAGAATTGATGTGATCTTGACGTAAACCTTGCCGTCCCCTGAAGTTGCGGGTCCACGCTGAAGGCATCGGACCAACCAGCTTGTGGGGAGCAGGAAGTCATGAAAAACGAGACAGCTTATGACGACGACGTCATCACCGTGGGAGGCGTGCTGACGGACCAGCATCCGCTCGACTTCCACACCTTGGGGCTGGCCGGCTGCATCGACCGGCTTACCGGGCCCCTCCGCCAGCGGGGAACCGCGGTCCGTTGGGATACTCCGCACTGGGGTATCGAAATTCCGGCGGACTGCGCGTCCCTCCTGTACCAATCGGCGCGGGAGGCCCTCAGCAACGCCTACAAATATTCCGGCGCGTCCCGGCTCACCGTCCAGCTCGCCGCCGTGGACCACGGCATCCGGCTGGTAGTGGCCGACGACGGCACGGGCTTTGACAGCCGGCGCGCCACCTGCGGGCGGCACCACGGCTATGGGCTCCGGCTCATGGCGGTCGCCGTCCGGGAGGCGGGCGGTTGCGTGGACATCGATTCCAGCCCCGGCCACGGAACCAGCGTGACCGTCACCCTGCCGCTGGACTGAGACCGCTCCTTCAAGACTCGGAGGCCCGCCGTGCTGGGACGGCGGGCCTCCGTACATGCCCTGCTGGCCGGCGGCGTCAGCGGGTCAGCTTGGCGTCGTCCACTTCGAGGTCGCCAATGTGGCCCGGGGCGTTGGCTGCCAGGACGCGGGCCACGAAGGCCGAGTATTCGTCCATGTAGTGCCGGAGGAACTTCGCGGTTCCCTCGTTCTTGACCTCGCCATCCTCACCGAACACCGCGGCGTCGTAGTGGATGTAGGCCTCCGGCGCGTTCAGCTGCGGGGCATCCAGGAAGCTCAGGACACTGCGGAACGAGGACTGCATCACCGCGGTGCCGATGCTGCCCACCGAAGCGCCGATGATGCCCGTGGGTTTACGGGCGAACGAGTTGGACCCCCACGGCCGGGAACCCCAGTCGATGGCGTTCTTGAGCGCACCCGGGATTGAGCGGTTGTACTCCGGCGACACAAACAGGATGCCGTCCGACCCCTCGATGGCCTCCTTGAGGGCGCGGGCCGCGGGCGGGAAGTCGGCGTCGTAGTCGTAGCTGTACAGCGGGAGGTCCTTGATGGGAATTTCCGTGAATTCCAGGTCATCCGGCGCGAGTTTGATCAACGCCTTGGAGAGGACCCGGTTGATCGAGCCTGTTGCCAGGCTCCCCACGAAGTACCCGATCTTGAACGGTGCCATGAGTGTTCCTTCCAAAGGCCGGTCAGCGCCGGCCGTCCATGTTCTTCCGGAAAAGGTGCCGCCGCTCCCGTGCGGGGCCGGCGGCAGTGGTGCTCACTGCACCACCCAGTCCAGCACAGAACCCCGCCCGCGGCCAGAGTTTCAGGACCCCGGCAGGAAGCCTTGACAGGGCAGAGCCGGGAGCGCTGAATGATCAGTACCGCCGTCCCCGAAGCGCGGACCACCAGAGGAGCAAGCAGCGATGACCGACAATCCATTGCGCAACGAGCGGGTCCACCCCGAGTCTCCCGCCGAGGGCGATCCCGACGCCGACCCCACCGACGACATCAGGGCCCATTCGCAGGACCCGGCGGAGGGGGCTGACGTGCCGGACGAGCCGTCGCCCACGCAGGCGTCCTGATCCGTTTGGCATCCGGGCTTCCCCGGCCGGCCACCATTGCCGTCATCCAAAATTTCGCGCTTATCGGCGACCACCTCCGCTGACCCGCTCTGGAAACGTGCGCGCCCAAAAGGTATGTTGGTAAGCATGCTGATGATTTTTACAAATTCATCAGTTCCGGTCACAACAGCGAAGGAGACGTTATGAGCACGAAGGTGGAAAAACGCATTCTGGTGAACGTACCGGTGAGCACGGCCTACAACCAGTGGACCCAGTTCGAGGAATTCCCGCACTTCATGGGCGGCGTCAAGAGCGTCACGCAGCTGACTGACGACCGGCTGGAATGGGTGGCCGAGATCGGCGGCGTCCGCCGGCAGTGGGAAGCGAAGATTTTGGAACAGGTCCCGGACCGCCGCGTTGCCTGGGCAGCCACCGAAGGCGCCACGAACGCAGGCGCTGTGGACTTCGAGGACGTCGGCGGCGGCCAGACCTCCATCCGCCTGACGCTTGAGTACGAGCCCGAAGGCCTGGTTGAGAAGGTCGGCGACAAGCTCAACGTCGTGGACCGGCAGGCCGAAGCCGACCTCCAGCGGTTCAAGGAATTCATCGAGGATGAAGGCTATGCCAGCGGCGCCTGGCGCGGCACGGTCAACCCCGGCGCCACCATGGGCACGCCCGGCGTTGAGGACGCAGGCGCCTCGCGCGGCGACTCCGGCAAGGCTGGAATTTCCGGAAAGGTCGCGGCAGGACTCGGCGTGGCAGCAGCTGCCGGCGCAGCAGCAGCCATGGCGGCAGGCGGCAAGAAGGACGAGACCGTCGCTGCTGCCGATGAGACTGTTACACCCGCCGCCACAGCCGAACCCGCCACCGTTACTCCGCTGACAACGGACACTACGGCAACCGACACCACCATGGGTACGGCGGCAACGGCCGGCACGACGGCGGCAGCCGGCTCCACCGGTTCGGTCGCCGACCTGGGTGATGACAGGATCGGACACGCCTTCGACCAGACGAACGGCCTGGTGGACACCACCGGCGAGTCGGACGAAACGCTGGAAGGCGAGAACCTGAGCGCGGGCGAGCGCCGCGAGGATGACCGCCGTCCCGACGGCGGCCTGCCGCCCGTCGGCGGGAACCTCGGCCAGCACTAGGCCGGGCTCAGCACGAAAAAGCGCCGTCCGCCTCTCCCCCCAGGCGGAAGGAGCTTTTTCGTGCCCTGCATGGTTATCCACCTCCCGGCGCCATGTCCGGCGGGAGGGCGTCGGGCTACTTTGAGCGGGCCACGGCTTCAAGCAGCGGCAGGGTCCGGGCAGGCATAACCTCCACCAGGGACATCGCCGTGCTGGTGCGTACGACGCCGGCAATCGCCAGCATCGCATTGGTCACCCGGTGCAGGTCGGCCGGATCCTTCGCGGCAACCTTGGCGAGCAAATCGGCGTCGCCGGTGGTGGCGTGCATTTCGATGATTTCCGGGACGGTCCGCAACGCCGCGGTTGCCTCCTCGCTGACGGACTGGCTGATGGAGATGGAGATGAAGGCGACCAGCGGCAGACCGAGCGCCTCGGTCCGGACCCTCTGGCTGAAGGGGGCCAGGCTGCCGTCGTTGACCAGGCGCCGCAGCCTTGCGTGGATGGTGTTCCGTGCCACGCCGAGCGTCCGGGACAGGGACAGGACGGTGGCCTGCGGGTCCTGGTCGAGTGTGAGGAGGATCTCAGCGTCGAGGGCGTCGATACGGTGCATACTGAGCATTTTGCCACTGCGAATCCACATTATGCCCGGATCTGTCCTGCCGGATTCTGCTGTGTTGCGCATACGCGCAGGACTGTCCCACGATGCTTTTATGACCAGCACCCTTCCTGAAGCCTCCGCACCTGCGCTTCGTGCCGCCGTCGCGGACCTCCCCGCATATGTGGCGGGCAGGAGCGCCGAGTCGGAACTGACCGCCGCCCTGGCCTCTAACGAGAGCCACTTCGCTCCCCTGCCGTCCGTTGTGGACGTGGTTGCCGCGGAGGCCGGCCGGATCCACCGGTATCCGAACATGGCTGTGGTGGATGCCCGCGAAGCGATCGCGCGCCACCATGGCGTGTCCGCCGACGAGATCGCGGCAGGTCCGGGAAGCTCCGGGGTGCTGCAGCAGATCATCTCGGCCGTCTGCGACCACGGTGACGAGGTGGTGTTCGCCTGGCGCTCCTTCGAGGCGTATCCCATCCTTGTGAATGTCGCCGGGGCAACGCCCGTCCGCGTCCCGCTGCTGGACAACGAACAGCACGACCTCCCGGCAATGGCGGCCGCCGTCGGCGGGCGCACCCGGATGGTGATCCTCTGCTCCCCCAACAACCCCACGGGCGTGTCCATCGAACCGGACGAGCTGGACGAGTTCCTTCGCGCCGTCCCGCCGCAGGTGCTGGTGGTCCTGGATGAGGCCTACATCGAATACCACCGCGGCCCGGGCGTGGACTCGCTGGAGTTCTACCGGCGTTACCCCAACCTGTGCATCCTCCGGACTTTTTCCAAGGCGTACGGCCTGGCCGGCCTGCGGATCGGCTACGCCATCGCCCGGCCCGCCATTGCGGACGGCCTGCGCCGTACCGCGATTCCATTCGGGGTGAACCGGATGGCCCAGGCAGCGGCAATCGCGTCACTGACAGCCGAAGACGAAATCCGGGCCCGCACCAGTGCGGTGGCGGCGGAACGCACCCGGGTCATCGCCGCGCTTCGCGATTCCGGCTGGAACGTGCCGGACAGCCAGGCGAACTTCTACTGGCTGCGCGCCTCCGACGAACTGCGCGGGCAGCTGCTGGATGCCTTGTCCGCGGCCGACATCCTGGCCCGCGGCTATGTGAACGACGGCGTCCGGATCAGCCTGGCTGACAAAAAAACAAACGACCGCGTGCTGGCGGTCCTGTCGGACCGCGGGCGGTTTGCAGCCCAGTGAGTATCTCCACCCTTCCCACCCCGGCCACGGCTGGCACAGGCACAGGTACCGGCACAGGCACAGGGCAAGGATTGACGACGGCGGCACCCGCCGCGCCGCCGTCGGCCGTCCGCCATTCCCTGCTTGAGGATGTCCTGGGGATCCTCACCGGCACCTTCGCCGCGTCCCTCGGCCTGTACCTGCTCAAGTCCAGCGAGGCCGTGACCGGCGGGACAGCAGGCCTGGCGCTGCTGCTGAGTTACACCCTGCCGCTGCCGTTCGGCGTGATCTTCTTCGGTGTGAACCTGCCCTTCTTCGGCCTGGCCGTGTGGAAAAAGGGGTGGAACTTCGCCCTGCGGACCGGTCTTGCCATTGCGTTGGTGTCCGCCATGGCCAGCCTGCACCCCTGGGCGCTGGGCCCGCTGGACATCGACCCCGTCTACGGTGTGCTGGGCGGAAACCTGTTGGCCGGCGTCGGGCTGCTCATTCTGTTCCGGCACAAGTCGAGCCTGGGCGGCTTCAGCATCCTCGCGCTGCTGTTGCAGGAGAAGCTGAAATGGCGTGCCGGGTACGTGCAGATGGTGCTGGACGTGGCTATTGTGCTGGCCGCACTGGTCCTCGTTTCGCCCTGGATGGTGCTCCTGTCCGCTGTGGGCGCCACCTTGCTGAACCTGATCCTCGCGCTGAACCACCGCCCCGGCCGGTACCTCGGAAAGTAGCGGCACCCAAGCGGTCAAAGGTCAGTCGTGCCCGGAGGTCCGGGCCGGGACCAGGACCACTTCATGCAGGTCCGCTGCCGGTTCGTCGAACTTGGCGTTCACGGCTGCCAGCGTGTTCCCGAACAGCGCCGCCGTCGTTGGAACCTGGAAGTTGTCGTTCACGATGACTTCTTCCAGCGTTCCTGAGGAGAGGTCGTTGGAGAGATGGAAACGGCTGATCTGGTTGGCGAAATTCTGCACGGCCCACAGGGTCTTGCCGCGGACCAGGATGCCGTCGGCGTTGGGCACGCTCACGCCTTCAATCAGGGCGCTGGCGCCGGTTTCGGGATCGACTGTGTAGAGCGAGGCGTTCCCGGAGTGCGCAACAATCAGGACCCGTCCGTTCTTTGCCGCCGCGATGCCGTTGAGGTTGAAAGCATCCTCAGCGTCCGCAGCAGGACCGGTCAAAGTCAGGGTCTCCACCCACCCCTTCGTGCCGTCCCGGCTCACAGTCAGCTTGTAGAGTTCTGCAGCCGCAGAGTTGGTGAACCAGGCCCCGTCCGGGGTAAGGGTGACGTCGTTAATGAAGCCTGGCCCAAGGGCAAAAGCACCCGCAGGCTCCCCGGTCCTGGTGTCGTAGACGAAGGCTTTACCCGTTGTCCCGCCGGCCACGAACAGCAGGCCACTGCCGGCGTCAAATTTCATTCCCGCCGCCAGCCGTCCCTTGGGCGCGTCGATAAACAGAGTCGCTGTCCCGTCGCGGATGTCGCCCTTATAAATGTCCCCGGTTTCGAGCTCCCCGGCGTAGAAAGTAGTCCCGCGGCCTGCCGCGATGCCTTCGGCGGAGGTGGCGCCGTCGAGCGTTATGACGCCTGCTCTGGACCACTCCCCTGCGGAGGCCGGAAGCGCGGTGGGAAGAATCAGGGCCATCAAAGCGATGAGCCCGGTAACTGCACGGCGTTGTACTGTTCGGCGCATTTTGCTTCCTCGATTGGGCTGGTGCGCGGGGCCGATCTGCGGCAGCTCCGCACGATGGTACGGCCAGTTTAGGTACCGGCGGGAAGACGCGCCAAGGCATCTGCGCCCCCATTCTGCTTACAATCGGAAGGTCAATCACCTACTGAGGGATCCATGAAGAAATTCGCCACAGTCCTGTTCGCCGCCGGCCTCGTTGCATCGGCAACGGCCTGCTCCGCCTCCCACCAGCTGACCACCGCTGAAACCTGCGAGCGGATCCAGGCAGTGGTTTCGAGCCCTGCCAACAACGCCGGCAAGACGGGCATGAACCGCCTGGCCAACCAGATCCGGCCCATCCACGCCGTCGCCTCGGATGACCTGAAGCCCGCGCTGGCGTCCATCCTCGAGTACACGGACGAGCAGGCCAAGGAAACCCCGGACGAGGCCAAGCTCGCCGATCTCCAGGCCGGCTACGAAAAAGCCGGCAGCACCTACAGCCAGTTCTGCAGCTAGGAAAAGCCGTCAGCCGGGACCCGGCCGCCTGTGTTACAGGCCGGCCGGGTCCGTGTTGGCGCCGCAAAGGATCACGGCAACCCGCTCGTCCGGGCCCGGGACGTAGGCGCCGCTGGTGAGGGCGGCATAGGCGGCCGCGGCACCGTGCTCCACCACCATCCGGTAGTCGTTCCAGAGCGCCGAGCGGGCGGCAACAATGTCGGCGTCCGCCACCAGGACGCTTGCGACGCCGGTGCGGAGCGCGACCGAGAAGCCGATGTCGCCGATGCGGCGGGCCCCCAGCGAGTCCGCGGCCACCCCGGAGACCGGCACGTCCACGGGTTTTCCCGCCACGAGGGCGTTGTGGAGTGTGGGGGCGTTCTCAGGTTCCACAGCCACAACGTTGGCGTGTCCCTCGACGGCTGCGGCGATTCCCGCCATGAGCCCGCCGCCGCCCACCGCCACCAGGACGGTGTCCACTCCAGGCACCTGCGCCAGCAGTTCCGTGCCCACCGTTCCTGCGCCGGCGGCAATCTCAGGCTGGTCGTAGGCATGGCAGTACACGGCGCCGGTCTCCTGCGCATGGGCCACCGCAGCCTGGTACGCGACGGCGTATTCGGCGCCGCCCTGCACCACGTCCGCGCCAATGGCTTTCAACTTCCGGACTTTGACCTCCGGGGCTGCGGCGGGAACGAACACCGTGGCGGGTACGCCAAGCTGCGCCGCGGCGTAGGCATTGGCCAGCCCGGCATTGCCGCCGGAGGCGACCACCACGCCCACATCAGGGTTCAGTTCGCCGCGTTCCTTGCTGGCCAGGATCCGGTTCAGCGCACCCCGGGCCTTGAATGTCCCGGTATGTTGCATGAACTCGCATTTGAACCAGATTTCACCGGGAAAGGCGCCCCGGTCAGCCGCGACAACGGGGGTGAGCCGGGTGAGCCCGGCGGTACGGCGTGCTGCCTGGTCTACATCGTCGCGGGTGATCACCTCAGAGTTCGTCGTCCCAGGTTCCGGGCTCCTCGAGTGCTTCCTCCGGTTTGTCCTGCTGGCCAGGCTCGCCGCTTCCGACATACGAGGCAGGCACGGTTCCGCCGGCATGGGCCTGCTGTTCCTCGCGGATGTTGGCGGCGTTGGGAAGCTCCGGGTGCTGCCCGCTTTGCGGTGCCTCTTTGGCCGCGGTCCCGTTGTCCTTGGCTTCGTCCGGGTCACCCGGGCCGCGAAGGTCCGCAGCGTTCAGTGGCTCGTCATTCGATGTGGTCATGGTCCTGCCTTTCACCGTGTGGAGCTGGCTCTTGCGGCACCAGGCCTGGAACCGGCGCCGGTTCCAGCCTACGGTCTGCACGCAAGGGTGCAGCGGCCGGCGGGCCCGAACCTGTGAAAAGGTGCCATTTTCCTGTGAATCGCCGCCCGGCCGGAGTTTCCGGGAATGGCAGGGCGTTTAACCCCTTGGCGGAAGGAGCCACGTGATCATTGTCCTGACCGGTATCGACGGTTCCGGAAAGTCGACGGCGGCCCGCGCCCTCATTTCCATGGTGCAGGCGCGGGGCGGCAACGCGCTGCTCCTGAACAACCACGCCGGCCGGCGCAGCATGTCCGTCCTGGCCGCCCGGCTGGGTATCCGGATTCCGGACCGCCTCGCTGACGCGGTCGAAACCACCTTCCGGGTGTGGAACGTCCTCATCTCGCATCTGCGGGCCGGCCGCTTCGACGGACTGGTGGTGATGGACCGGCATCTGTACTGCCAGCTCGCGCTCCGCACCACCAGGGGCTTGCCTCGCGGACGCTTCCTCCCATGGCTGCTGGCGGTTCTTCCCGCCCCGGATGTTGTGGTGCACCTTGACGTGGATCCCGGTGTGGCCCATCGGCGCATTGCTGCCCGCGGAACGGATGAAGAGAGCTTCGAGGACCTCGCGGCGTTCTGCGAGGCCTACCGGCAACTGCCGGAGTACTCAGGCTTTGTGAAGGTGGATGCGTCCGCTCCGACGCCGGAACTTGCCGTACGGCTGGACCGGCTGGTTCTGGAGCAGGAGGAGGGCCGGGTGTTTCCCCCGGCCAGCGCCTGACACTTCCCGCATCTGTACTGCAGCTACACACGAAGGTGGGCAGGACCAGCCGGTCCTGCCCACCTAGGCTGCGTCGGTTACCGCGAGGCTGTCGGCGAAGCCGTCGACGTGGCGCTGTCGTCCGTTGCGTCGGGCGAAGCAGTATCGTCCGGCGAGGCTGTACTCGTGGACGTTGCCCTGGATGTGGACGTGGAAGTGGAGGTCGGGCTGGAAGTGGCGCTGCCGCCGCCGTCGGCCTGCTCCAGTACCTCGTTGATCAGGTCCTCAAGCTCCTTCTGGTCCGTGTCCCCAAGCTCGGCGCCGCTCTTGGTGGCCACCACCAGCAGGCGTCCCTCGGCGGCGGACACCTGCATCAGCTTCTGCTGGTTTTCCCCGCTTCGGGTGCTGAGCGTGGCGAATGTTTCCTCTGCGTCGGTGTCGGCCTGGAGTTCCTCGCTGGTGACCTCATACTCCTGCCCCAGGGCCGAAACCTTGAAGGTGTCGCACTGGCCCATCTTGCCCTTGATCTCCGTCAGGACCTGCTCCGCATCCTCCCCTTCGCCACTGGACTGGGCGGACAGCGTGCGCGGCTGGTTGCCCTCCGAGATGGCGACGGCCACCTCGCCGTTCTCCACCGTGTCCAGCAGGCCGGCGGTGGCGATGTCCTTGCAGTCCTCCGGGTCCACGCTGGCGGTGCTCAGCAGCAGGTTGGCGATGTTCCCGCCCTGGTCCACCTGCTCCTTTGAGTACAGCTTGAGTTCGTTGCCGTCGGCGTCGCTCTTGCCGGAGATCAGCTCACGCAACTCATCTTCCGTGTACACCTTGTCGGTTTCGGTGGCGGTAGGCGACGCCGTTCCCGTGGGCGAAGGGGTCGCGGCACCGCCGCCACCCCCAGTGCAGCCGGCCAGTGCCAGCATCGCCGCGGCCATCATTCCAAGCGCAGGTACTTTTCGCATCAGGTAAACCCTTTCGAAATAGAAAGCATGCTTAGTGTTTACTAGCGTAGAGGGTTCCGGCTGATGACGGAAATAGCGGCGGCATAACTTTTCGGCAATACGGCTGCGGGCAGGCCGGCCTCCGCCTGTGCAATAATCCGTCAGTAGTGGTCCTATCCGGACCGCTCCAGGAGCAGGAGGGCCGAATGACCGCCAAACAGGGGAGCACCGCCGAGGCGGCGGTCGCGGCCATCAACAATTCGCAAGTCCCCAAGCATGAGCAACTCCGGCTCATCATCCTCAAGCTCGCCAAGGAAGAGCTCGAGCCGGGCGCGCGGCTTCCCAGCGAGCGGTCGCTGATGGATGCGTATGGCGTGAGCCGGATCACGGTTCGCGCCGCGATCGGCCGCCTGGTCAACGAGGGGCACCTCGTCCGGGTTCCGGCGAAGGGGACCTTCGTGGCGGATTCGCCAGTGCAGTCCACCCTCCACCTGGCGTCATTCACGCAGGAAATGGAAGCCATGGGGCACGTTCCCAGCACCGTGGTGCTGGTTGCGGAAAAGGTTACGGCCCCCGAGGACACGGCGGAGGCGCTAAGCCTTGCCGCCGGCTCGGAGGCCATCCATTTAAAGCGGCTCCGGCTGGCGGACGGGCGGCCTGTCAGCGTTGATGACGCCTGGTACAACCCGGCGCACGCGGGGGGCCTGCTCGACATCGACCTGACAGGCTCCGTCTACAAGGCACTGGCAGCACAGTTCGGCCACCAGATCGACCGGGCACGGCAAAGCGTCCGGTCCGAGGGCGCCCCCGCCGATGTGGGGGCGCTCCTCGGAACCGGGACGGGGGCACCCGTGCTGGCATTCGACCGGGTGTCCTACTCCGGGCACCTGGCAATCGAGCACTCGCGCTCCTGGTACCGCTCAGACCGGTACTC
This sequence comes from Arthrobacter sp. AD-310, assembly GCF_054656615.1. Classification (NCBI taxonomy): domain Bacteria; kingdom Bacillati; phylum Actinomycetota; class Actinomycetes; order Micrococcales; family Micrococcaceae; genus Arthrobacter; species Arthrobacter sp. AD-310. Next base: position 51,239 of record NZ_BAAHNO010000006.1, on the reverse strand, counting down.
CCTCAACATGGAAGTCCGGTTGTAGGCCGCCCTTCAGTCGAGCGAGAACAGTCCGTCGCCGGCGGCCACCATGCCGGCGGCCTCCACGGATGCCGTGTCCGGCTTGGAATCGAGTACCACGACGGGACTCACCATCGAGTAGCCGGCGGCAAGGGCTGCGGTGGGGTCCACATGCATGATGGGCTCGCCGGCGTCCACGGTGTCGCCCTGGGCGACGAGCAGCTTGAAGCCCTCGCCCTTGAGCTTGACGGTGTCGATTCCGACGTGGGTCAGCACGCCGCGCCCGGAGCGCCCGACCACGACAAAGGCGTGCGGCAGGAGCTTGACCACTTTCCCCGAAACGGGCGAGACGACGTCGAACGCCTCGCCCGCGGGAGGCTCAACAGCCGCGCCCGAACCAACCATTTGGCCGGCGAAGACCGGGTCCGGGACATCGGAAAGCGGGACGACAGCGCCGGCGAGCGGGGCCAGGACCGTCAGGGGCTCCGCCATTAGAGGAGGTCCTCGATGTCTTCGGCAAGTGAGTCAGCCTCCGGCCCCACGATCACCTGCACGGCGGTACCGGCAGCGAGCACACCATGAGCTCCGGCGGCCTTCAGTGAGGCTTCGTTCACGAGTGATCCGTCCCTAACCTCAGTGCGGAGGCGGGTGATGCAGGCTTCCACCTCAACGATGTTGGCGGCCCCGCCCAGGCCTTCGATGATCTTTTCTGCTTTGGACATGGCTGCCCTTTCTGACTCTGCCCGGAGGCACTCCTTACAAACACCGGCGCCGGCGGCCCGGATGTGGCCAATTGCGCTTCTTCATCCCCTGGCGGTCCGGCCCGTCGGCTTTCCAGCCGGCCTTGACAGCTTCCCGTGGGATGAATCACACTGAACTGGTCATAACCAGACAGTACCGGCTGGAACCTTATCTCCACAAGCCCCCCACCCGCTCTCCGCAAAGGTGCAACCATGTCAACATCCGAGACCGCAGCCCTGGCTCCAGAGAAGAAGCCGAACAGGGCCTTTGCCACCCTCCAGCGGCTTGGCCGCTGCCTGATGCTTCCCATCGCCGTCCTTCCCGCGGCGGGCCTGCTGCTGCGTATCGGCCAGCCGGACCTGCTGGGTGCCATCCCCGGCTTCGAAGGCGGCGCCGCCGTCATTTCCGCCGCCGGCAACGCCGTCTTTACGTGGCTTCCACTGATCTTCGCCGTCGGTATTGCCATCGGCTGGGCCAAGAAGGCCGACGGTTCCACCGCTCTGGCAGCAGTGGTGGGCTACATGGTGATCGACGGCGTCTTCAAAGCCATGTCGCCACTGGTGCTGGCGGGACAGGTCGATCCTGCCGGCAAGCAGGCACTGATCAACTACGGCGTGCTGGCCGGCATCGTGGTGGGCCTGCTGTCCGCCGCGCTGTGGCAGCGGTTTTACCGCACCAAGCTTCCGGACTTCCTGGGCTTCTTCAGCGGCCGCCGCCTGGTGCCCATCCTGACGTCCGTCACCAGCCTGGTTGCCGGCGTGGTCCTCGCCCTGGTCTACCCGCTCTTCAACGCAGGCCTCTCCGCCGCAGGCCAGGCAGTGGCAGGAAACCCTGAACTTGGTGGCGGCATCTACGGCTTCGCCAACCGCATGCTCCTGCCTGCGGGCCTGCACCACATCCTCAACTCCGGACTGTGGTTCCTCATCGGCGACTACACGGACGCCTCCGGCCAGCTGGTTCGCGGCGACCTCAACCGCTTCTTTGCCGGCGACCCCACCGCGGGCATTTTCATGACCGGGTTCTTCCCCATCATGATGTTCGGCCTTCCCGCCGCCGCCCTCGCGATCTGGCGCCACGCGAAGCCGTCCCAGAAGAAGGTCGTTGGTGGCATCATGCTCTCCACCGCGCTCACCGCGTTCTTCACCGGCATCACCGAACCTCTGGAGTACGCCTTCATGTTCGTCGCCTTCCCGCTGTACATCGTCCACGCGGCCCTGACCGGCACCTCCATGGCCCTGGTCAACGCCCTGGACATCCATCACGGCTTCACCTTCTCGGCCGGGCTGATCGACTTCGTCCTCAACTTCGGAAAGTCGCAGAACGGCTGGCTGCTGATTCCCATCGGGCTCGGCTACGCGGTGGTCTACTACTTCCTCTTCTCCTTCGTCATCAAGCGCTGGAACCTGCGCACCCCCGGCCGTGAAGACGACGAGGTCACGGTGGAGACCGAGCCCGCCAAGTAGGCGCCGCCGTCGTTCCTTCCGTTAGCCGCCCACCCAAACCGAAAGCAACCCTTTATGGAAATCATCATCCTTCCCACCCCTGCCGATGTGTCACGCGTTGCCGCTGACGCCATCGAGGAGCAGGTCCGCCGCGGCCCGTCCGTCCTGGGACTGGCCACAGGGTCCACTCCCCTGGGCACGTACCGGGAGCTGATCAACCGGCACCGGAGCGGGGGGCTGAGCTTCGCCGACGCGCAGGCCTTCCTGCTCGACGAGTACGTGGGCCTGCCCGCCGCGCACCCGCAGTCCTACCACTCGGTCATCCGCAGGGAATTCACAGATGCAGTGGACTTCGCCGACGGCGCCGTGGCCGGCCTGGACGGGATGGCGGAGGACCCGGAAGCCGAGGCCGCGGAATACGAGGCGCGGATCGCTGCCGCGGGCGGTGTGGACATCCAGCTCCTGGGCATCGGCACGGACGGGCACGTCGGTTTCAACGAACCCATGTCCTCACTGTCGTCCCGGACGCGGATCAAGACGCTCACGCAACAAACCAGGCTGGACAACGCCCGCTTCTTCGATTCCCCCGGTGACGTTCCGGACCACGTTTTGACGCAGGGCCTGGGCACCATCAGGGAAGCCCGCCATCTGCTGCTGCTCGCCATGGGCGAGGCCAAGGCAGAGGCGGTCGCAGCCGCCGTCGAAGGGCCCGTCGCTGCGGTCTGCCCCGCCTCGGCGCTCCAGTTCCACCCGCACGTTTCCGTCCTGCTGGATGAGGCAGCCGCTTCCCGCCTGGCCCACCGCGAGTACTACACGGACACCTTTGGGCGGAAGCCGGCGTGGCAGGGGCTGTGACGGTGGCCCCGCGGGCCACCGGTGCTCCCGTGCTCGAGCTGGCCGTTGAAAATGCCGACGGCGTGCGGCTGGCCGCCGCCGTGGGCGCGGCACGCGTGGAACTGTGCGCCGCGCTGGCGGAGACGGAAGGCATCACGCCGAGCATCGGCATGATTGGGCAGGCCTGCCAAGCCGGAGTCCCCGTTCATGTGCTGGTCCGCCCGCGGCCCGGCAGCTTCACCTGTTCGGCGGACGAGCTGGACGTGATGGAACGCGACGTCGTCGCGGCCCTGGGTGCCGGCGCCGCGGGCGTGGTGGTGGGCGTGCTCGCGGCCGACGGCGGACCTGACGTTGCTGCCCTGCGCCGGCTTTCCGCCGTGGCCAGGACGCACAAACCTTCCGCCGAGGTAACTTTCCACCGGGCCTTCGATGCCGCGCTTTCGTCCGGTGCTGACCCTGCCGGGTCACTGTCCCGGCTGGAGCAGGCGGGTGTCGACCGGGTGCTGACCAGCGGCGGCAGCGCTGACTGCACCGCTGGCCTGGCCTTGCTGGGACGGCTGGTGGAGCTGGGACGCAGGCACGCCCCCTCGGTACAGATCATGGCCGGCGGCGGGGTGACCCTGGAACTGGTACCGTCGCTTCTCGAAAGCGGGGTGCATGCGGTGCATACGTCGGCGAGGCCGCGGCAGGGTCACCCGGGAACCCGCCGGGCTGCCGGTCCCGACCCGGCACTGGCCGCCCACATCGCGGCCGCACTTCAGACGGAAGGCCTGCAACCATGAGCGGCGGGCTGGCCCTTCGCGGCCGGGTGGTTACCGGGAGCATGGACGTCGCCGACGGCGTTGTGGCGGTCGACGGCGGCCTGGTCACCTACGCCGGGCCGGCGTCGGGCTTCCAGGGCGGGGCGGGGCCTGCGAATCCCGGCCGCATCCTGCTCCCCGGCCTCGTGGACCTGCACTGCCACGGCGCCTTGGGCACCGACTTTTCCGAGGGGTCCGTCGACGGCTCACGCGCAGCAGCCCAATACCTCCACAGCCGCGGAACCACCACACTGCTGGCCAGCCTGGTTACCGCAACCCCCGCGCACCTGGTCCGGAATCTTTCAGCGCTGCGCCCGTTGGCCGGGGAGGGCGTGATAGCCGGTTCCCACCTTGAGGGGCCTTTCCTCGCGGGCGGGCAGTGCGGTGCGCACAACCCGGCGCTGCTGCTGGACCCCGACGCCGGGCTCATGGGCGAACTGCTCGATGCGGCCGGCTCATCACTGGTTTCCATGACGCTGGCGGCCGAACTGCCCGGTGCCGCCGGGATCGTGGATCTGCTGGCGGCTGCCGGGGTTATTCCGTCCCTGGGGCACACGGCCGCGGATGCGTCCACAGCAGCATCCTTCCTGGAACGCGCCGCTGCCGGGCTTGGCCGCGCATCGAACCCGGCCGGACGGCGCCGGCCGACGGTCACCCACCTGTTCAACGCCATGCCCAGCCTGCACCACCGCTCGCCCGGGCCTGTCTCGGCCAGCCTAAGTGCTTCCCGGGCAGGGAACGCGGTGGTGGAACTCATCGCCGACGGCGTCCATCTGGCAGCCGAGACCATCAAGCTGGTGTTCGACCTGGTGGGGGCCGGGAACATCGCACTGGTAACCGATTCGATGGCGGCCACGGGCCTGCGGGACGGACAGTACAAGCTCGGGTCGCTGGCCGTCACTGTCGACCAGGGGGTGGCCCGGGTGGACAGCACCGGTGCCATCGCCGGCGGCACGGCAACGTTGCTGGACGTCGTCCGGACTACGGTGGCGGCCGGGGTTCCGCTTCAGGACGCCGTCGCCGCCGCAAGCTCCGTGCCCGCATCGGTCCTGGGACTGTCGTCGCAGGCAGGCGACCTTCGGGACGGAATGCCGGCAGACGTCGTCGTCATCGACTCTGGACTGAGCCTCGAAGGAGTGCTGCGCCGGGGTGAATGGGTGACCGCGCTGGAACCGTCCCCCTAGCCCAACCCGCCCGTCCGTGTCCCTGCCGGTATCCCGCGTGCAGCCCTACCTCCAGAGGTAAGTCGCCCTGAGCCCACCCCTGGCCTGGCTCAACCTCTTGCGCTGGCTGGTCCGCCGATCGGCCAGGGCATGAAGCCTCGGAACGACGTCGATGGCAAGGGGACGCCCATGCCCGGGCGCCAGGATGCGCGGTCCCAGGTTCGCGAGCACCTCGATGGAATCCATGGCTTTCTTCCAGTTCCATGTGGTGTACCGGGGCGGACCGGCAAGGGAGGGCCGCCCCAGCAGGAGGCCAGGGAGCGAGTTCAGGTTGACCGTCAGCACGGCGTCGCCCGTGATCAGGACCCTGTCACTGGAACGCCAGAACGCCACATGCCCGGGCGTGTGGCCCGGAGTGTGGACAAAGGCCCACCCCGGCAGACCCGGTACCTCGCGGCCGGGAGGGAGCGGCCGGATGACATCCGAGATATCACCGCCGGCCTCTATCCTCCTGCGAGTCCGGGCGGGCAGCAGATGCAGGAAGGGAACGACAATCCACCGGTCCAGCGGCATCGAAAACTCGCGCCGGTATTTTCCGGCAGCCATCGGGAGTTCGTCCGGGTGGACGTACACCGGCACCTGCCAGATCCGGGCAAGGCTACCGGCGGCACCGGAGTGGTCCGGGTGGAGGTGGGTCAGCAGGATGGCGCCGGGCACCTCGTTGGGGCCCAGCAGCCGTTCCATCGCCCGCTGCACGGATTCTGCCGTCCCCGCCCAACCGGCGTCGACAAGTACCCGTGCCTGACCTGACCGGACAAGATACATGTTCGAGGCAAAGGCTCCCGCACCGGAGGTGAGGAGGACCACGCCCGGGGCAACTTCCCTGGCCTGGGTGACGCGCATCAGTGCCTGTGCCTAGGTCCGGGCCTTTGCATGATGCCAGTTTTGCGCCACTTATGACCGGATAACAGGGGCGAAAGGCCCTCTGCTAGTCCGCACCCGGCAGGCACACCTCCACGAGTCCGCCAGTCACCCGCGTTTCGAACGTCGGCTGGCGGGAGGTGGCAGGGCCCGCCTGTACCTCGCCGGTGCGCAGCGAAAACGTGCTCCGGTGCCAGGGACAGACGACGCACGGACCGGCACCATCGCCGCCGTCCTTGAGCTTGCCCTCGTGCAGTGGCCCGGAGAGGTGGCTGCACACGTCCGACAACACATTGACCCGCTCCCCCTCCCGGAAGACGAGCAGGGGCAGTCCGGCAACGTCGCGTTTGATGAGTTCGCCGTCGGGCAGGTCGGACAGCTGCGCCATGGGATGCCAGCCGGCCGGGAAGCGGTGCGGTATCTCCTCGCTGTGGTTGACACCGGCCGCCTGCCGGTACGTGAGGTGCCCGCCCAGGAACCCGCCGCCGGTGACAGTGGCCAGCCCCAGGTAGGCGAGCACTTTCCCGGAGGCGTGCCGGCCCCGGGCGCGCTGCACCAGCGAGGCAAGGTAGAAACTTGTCGCCGTGATGTTGGCGGCAGCGTGTACCAGGCCCACCCTTTGCTGCTGGGGGTGGAGCTGGGACCAGTCAGTGAACCCGGCAACAGCGGACGGCACGACGCTGGCGGCGCCCACCCCTACCAGCACTTTGGCCGCCTGTTCCGTGCCGGGCACAACATCCAGGACTGCGGCGGAGACCCAGGCCCCCATGGGCACCTGGACGGCCAGGGGGTGCACCGGGTGGCCGATGGGTACGCCGTGCAGGATGTCCCTGGCCCACCGCGGCCGGATTGCCTTCTTCACGACCTTCCGGACGCTCTTGGCAACCGGATCAAGCCATTCGGCGTCCTCAAGGCGGGCAACAAGCTCAAGTGCAGGCAGCGGCTTCATGCGTCTTCCTTACCCTGTATTCCGGAATACATTCGGTCCGGAGAGCCTAGCCGCTGGGCCCCGGGCGCAACAGGGCAACCCGGCAACAGCAATAAAAAGCCTCCCCCGGATGTCGTAGCGCTGTGGTTGGATGGTGTCCTCATGGGGGACGGAGGCGGGACATGGAAGTCTGGACGGGGAACCCTTATCCGCTGGGCGCCACGTATGACGGCAGCGGCACCAACTTCGCGCTGTTCAGCGAGGCCGCGAGCGCTGTGCACCTGTGCTTGTTCGACGACGACGGCACCGAACAGCGCATCAGGCTGGACGCCGTGGATGGCTTTGTCTGGCATTGCTACCTGCCGCATGTCCTGCCCGGCCAGCTTTATGGCTATCGGGTGGACGGGCCGTACGATCCCGCCCGGGGCCTGAGGTGCAATCCCAACAAACTGCTGATGGACCCCTACGCCAAGGCCATGAGCGGCGGGATCACCTGGGGGCAGCCCATGTTCTCCTACAACTTCGGCGATCCCCTCTCCTTCAACCAGGACGACTCCGCACCCAACACCATGCGGTCCGTGGTGATCAGCCCGTTCTTCGACTGGCAGCATGACCGCCCGCCAAAGATCCCCTACAACGACACACTGGTTTACGAGGCGCACGTCAAAGGCCTCACCATGACCCACCCGGAGGTGCCGGAAAAGGAGCGCGGCACGTACGCCGGCGTCGCCCACCCCGCAGTGATCGAACACCTGCAGAAGCTGGGGGTCACGGCCATCGAACTGCTGCCGGTGCACCAGTTCGTGCAGGACAGCGTGCTGCATGACAAAGGCCTGCGGAACTACTGGGGCTACAACACCATCGGTTTCCTGGCACCGCACGCCAGCTACAGCTCCAGCAACCGGCCCGGGCAGCAGGTACAGGAATTCAAGGCGATGGTCCGCTCGCTGCACGCCGCGGGCATCGAGGTGATCCTCGACGTCGTCTACAACCACACGGCGGAGGGGAACCACATGGGCCCCACCCTGTCCTTCAAGGGCATCGACAACCAGGCGTACTACCGGCTGGTAGAGCACGAAAAGCAGCACTACCTGGACTACACGGGCACCGGCAACACTATCAACGTCCGGCACCCGCACGCCCTGCAGCTGCTGATGGATTCCCTGCGGTACTGGGTGCTGGACATGCACGTGGACGGCTTCCGGTTCGACCTCGCATCGGCACTGGCGCGGGAGTTCTACGAGGTCGACCGGCTCTCCAGCTTCTTCGACCTCGTGCAGCAGGACCCGGTGGTGTCGCAGGTGAAACTGATCGCCGAGCCGTGGGACGTGGGTCCCGGCGGTTACCAGGTGGGCAACTTCCCTCCCCTGTGGACGGAGTGGAACGGCAAGTACCGTGACGCTGTCAGGGACTTTTGGCGTGGGGCGCCTGCCACCCTGGGCGAATTCGCGTCGCGGCTCGCCGGTTCCTCGGACCTTTACGAAAGCTCGGGACGCCGGCCGGTCGCATCGATCAACTTCGTCACGGCCCACGACGGCTTCACCCTGCGCGACCTGGTCTCGTACAACTCCAAGCACAACGAGGCCAACGGGGAGAACAACAACGACGGCGAATCCCACAACCGCTCCTGGAACTGCGGGGCCGAGGGCCCTACGGACGACCCCGGCATCCTGGCCCTGCGTGCCCGGCAGCAGCGGAACTTCCTGGCCACCCTCCTCCTCTCCCAGGGCGTACCCATGGTGGCGCACGGCGACGAGCTGGGACGGACCCAAATGGGAAACAACAACGCCTACTGCCAGGATTCACCCCTGTCCTGGATCAACTGGGACGCAGCGGACCAGCCCCTGAACGGGTTCCTTGCCGCCGTCAGCGCGCTGCGCCGCGAACACCCGACATTCCGCCGCAACAGGTTCTTCGAGGGCCGGCCCGTCCGGCGGACGCTGGGCGAGCCCCTGCCGGACATCGTGTGGCTCAACACGGACGGGTCGGAAATGGTCCCCGAGGACTGGGGCAATCCGCTTGCCCGGGCGCTGGGGGTGTTCTACAACGGCGAAGCCGTGGGGAAAGACCACCGCGGCAGGATCATCCGGGACCACAATTTCCTGCTCTTCTGCAATTCGGGGGACGGGCCGGTGGACTTCACCCTGCCCGGCACAGAATATTCACCCAAGTGGGAGCAACTGGTCGACACCGCCGGTGAACACGCGGACCAGGGCATCCTGGCGGCGGGCGGCACGGTCCGGCTGGCCGCCAAATCCCTGCTGGTGCTTCGGGCCTATGCCACCCCGGCGGAAGAACCGGACCATTCCGTGGCCGCCTCGCTGGCGCTGGTCAAGGCTCCCGAATCGGTTCGGGTGCCAGCCCCCACCCAGGTGCGGCCGGGCAAACGCTAGGCGTCCGGCGGCGGCGGGTACCGCCGTCGGACGCCCGTTTCAGTCCGCGGCACCCAGGGTGCCGCCATGCACGACGGCGCCACTGGCCGTCGTGTCCTCGTTCAGCATCCAGCCCACGCGCTTGACCGTCCGCAGCATCACCACGCTCTCCACCAGCTCAATGCCTGGAACCTTCTGCTGCAGCGCCAGCTCGGCGTTCATGACGTCCGCCAGCGACTGCAGCCACATGATGATCAGGAAGTTGGTGGGCCCCGTGGTTGACGCGCTCAGGCGGACGTTGCTGATGGTGCGGAACGCCGCGGCCGCCTCCTCGTGGCGCCCCGCCGGAACGTTGGCGAACCACTGGCAGGTCACCGGAAACGAGGAGTATCCCTGGGCCAGTTCACAACGGAAAAGCAGCAGTCCGCTGGCAAGGACGCGGTTGAGCTGGCGCTGCACCGTGGCGGGGTGCCGCCCCAGGTCCCTGGCAATCTCCGCCGCCGTCGCCCGCCCGTCCCTTGCCAGGTATGGCAGCAGGTCAAGGTGGCTCGGCGGGAGCGGGGCTGCCCCTGCACGCTGCGTGCTGCCGCCGGGCATTGCTGCCTGTCCCACGGTGCGGAGTGTTGCCAGCTGGGTTTTGTCCAGGATGTTCAGCCGCCATTCGTCGGCACTGGTGTGAAGCCGGGTGCAGAGTGCGGTCTGGTATTTCGTCAACCCTTCGATGGCTTTCAGCCGCGACACCACGTTGGCGCTGAATTCCTCAAGGGACTTGGTGATGACCGTCAGCATGAGGTCCCGGTTGCTCGCCGCTTCCTCCACCGTGACGATTTCCGGGATTGCCGCCAACTGTGCGGTCACACTGTCCCTCAGGTTCATGTCGCAGTCCACGGCCACGAAGGCGAGCAGCATCTGGCGCGGATCGCCCGCGAGGTGCGCCGTCACCCAGGCCGAACCAACGGCCCTCAAGCGTTCCCAACGGGAGGCCAGGGTGGTGGCGTGCACGCCAAGGACCTTCGCCGCGTCCGCCCAGCCCAGCCGGGGATGCGCCTGAAGGACCTGGATGAGTGCCAGGTCTTCCTCGCTGAGTTCCATAAACCTCTCCTCCGCGTGCATGATTCCTGCTTGAGGCCAGGTGGAACAGCATATTTCCTGCGCTTCCGGCGAGTGTGAACCATGCCACTCCAGAATAATCCCCAAGCCTGACCGTACAAGTTTGAGGAGAACAAGTGCCCATTACCGATGATGCCCGCGACCTGCAGGAGGACCTCGTCCGCCTCCGACACGACCTGCACCGGCAACCGGAAATCGGCCTGCACCTTCCACGCACCCAGGAGCGTGTCCTGCGGGCGCTTGACGGCCTGCCCTACGAGATCACCCTGGGCAAGGAAACGACGTCGGTCACCGCGGTCCTGCGCGGCGGCGCCGGTCCCGGGGACGGCAATGAAGGCCGCGGCGGGGAAAGCAGCACCGGAACCGGCACCGTACGGCCGGCCGTCCTGCTCCGGGCCGACATGGACGGGTTGCCCGTCCAGGAAAAGACCGGCGTGGACTACACATCGAGGACCGACGGCGCCATGCACGCCTGCGGCCACGACCTGCACACCTCCATGCTTGCCGGAGCCGCCACGCTCCTGGCAGAGAAGCGGCACCTGCTCGCCGGCGACGTCGTGCTCATGTTCCAGCCCGGCGAGGAAGGCTGCGACGGTGCCGGCTACATGCTCCGCGAAGGTGTGCTGGACGCCGCCGGCCCGCGCGTCCAGGCCGCCTACGGGATGCACGTGTTCTCGTCGCTGGAGCCGCACGGCACGTTCTGCACCAAACCCGGCGTGATGCTCAGCGCCTCCGACGGACTCGAGGTCACCGTCCTGGGCGCCGGCGGCCACGGCTCCGCTCCGCACGCGGCGAAGGACCCGGTGACGGTGGCGGCGGAGATGGTGACCGCCCTGCAGGTGATGGTCACCCGGCAGTTCAACATGTTCGATCCCGTTGTACTGTCCGTCGGCGTGCTGCACGCCGGGACCAAACGCAACGTCATTCCGGAATCGGCACGGATCGAGGCGACAGTCCGGACATTCTCCGAAGCCTCCCGGCTGAAGATGATGGAGGCGGTGCCGCGCCTGCTGCAGGGCATCGCCGCCGCGCACGGCGTCGAGGTCCACGTCGATTACCAGCCGGAATACCCCCTCACCATCACCAACGAAGACGAAACCCACACCGCCGAGAAAGTAATCACGGAGCTGTTCGGCGAGCGCCGGCTGTCCCGCTGGGCCACCCCGCTCAGCGGATCCGAGGACTTCTCCCGGGTGCTGGCGGAGGTGCCCGGCACCTTCGTGGGCCTCAGCGCCGTCGCCCCGGGCAGCGACCCGTCCACCTCACCCTTCAACCACTCCCCCTACGCAACGTTCGACGACGGCGTGCTGGCTGACGGGGCCGCACTGTACGCGGAGCTGGCCATCTCACGGCTGGCCGCCTTGTCCGCCACTGCCTAACCACAACCTCCTGACTACACCGCCTGACCACAACCGCCCGACCGCCGGGCAGCAGCGCCGCTACCCGGCACCTCCCCTTCACCTCAACCACCAGGAAGCAACCATGTCCATTGCAGCAACAAAGCAGCAGACTGAACGGGTGTCCACCGCAAAGACAATTGTCGGCACCGGCATCGGCAATGCCGTTGAATGGTACGACTGGGCCATCTACGCCACGTTCACGCCGTTCATTGCCAGCCAGCTGTTCAGCAAGGCCGACCCGGCGTCGGCCGTGCTGTCCACCCTGGCGATCTTCGCCGTCGGCTTCGTTGCCCGGCCCTTCGGCGGTTTCCTCTTCGGGTGGATCGGCGACAGGGTGGGCCGGAAGACCTCGATGACCCTCGCCGTCGGCCTCGCCTCGCTGGGCAGCCTGATGATCGGCATCGCGCCGACGTTCGCCAGCGTCGGGGCGTGGGCCTCGCTGATGCTGCTGGTGGCCCGGCTCATCCAGGGCCTTGCGCACGGTGGCGAGCTGCCGTCGTCGCAAACCTACCTGTCCGAGATGGCACCCCGGGAACACCGCGGGTTCTGGGCAACGCTGATCTACACCTCAGGCACCGTAGGCATCCTGTTCGGCACCCTGCTCGGCGCGGTGCTGAACATGGCGCTGACCGCCGAGGCGATGAACGCGTGGGGCTGGCGCATCCCGTTCCTGCTGGGTGCCGCGATGGGCCTGTACGCCCTGATCATGCGGGCACGGCTGCATGAAACCGACGCGTTCGAGGGCGAATCCGCTTCCGAGAAGCGCGCCCCGATCTGGCCGCAGGTTGTCCGCTACCGGAAGCAGGCGCTGCAGGTGATCGGGCTGACCGTAGGCCTGACTGTGATCTACTACATCTGGGGCGTGGTGGCGCCGAGCTACGCCACCACCGCACTGAAGATCGACCGCGGCGAGGCGCTGTGGGCCGGCGTCGTCGCGAACATCGTTTTCATCGCCGCCCTGCCGGTGTGGGGCAAGCTCTCCGACCGGATCGGGCGGAAGAAGGTTCTGTGGGCCGGTGCCATCGGCTCCGCCGTCTTCCACTTCCCCATGACATGGCTGCTGAAGGACTCCGCCTGGCAGCTGGCCGTGTCCATGTCCGTCATGCTGGTCTTCATCGCCGCGTGCGCGGCCATTGTCCCTGCGGTGTACGCCGAGCTGTTCCCGACGTCGATCCGCACCGTGGGCGTCGGGGTCCCGTATTCGATCTGCGTGGCTGCCTTTGGGGGCACCGCCCCGTACCTCCAGCAGTGGCTGGGTACCTCACTGGGCGCACCCCAGGTGTTCAACATCTACGCGGTGGTGTTGCTGGCGATCAGTGCGGCATTCGTCTTCACCATTCCGGAAACGCGGGGCAAGGATCTCACCCACTGAACATCCGGCGGCAGGGGGTTCAGCGCACCCTCCCACCATGTTCAAATGGGAGGGTTGAACCGGCTGCCCGAGTCCGACCACGGCCTCGGCCATAGGGAAGGAAGCACATGACGGACCCCCAGGACCATCCCCCTGTCCCCACCCCGGGAAGCGCCCAGGGGCTGGACCAAAAGGTGGAGGGCGGCTGCCCGGTCGCCCACGACAGCGTGACCTCGCATGGCAGCGAGAGTGAAAACCCGGCGATTGACTCGCCGCAGCCCAAGGGCCACCGTCCCCGCACCGTTGCGGACTGGTGGCCGAACCAGCTGGACCTGTCCGTGCTGCACGCACACCACCCGGCAGGCAATCCGCTGGGACCCGGCTTCAAGTACTCCGAGGAATTCCAGAAGCTCGACGTCGACGCGCTCAAGCAGGACATCATCGAAGTCCTGACCACGTCGCAGGACTGGTGGCCGGCGGACTTCGGGCATTATGGCGGCCTGATGATCCGCCTGAGCTGGCACGCCGCCGGCACCTACCGCGTCCACGACGGCCGCGGCGGTGCAGGGGACGGCAGCCAGCGGTTCGCGCCGCTGAACAGCTGGCCCGACAACGCCAACCTCGACAAGGCGCGGCGGCTGCTGTGGCCGGTGAAGCAGAAGTACGGCCAGAAGCTTTCCTGGGCCGACCTCCTGGTCCTCGCCGGCAACGTCGCCCTGGAGTCGATGGGGTTCAAGACCTTCGGCTTCGCCTTTGGCCGCGAGGACGTGTGGGAGCCCGAGGAGATCTTCTGGGGACCGGAGGACACCTGGCTCGGCGACGAGCGCTACATAGGCGAAGGCCAGATGGCGGAAGACGTAGGCTCCACCGAAATGGGCCTCATCTACGTCAACCCCGAGGGCCCCATGGGCAACCCGGACCCGGTGAAGGCTGCAGCCTTCATCCGGGAAACGTTCAAGCGGATGGCCATGAACGACGAGGAAACATTCGCCCTGATCGCCGGCGGACACACCTTCGGCAAAACGCACGGCGCTGCCGAGGCCGACACCCATGTCGGCCCGGAACCCGAGGGCGCCAACCTGGAAGCCCAGGGACTGGGCTGGCTCAGCACCTACGGTTCCGGCAAGGGCGCGGACACGATCACCTCCGGCCTGGAAGTGACCTGGACCGACCGGCCGACCCAGTGGAGCAACCGCTTCCTGGAAATCCTGTTCGGCTACGAGTGGGAACTCGTCAAGAGCCCGGCCGGCGCGCACCAGTGGGTGGCCAAGGATGCGGAAAGCATCATCCCGGATGCCCACGATCCGAACAAAAAACACCGGCCGACCATGCTCACCACGGACCTGTCCCTCCGCTTTGACCCCGTCTACGAGAAAATCGGACGGCGTTTCCTGGAGAACCCGGACGAGTTCGCGCTGGCGTTCGCCAAGGCCTGGTACAAGCTGCTGCACCGCGACATGGGCCCGGTGGGCCCTCACATGCTGGGACCGTGGGTGCCGGAGCCGCAAATCTGGCAGGACCCCGTGCCTGCAGTGGACCACGAACTGGTCAGCGAGCAGGACATCGCTTCCCTCAAGGCGCAGCTCCTCGATTCAGGCCTGTCGGTCTCGCAACTAGCTGCAACGGCATGGGCGTCGGCCGCCACGTTCCGCAAGACGGACAAGCGGGGCGGGGCCAACGGGGCACGGATCCGGCTGGAACCCCAGCGCGGCTGGGAGGCCAACGAACCCGAACAGCTGTCTGCTGCCCTGCAGGCGATTGAGGGCGTGCAGCAGAAGTTCAACTCCGCCCAAAGCGGGGGCAAGAAGGTTTCGCTGGCCGACCTGATTGTCCTCGGCGGCTGCGCTGCGGTGGAGAAGGCAGCGGCCGACGCCGGGTTCCCGGTCACCGTGCCGTTCCGACCGGGCCGCACCGACGCCACCCAGGAGCAGACCGACGTCGAATCCGTGCAGTACCTGCAGCCGCGCGCCGACGGGTTCCGCAACTATGTCCGTCCCGGCGGGAAGCTCCAGCCGGAGACCCTGCTGCTGGACAAGGCCTACATGCTGGACCTTTCCGCGCCGGAGATGACGGCCCTGGTGGGCGGCATGCGCGCACTGGGCACCAATGTCGGAGGCAGCAAGCACGGTGTCCTCACCGACCGTCCGCAGGTCCTGACGAACGACTTCTTCGTCAACCTCCTGTCCCCGGGCACCAAGTGGAAGGCGTCCGAAAACGAGCAGGACGTCTATGAAATCAGCGACGTCAGCACCGGCGAGCTGAAGTGGACCGCCACCCCGGTGGACCTGGTCTTTGGCTCCAACTCCCAGCTCCGCGCGCTGTCCGAGGTCTACGCCAGCGAGGACGGCCGGGAGAAGTTCGTCAACGACTTCGTGGCCGCATGGACCAAGGTCATGGAGCTCGACCGCTTCGACCTGCGCTAGGAGTCACCCCGAGGTAAGGCCGGCTGCATTGCAGCCGGCCTTTTCTCTTGCCCCCACACTTGACGCTCATCACCTCCCTTCCCTACACTTTTCATAAAGCAGAATCTAAATTCCACAAAGCGGAAACGAATGATAGGCCGATACGGTTCCAAGCCGAACGCACGGGAAGATAGATCAAAGCCCCTCCCTCGGAAGGACCTACGATGACGTACACAGTGAACTGCTCCATCCTCCTCACGGAGCTGCCCCTGCTTGAGCGCCCCGCGGCCGCCAAGGCAGCAGGCTTCGACGCCGTCGAGTTCTGGTGGCCCTTCGAAACCTCCGTCCCCTCCGACGCCGACGTCACCAGGTTCGAGAACGCCATCACGGACGCCGGCGTGCAGCTCACCGGCTTGAACTTCAACGCCGGCAACATGCCCGGCGGCGACCGCGGCCTGGTCTCCTGGACGGGACGCGAGTCCGAATTCAAGGACAACATCGACGTCGTCGCCGGCATCGGCGGGCGCCTCGGCTGCAAGGCATTCAACGCCCTCTATGGCAACCGGCAGGACGGGTTCACCCCCGAAGAGCAGGATGAACTCGCCGTCAAGAACCTTGCGGCAGCAGCTGAAGGCGTGGCCCGGATCGGCGGCACCGTCCTCCTCGAACCGGTGAGCGGCGCACCCAAGTACCCGCTCCTCACCGCCGATGACGCACTGAAGGTCATCGCCCGCACCAAGGCGGAGGCCGGCGTCGGGAACATCAAGCTCCTCGCGGACTTCTACCACCTGGCCGTCAACGGCGACGACGTCGAATCCGTCATCGAAAACCACGCCAAGGACTTCGGCCACATCCAGATCGCCGACAATCCCGGCCGCGGCGCCCCGGGCACAGGCACCCTCCCGCTCGGCGAATGGATCGCCCGCAGCCGCGACCTCGGCTACCAGGGCTACATCGGCCTCGAGTACAAGGAGCCGCAGGAGACGGCCTTCAGCTGGGCCATCCGCGAGCACGCCGCCAAGTAGCCCATACCCGCCCAACTGACTCGCAGTAGTTGTCGTTATGGGCCTCCAAAACGACAACAAATGCGAGTCAGTTGGGACACCACGAACAGACTTTCCAGAAAGAGAACCATCATGAGCAACGTTGCAGTCATCGGCCTCGGAATCATGGGCCTGCCCATGGCCATCAACCTGGTCAAGGCCGGCCACACCGTCACCGGCTTCAACCGCAGCCAGGACAAGATCGACAAGCTCGTCTCCGAAGGCGGCAAGGGCGCCACGAGCATCGCTGACGCAGTGAAGGATGCCGACGTCGTCATCACCATGGTGCCGGACTCCCCCGACGTCGAAGGCGTCGTCACCGGCAAGGACGGCGTCTTCGCCAACGCCAGGCAGGGCACCCTGTGGATCGATGCCTCCAGCATCCGGCCCGACGTCGCCAAGCGCCTCGCGGACGAAGCCCGCGACGCCGGCATCCGTCCCCTTGACGCCCCGGTCTCCGGCGGCGAACAGGGCGCCATCGACGCTGTCCTGTCCATCATGGTCGGCGGCGAAAAAGCAGACTTCGACGCCGCCCAGGACGTCCTGAACGCCGTCGGCAAGACCATCGTCCACGTCGGCCCCTCCGGCTCCGGCCAGACCGTCAAGGCAGCAAACCAGCTGATCGTCGCCGTCAACATCGAGGTCCTTGGCGAGGCCATCGCCTTCCTTGAGGCCTACGGCGTGGACACCGACGCCGCCCTCAAGGTCCTCGGCGGCGGCCTGGCCGGCTCCAAGGTCCTGGACCAG
The DNA here is from genome assembly GCF_054656615.1 of Arthrobacter sp. AD-310. Lineage (NCBI taxonomy): Bacteria > Bacillati > Actinomycetota > Actinomycetes > Micrococcales > Micrococcaceae > Arthrobacter > Arthrobacter sp. AD-310. The sequence goes on along the minus strand of NZ_BAAHNO010000006.1, from coordinate 33,985 downwards.
AAGGGCCAGAAGATGCTCGACCGCAACTTCGACCCCGGCTTCCGCCTCGCCCTGCACCACAAGGACCTGGGCATCGTCACCTCCGCCGCCCGCGAAGCCAACGTCAGCATCCCGCTCGGCGCCGTCGTCGCCCAGCTCGTCGCCGCCACCGTCAACCAGGGCGACGGCGCACTGGACCACTCCGGACTCTTCAAGCAGGTCCTCCAGCTCAGCGGCAGGAAGTAAGAGCAGCCCCGCCAAAACGGGGCACTTCGACACGGACACGCCGGCCGCCGTCGTCCATTACGACGGCGGCCCTCCCCAAAGTGCCCCGCGATCGCCGGGCCTTCCCTCAGCACACCCAAAAAACACCCAGACTTCGCCCCAAAGGGGCAAAACAAGGAGCACCCCATGAGCAAGATGCGTACCGTTGATGCAGCGGTGGCCATCCTGGAAAAGGAAGGCGCCATCGAGGCGTTCGGCCTGCCAGGCGCCGCCATCAACCCCTTCTACTCCGCAATGCGCGCCCACGGCGGCATCCGCCACACGCTGGCCCGCCATGTTGAAGGCGCCAGCCACATGGCCGACGGCTACTCCCGTGCCAAGGACGGCAACATCGGCATCTGCATCGGCACCTCCGGCCCCGCCGGGACCGACATGATCACCGGCCTCTACGCAGCCTGGGCGGACTCGATCCCCATGCTCTGCATCACCGGCCAGGCCCCCGTGGCCAAGCTGCACAAGGAAGACTTCCAGGCCGTGGACATTGAGTCCATCGCCAAGCCGGTCACCAAGTTCGCCATGACCATCCTGGAGCCCGGCCAGGTTCCCGGCGCGTTCCAGAAGGCCTTCCAGGTGATGCGCTCCGGCCGTCCTGGCCCCGTGCTGCTGGACCTGCCCATCGACGTGCAGCTGGCTGAGATCGAGTTCGACATCGACGCCTACGAGCCCCTGCCGGTCGAGAAGCCCAAGGCCTCCCGCAAGCAGCTGGAAAAGGCCCTGGACATGCTCCTTGCCGCCAAGCACCCGCTGATCGTGGCCGGCGGCGGCATCATCAACGCCGGCGCCTCCGCCCAGCTGGTGGAACTGGCCGAGACCCTGAACGTGCCGGTGATCCCCACCCTGATGGGCTGGGGCACCATCCCGGACGACCACCAGCTGATGGCCGGCATGGTGGGCCTGCAGACCTCGCACCGCTACGGCAACGAGAACTACCTCCAGAGCGACTTCGTGATCGGCATCGGCAACCGCTGGGCCAACCGCCACACCGGCGGCCTGGAGACCTACACCGCCGGCCGCAAGTTCGTGCACATCGACATCGAGCCCACGCAGATCGGCCGCGTGTTCTCGCCGGACCTGGGCATCGCGTCCGACGCCGGTGCGGCGCTGGCCGGTCTGGTTGAGCTCGCCAAGGAGCGGGCTGCTGCCGGGTCCCTGCCGGACTACAGCGCCTGGGTTGCCGAGTGCCAGGACCGCAAGGCCACCCTGCACCGCAAGACCCACTTCGAGAACATCCCCATCAAGCCGCAGCGCGTGTACGAGGAGATGAACAAGTCCTTCGGCCGCGACACCACCTACGTGTCCACCATCGGCCTGTCGCAGATCGCCGGCGCCCAGATGCTGCACGTGTTCGGCCCGCGCAAGTGGATCAACGCCGGCCAGGCAGGTCCGCTGGGCTGGACCGCCCCGGCCGCGCTCGGCGTCGCACGGTCCAACCCGGACGAAACCGTGGTGGCCCTTTCCGGCGACTACGACTTCCAGTTCATGATCGAGGAATTGGCCGTGGGCGCGCAGTTCAACCTGCCCTACATCCACGTGGTGGTGAACAACTCCTACCTGGGCCTGATCCGCCAGTCCCAGCGCGGCTTCAACATGGAACAGAACGTGTCCCTGGCGTTCGAGAACATCAACAGCGCGCACCTGTCCGAGGACACCCGCGGCTATGGCGTGGACCACCTGAAGGTGGCCGAGGGCCTGGGCTGCAAGGCCGTTCGCGTGGAGGACCCCAACGACCTCGCCGCCGCCTTCGACAAGGCCAAGGCCCTGATGGGCGAGTTCCAGGTTCCCGTGGTGGTGGAAGTGATCCTGGAAAAGGTCACCAACATCTCCATGGGCGTGGAAATCAACGCCGTAAACGAGTTCGAGGAACTGGCCGAGACCGCCGCCGACGCCCCCACCGCCATCCTGGCCCTGCAGGGCTAAACCATGCGGATCGTCATTGCCCCGGACAAGTTCAAGGGATCGCTGTCCGCCCTGGAGGTGTGCAGCCACCTGGAAAAGGGCCTGCAGCGGGCTGCCGGCAACAACCTTGAGGTTGTCCGGATTCCGGTTGCCGACGGCGGCGAGGGCACCCTCGACGCCGCCGTCGGCTCCGGCTTCACCCGCCGCACGGCAACGGTGAGCGGCCCCACCGGGCAGCCGGTCGAGGCGGACTTCGCGGTCCGGGGCCACGAAGCCGTCATCGAGATGGCCACGGCGTCCGGGCTCGCCCTGCTGCCGAACGTCCGGAAGGGAGGCCGGCCGGACCCGGCCGATGCCACCACCGCTACCAGCCTCGGCACCGGCCAGCTGATCCGGGCGGCGCTGGACGCGGGCTGCCGCCGCATCGTGCTGGGCGTTGGGGGCAGCGCGAATACCGACGGCGGCGCGGGGCTCCTGCAGGGGCTCGGCGCCAGGTTCCTCGACGCCAGGAACAACGAACTTCCACCGGGCGGCGCTGCGCTGGCAAACCTGCACAGCATCGACTTCACCCATTTCGAACCCCGCTTGGTGGACACACGCTTTATGCTGGCATCCGACGTCGACAACCCGCTACTGGGCGCCCAGGGCGCCGCGGCGGTTTTCGGCCCGCAGAAGGGTGCCACGCCACAGGATGTCGACATGCTCGACGCCGCCCTGGCCAGGTTTGTCGAAGTCCTGGCCAGGGAAATCGGATTCCGCGCCGTCAAGGCTGCCGAGGCTCCCGGAGCCGGGGCGGCCGGCGGCGTGGGCTACGCCGCCATCGCGGCACTGGCCGCAACGCGGAGGCCAGGCATCGACGTCGTCCTCGAATTCACTGGATTGGCCGAACGCCTTGCCGGGGCCGACCTGGTGATCACCGGCGAAGGCAGCCTGGATGAACAAAGCCTGCTGGGCAAAACGCCCCTGGGCGTCGCCCGGGCCGCGGCAGGACAGGGCGTTCCGGTCATCGCCGTGTGCGGCCGGACCACCCTGGAGGCCGGACAGGCCGCAACTGCAGGATTCGAAGACGTTTACGCTTTGACCGAACTCGAAACAGATGTAAACAGGTGCATAGCAGAGGCAGGACAGCTTCTGGAGCAACTGGGCACCCAGATCAGTGGAACGCTGGCGGCCGGCAGGCTTGCCCGCACCCCAAGCACAAAGGAGGACCTCCGTGTCTGAAGAACGTTTTGACCTGGTCATCCGGGGCCAGCGCATCCTGACCACCGCCGGCATCGCGCCGCGCGAAGTAGGCGTCCGCGGCGGAAAGATCGTCGCCATCGAGCCGCTGGGCAACAGCCTGGCCGGCGACGAGGTCATCGAACTGGCCGACGACGAAACCTTGCTCCCCGGCCTGGTGGACACCCACGTCCACGTCAACGAGCCCGGCCGCACCGAGTGGGAAGGCTTCGCCTCCGCCACCCGTGCAGCCGCGGCCGGCGGTGTCACCACCATCATCGACATGCCGCTGAACTCCGTCCCGCCCACCACCACCGTGGCCAACCTGAAGCTCAAGCGCGAGGTTGCCGAGGACCAGGCCTTCATCGATGTCGGGTTCTGGGGCGGCGCCATCCCCGGCAACAAGGCTGACCTGCGCCCGCTGCACGACGACGGCGTGTTCGGCTTCAAGTGCTTCCTGCTGCACTCCGGCGTGGACGAGTTCCCGCACCTGGACGCGGACGAGATGGAGGAGGACATGGCCGAGCTGAAGTCCTTCGACTCGCTCATGATCGTCCACGCTGAGGACTCGCACGCCATCGACCGGGCACCCCACCCGGGCGGCGACCACTACGAAACGTTCCTGGCCTCCCGCCCCCGCGGCGCCGAGAACAAGGCCATCGCCGAGGTCATCGAACGGGCCCGCTGGACCGGTGCGCGGGCGCACATCCTGCACCTGTCGTCGTCGGACGCACTGCCCATGATCGCCTCGGCCAAGCGCGACGGCGTCAAGCTCACCGTGGAGACGTGCCCGCACTACCTCACCCTGATGGCTGAGGAAATCCCTGACGGCGCCACCGCCTACAAGTGCTGCCCGCCCATCCGCGAGGCTTCCAACCGCGAGCTGCTGTGGCAGGGCCTGCTGGATGGCACCATCGACTGCATCGTCTCGGACCATTCACCCTCCACCCTGGACCTGAAGGACCTGGAGAACGGCGACTTCGCCGTGGCCTGGGGCGGCGTCTCGTCCCTGCAGCTGGGCCTGTCCCTGATCTGGAGCGAGGCACGGCACCGCGGCATCCCGCTGGAACAGGTGGTTTCCTGGATGGCGGAGAAGCCGGCCAACCTGGCCCGCCTCACCAACAAGGGACAGCTGGCCCTGGGCTACGACGCCGACTTTGCCGTGTTCGCCCCGGACGAGGCGTTTGTGGTGGACGTGTCCAAGCTCAAGCACAAGAACCCCATCACCCCGTACGACGGCAAGACCCTGTCCGGTGTGGTCCGCAAGACCTTCCTGCGCGGCGCCGTGGTGGACGGCCAGACCCCCACGGGCAAGCTGATCCGCCGCGGCGGCGTCTAGGGACCGCCATGGCAGTGGAAGCCCACCATCCGCGGACGGCGTTCCCTGCGGGAATGTCCTCCCGCCCGCGCATGGCCCCGCCCCACGCTGCCGTCCGTCCTGCCGCCACCAAGGCCGCAGCCCGCGGGCTGGCCGTCTGGGTTGTCCCCACGGAAGGAACCAGCCCCGAAATCCTCGCCCGGGCCGCCGAACTCGTGCTCGCCCGGGCACTGCAGACTGCTCCGGAGGCGGAAGTCCACTGGCCTGCCGCCGGAGCCCCCAACGTGGGGTCCTCCCCCGGCGTGCCTGGAACCGCAGCCGACTCCTCTCCGGTTCCTGCCGCCGCGGAGGACCCCCGCGAAAGCCAGGACGACGGCGGCGGCAGGCTGCCGCCGTCGGCCGGCCCCGTCAGCACCGTCGCCGTGGACCTTGCCGCCGATGCCGTCCTGCTGGACGGCAGGCCGGTGTCGCTCACCGGCGTCGAGTTCAAGGTGCTGCGCTACCTGGTGACCCACCTGTCCCGCACCGTGGGCCGGGAGGAGCTGCAGGAGTTCCTTGAGGCCCTGCAGTTTCCCGGCGCCACAGCCCGGTCCATCGACGTATATGTGGGCCGGATCCGGCGGAAGCTCGGCAACGCCCGGCACGCGGTCGCCACCGTCCGCGGCGGCGGCTACCAGTTCATTCCCGGCCCGCATGCCACCGTGCGCGGGCCGGCCGAATACTCCATCTAAACCAAACCAAGGAGCAGTATGACCACCGAGGCCACTACGGCGCCCCGCACCCCGGCACTTGAAAGCACCGCGCCCTTCCCCGCCCGCCTCCAGCCCGGCGCCCCTGCCCCGGACTTCACCCTGCACGACGCCTCCGGAAACCCCGTCTCGCTGGAGTCCTTCCGGGGCCGGAACGTGATTGTCTACTTCTACCCCAAGGCAGCCACCCCCGGCTGCACCACCGAGGCCTGCGATTTCCGCGACAACCTGGCATCACTTCAGGGCAAGGGCTACGAGGTCCTCGGCATCTCGCCTGACGCCCGCGACGCCCTGGCCGGGTTCACGGCCGACTTCTCCCTGACGTTCCCGCTGCTGTCCGACCCGGACCACGCGGCCGCACTGGCCTACGGCGCCTGGGGCGAGAAACTGGTCAACGGCGAAATCATCGAGGGCGTGCTCCGCTCCACCATCGTGGTGGGACCGGACGGCACGGTCACACTGGCGCAGTACCAGGTGGACGCCCAGGGCCACGTGGCTGCACTGCGTGAGGAACTCGGGCTGTAACGCCTGCTCACTCGCGTCCCTGTATGACGCGGTCCGGGCTGATCTTTACGCACCGTTCTCTAGCGTGGAAAGGGCTGCCGGCGTTACAGACCGGAGTGCCGCCGCCGCACGTCCCGTACACGGCCTCACCGCCGGGGAACTGGCTGGTGAAACCCGGACTTTCCGGACTTTCGGCCAGGACCGAATTGAGTCTCTGCCGGACCACGTTCAGCCTGCCGTATGAGTAAGCCCAGAAGGGGTGGGGGAATACCTGGTGTGACGGCCGAGTTGTTGGTGATAGCGGAAACCCGCTTCACTTGATGTTGGCCATTATTGACCGAACCTTCCAAAGGAACACCATGAGCCCCACCCTGACCAACAGGTTGCTGCCCGGAATCGAGGCCCCTGAGTTCACCCTCAAGGACGCCCAGGGCCGCGAGACCGCCTTGGCCGACTACCGTGGCAAGAACGTCATCGTGTACTTCTACCCCAAGGCAGCCACACCCGGCTGCACCACCGAGGCCTGCGACTTCCGCGACAGCCTGGCTTCCCTGCAGGACAAGGGCTACGAGGTCGTTGGCATCTCCCCTGACGAGCCGGAGGCCCTTGCAAGCTTCAGCGGCGACTTCTCCCTGACCTTCCCGCTGCTCTCCGATCCGGACCACGCGGTCGCCCTGGCCTACGGCGCCTGGGGCGAGAAGCTTGTGGACGGCGAGATCGTCGAGGCCATTGTCCGCTCCACCGTGGTGGTGGACCCGGAGGGCAAGGTCACCCTGGCGCACTACCAGGTCAAGGCCGACGGTCACGTCGCGGCCCTGAAGGAAGAGCTGGGCCTCTAGAACCCTCCACCACTTGTGGCGGCATTTTCTGAAACGCCCCTGCACCTGATGCACGTTTTCCCGGACGCTCCCGCGCTTTCACCGTGCGGGAGCTCCGGCGTTTAACGGCTCGGGCACCGGTGGCTATGTCAGCCGGCCAAGAAGCTAACTAGCATGGCTGCATGACTAAACCCCTTGGGGAGGCCCTGCCGGAAACGTACTACCTGGGCAGGCCGGAGGGCAGGATCGCGTACGACACCCAGGGCGAAGGCCACCTCGTCCTCCTCGTTCCCGGCATGGGGGACCTGCGGTCAACGTATCGGTTCCTGGCGCCGGCACTGGCCGCGGCGGGATACCAGGTTGTCACAGTCGACCTTCGGGGCCATGGAGACAGCGACAGCACGTTTGCAACCTACGGAGACATTCCCACTGCCAGCGACCTTGCAGCCCTGCTGCAGGAACTGGGGAAGCCAGCCGTCCTCGTCGGGAACTCCATGGCAGCAGGAGCGGCAGTAATCGTCGCTGCCAGCCATCCTGGCCTCGTTGACGGCTTGGTCCTGGTGGGGCCGTTCGTCCGCCAGCCGGGGTCCGGGAACACTGTCTCCCGGGCCTTTATGCGGCTTCTTTTAGCGCCTGCCTGGGCCGCTGTTGTGTGGCACGCCTACATGCCGAGGTTGTATGCGGGAAAGCTTCCCCCCGATTTTGCCGCCTACAGGCGGAAGGTAACCGCCAGCATCAGGCGACGCGGATACACCCGTGCATTCAGCCTGACCACCCGGACCGATCACGTCCGTGCAGGGGAAAGCCTGGACCGAATCCACGTCCCCACGCTGGTGGTGATGGGCCGGAAGGATCCGGACTTCAAGGACCCCCAGGCCGAATGTGAATGGATCGCCAGGAAACTGGACGGGCGGGCAGTGATGATCGACGACGCCGGCCACTACCCGCAGTCGCAGCAGCCGGAAGTGGTTGCTTCTGCGGTGCTGGACTTCCTTCGCCAACTCCGAAAAGCGCGACCGGGAGGAGCGGGCTGATGGGCAATGACGGCTGGGGGCGCGGACTGATTCCGGCGGGACCACAACATGGCTCTTGAGGTACGGCCCGCCACCAGTTTTGAGGACGTCCGCACCTTGGTGGGACCCAAGCGGCCGGACGCCAACGTGTGCTGGTGCCTGAGCTACCGCATCCCGTCCAAGCAGAACCAGGCCCTCCACGGGACCGAGCGCGGTGCGTTCGTGAAGGAACTGGTCGGCCAGGATCCCCCGCCAGGGGTTTTGGCGTACGACGGCGGCGAACCGGTCGGGTGGGCAGGGGTCCACCCGCGCGCCGACACCAGTTTTGCGACGAACCGGAAGATCCCGCACGTCGACGACCTGGACGTGTGGTCCGTCTGGTGCATCCGGGTGCGGCCCGGCCACCGGGGCAAGGGGATCTCGCACGCCCTCCTGGCCGGCGCCGTCGACTTTGCCCGCTCCTACGGGGCCCCGGCCATCGAGGGCTATCCGGTGGACAACAGCGGCTCGAAGGTGGACCTCACCATGGCCTACGTGGGCACCCGCAAGCTCTTCGAGGACGCCGGGTTCACAAAAGCCGCGGACACCGGTTCTGTCCTGAACGGGTTCCCGCGGGTCCTGATGCGGCTGGACCTGGGCAGCTAGGGTTTCTTCCACCATTTACCGGGCCAGTCCTCGTCAATGGCCCACAGCGCCAGAAGCAGCGCGTCAACGGTCATAAGTCCCGCTATAAGGTATGCCCAACCGGTAAACCAGTGCACTGCAATCTCCTGACTGTCTCCCCCAGCCACTCGATTGCTCCTAAGTGTGACACCTAAACTGCTGCTGCGGAACGCCCCAAATCCACAGACTTGAAGAGCGCTTCCAGCCTGTTGTGCGCCTCGGTCTCCAGCTTCAGCCGGCGTGTCAGCCGCTCCACCCGGTCAGACATGGCGGCACCCACGGGGAGGCGGTCTCCGGGCCAGCTGGAGACCTCGCGGGATTCCGCAAGGGCGGCGGACAGCGCCTTGGCCGCGGCGCGCACCTTCCGGGAGTGGAGGTACAGCCGCAGCAGTGCCCTCGCCTTGGCCGCACCCGCTGAGAGGACCTCCCGCGGCAGGACGGGCTCGGGGCCTGCAGGAGGGGTCTTTGCCGGTTCTGCTGCCGCAGGTGGGGCCACGGATGGGCCTGGCCCGGCAGCAGCCGGGCCGGCAAGCTCCGGTGGCCGGTAAGTGATTTTCATTTTTCCCATGGACTGCTCCATCGTCCGCAAGCCGTCCAGCTTCGGGGGGCGCCGTCGGCCATGCCCGGAAGCTGCTGCCGTTCTTCGAGTGTCCCCGGGTTCCCTCAACGTCCGGGCAAGCGGATCACAAAATTTGCGCAAGATCGCCCGTGGATGTGCACCCGCCGGTGACCAGGAAGACACGAAGGGGCCCAGCAGGTGCCCAGGGGCGGGAAGACAGGGCAGTGAAGCCCCGAGACATGCCGCGTCGCGCTTAATACTGTAGAAGTAGAGCTATGGTCTCAACCTCCGAAAGCCGACGTGCCGTTGTCATCGAGGATGACCCCGACATCCGGGGGCTGCTGGTCCGCGTCCTGACAAAGCAGGGCTTCGAGGTTTCCCAGGTGGGGGCCGGGCTGCCCGGTGTGGAGGAGGTCCGCCGCCTCCAACCTGACCTGGTCACGCTGGACCTGAACCTGCCGGACCTGGACGGCCTGGAGGTCTGCAAGCTGCTTCGGAAATTTTCGGACGCCTTCATCGTGATGCTGACCGCCCGCGCCGACGAACTGGACAAATTGACCGGCCTGGATAACGGCGCCGATGAATACATCAGCAAACCGTTCAGCCCGCGTGAACTCCAGTCCCGGATCAACGCCCTGTTCCGGCGCCGCCCCAGCGCAGCCGCCGAGACCGCCGCGCGCGACGAACTGCAGCGGGCCACGGAAGTCCAGCAGAGCCTGCTGCCCAAGGAGGACATCCGGGTGGAAGGCTACGACGTGGCCGGGTTGTTCCGTCCGTCCCGAAGCGTGGGCGGCGACTTCTATGACTGGTACCAGACCCCGGGCGGGCTCCACCTGACCTTCGCCGACGCCATGGGCAAGGGCATGGGCGCAGCCCTGATAGCGGCCACCGTCCGCGCCGTTATGCGCTCCACCGGGCACCGCCAGGACCTGGACGGCGCCTTCGCTTCGGCCAGCAAAGCCATCGCCACGGACCTGGACTCCTCCAACTCCTTCGTGACGCTCTTCCACGCCCGTTTGGACGCGGCGTCGGGGAAGGTCAGCTACGTCGACGCCGGACACGGGCTTGCGCTGCATGTCCAGGCAGGCGGCGCGGCAGCGCGCCTGCCCTCCGCGGGTCCGCCGGTAGGCGCCTGGGCGGGGACGGACTGGCCCCAATCCACTTTTGAGCTCGCACCGGGAGATTCCCTGGTGGTCGTCAGCGACGGTGTCCTGGACGTCTTCGAATCCGTCGGGGACTTCACCGAGGCCGTCCGCAACGCCACCCAGGGCCACCGGTCCGCACATGCCGCCAGCAGTGCCATCATGGCCCTCGCCCCCGCAGAGACCGCCGAAGACGACGTCACCGTGGTGGTTGTCCGCCGGCTCCCCGAGGAGATCGCTGCATGACCCGCTTTTGGACCCGCCTGGTGGTGGTGCTGACAGTCATCACCGGCATCAACTACATCACGTGGCGCTGGCTGGCATCCCTCAACTGGGACGCCTGGTGGATCGCCCTCCCGCTGGTCATCGCCGAGACCTACAGCCTCATCGACGTCATGCTTTTCGGCATGACCGTCTGGCGCCTCAAGATCCGCAAGGGCGCCCCGACGCCCCCTGCGGACGCCACGGTGGACGTCTTCATCACCACCTACAACGAAGACCTCGACATGGTGATGACCACCGCGCTGGCGGCGCAGAAGATCCGGCACCCGCACAGCACCTGGATCCTTGACGACGGCGCCCGGGCCGAACTCAAGGCCCTCGCCGAACAGCACGGACTGGGCTACGTCACCCGCAGCGAGGACTGGACTAAGGACCTTCCCCGGCACGCCAAGGCCGGCAACCTGAACAACGCCCTTATGCAGACCGACGGCGAATTCCTCCTGATCCTGGACGCGGACCAGATCCCCGAGCCGGACATCCTGGAAAAGACCCTCGGCTACTTCAACAACCGCCGCGTGGCCCTGGTGCAGACACCCCAGTACTTCAGCAACGTCCCCGCCGACGACCCGCTGGGCAGCCAGGCTCCCCTGTTCTACGGCCCCATCCAGCAGGGCAAGGACGGCTGGAACGCCGCGTTCTTCTGCGGTTCCAACGCCATCCTGCGCCGCGAGGCGCTGATGCAGCTCGGCCTCGTGGGCTACGTCAAGGAAACCGAAAAGAGCATCCGGCGCGCGCTGGCCGCCTCCCAGACCGCCATCAGGAAGGCACGCAAGTCCCCCGACATGGACACGCCCCTGGTGGCCGAGGTCCTGGACGAGGTTGAGGCGGCCACCCGCGAGGCACAGAAAGAGCTCGACGCCGGCCGGCCGCTCAGCGAAATCACCTACCGGGTCCGGCGCCGCGTCGACGCCGCCGTCCAGACGCTTGTCATGGCCGACGTCGAGGCGCTTCAGTCCGACCTCGAGGAGATCGCCGCGATGGAACTCGCCCACGTGGGTGAGGCCGGGGTTCCTGTGGTTGCCGATGACGCGGTGCACCGGATGTCCCGGCGCGACTGGTCGCCGCTGGGCGCCCTCGAATCGGTCCAGGCCGTCCTCGACGCCCTCTCGATTGAGCGGAACGACGAAGCCCAGCCGGTGATGCCGCTGGCCACGATCTCGGTTACCGAGGACATGGCCACCGCGATGCGGATGCACGCCATGGGCTGGCAGAGCGTCTACCACCACGAGGTCCTCGCCTACGGGCTTGCGCCGGAGGATCTCAAGACCATGCTTACGCAGCGGCTCCGCTGGGCCCAGGGCACCATCCAGGTCCTCCTCCGGGAAAACCCGCTGGTGCAGAAGGGCCTCAAGATCGGCCAGCGCCTGATGTACTTCGCCACCATGTGGACCTACCTGAGCGGGTACGCGGCCGTCATCTACTTCGCCGCCCCCATCATCTACCTGCTGCTGGGCATCCTGCCGGTCACCAGCCTGAGCTGGGACTTCTTCATCCGGTTCATCCCGTTCATGGTGGTCAACCAGATCCTCTTCGCCGTCGCCGGCCGCGGAATTCCCACCTGGCGCGGGCAGCAGTACAGCCTGGCGCTGTTCCCCACCTGGATCAAGGCATGTTCGACGGCGGCACGGAACGTCTGGTTCGGCCGTCCCCTCGGCTTCGCCGTCACCCCCAAAGCGCGCCAAAGCGGCGGACCCAGCTGGAGCCTCATCCAGCCCCAGATCGTGGTGTCCATCCTGCTGGCGCTGGCCGCCGTCGTCGGCATCATCCGCCTGGCGACGGGCCTGGCCGAACCGCTGGGCACCCTGGTTAACGTCGCCTGGGTCATCTTCGACCTGGTGGTCATGAGCATCCTGGTCCGCGCGGTGCTCTACAAAGGCTACCAACCGGCCGCAGACGCCGGCAGTCCCATAAATACAGAAAGTGAGTCCTGATGGAATTCAGCTACGAAGTGCGAGATTCTTACGCCGAGGTCATGGCGGACGGACGGCTGAACATGGTGTCCGCTCCCCGGCTGCGCGAATATGTCACCGATGTGATCGCCGGCGGGTCGAACCGGATCGTGGTGAACCTGGAGAAGACCGCGTTTATGGACTCCTCGGGCCTGGGTGCGTTGATCGGCTGCCTTAAGGCCGCCCGGCAGGCAGGCGGCGACCTCCGCATCGCTGCCGTCCAGCCGCAGGTCAAAATGGTCCTGCAGCTCACCAGCATGGACAAGGTGCTGACCGCGTACAGTTCACCGGAGGAGGCATTCAGCAATGACTGACGCCCTGGCCACGCGCAGCTTCCGCGGCCCTGCCGCCGAGGACTCCATCGAATCGGTCCACAATGACCTGGACAGCCTGTGGCTCGACGTCCCGTTCGTCAACGACGTGGACCAGATGACCTTCACGACGGCGGTCATCGAGTCGGCGTCCAACATCGTCCAGCACGCGGAGCCCGCTGCCGGGGAGCCGGTGGAGCTGGGCGTGGACATCACCGTGCAACCCACGCTGCTGCGGGCCCGGGTTAGCGCCTACAACGCCAAGCCGCCCTACGGTCCCATGGAACCGGTGCCTGCCAGCGAGGACGCGGAGTCCGGGCGGGGCCTGGCATTGATCGAGGCCCTGGTCACCACTGTCACGTTCGAGCGCCAGGACGGGACCAACACCTGGGTCCTCACCCGGACTTCGTCCCAAGGCTAATGCTCTGCCCTAAGGCTCGGCGGGGAACAGCACGGACACGGTGGTACCGCCGCCCGCGGTGTCTGAAATGGACAGCTCGCCGCCGTGGGCATGGGCGATGCGCCGGCATGTTGCCAGCCCCAGCCCGGTACCTGGTCCGTCGCCGGGGCGGTTGAGCCGGCCCAAGGGTTCCATGGCGCGCGGCCGGTCAGCGGGAAGGATGCCCTTGCCGTTGTCCGCCACGCTGACGGTCACGCCGCGGGGGCAGGCTTCCGCCGTGACGGCAACTTCGAGGGGACGCCCGGGCGACGGGTAGTTGAGGGAGTTGGCCAGCAGGTTCTGGACCAGGGTGCGCAGCTGGCCCCGGTCGGCGTACAGCTCCGCGTCCTCGCACAGGATGCCGCTGCCCAGCCCCAGGTCCACGCCGAGGTCCTGGGCGGCTTCCGCGGTGACGGCAAGGAGGGAGACCCGCTCGCGGTGCAGGGCGCCGTTCGCCCGGGAGTATTCCAACACGTCGTCGAGCGTCACCAGCATGCGCCGGCCGCCGCTGGCGATCAGGGCGAAGTACTCTTCGGCCGCGTGTCCCGGGGGAATCTGCGGGTCGTCCTCGGCCAGTTCCACGTAGCCCAGGATGGTGGTCAGCGGGGTCCGGAGGTCGTGGCTGACCCGCCCTGCAAACTCGGCCAGCATGGCGTTGCTTCGTTCGAGCTCCTCCATGGCGGTGTTGAGCTGCAGGGTGCGGTGCTGCAGTTCCAGCAGCTCCACCACCTGCTCCGCCAGGTCTTCCAGCAGGCCGATCTGTTCCTGGGTGGGAAGCTCGGCCTTGTCGGAGAAGACACACAGCGAACCAAGCACAAGTCCGCCAGAGGTCTGCAGCGGAACGGATGCGTAAAAGCGGACATCGGCGATTTCGCCTGTCACAAAGGGATTGGCCGCAAACCGGGGATCACGTGAGGCGTCCTGCACGACGGTGGTGCCCCGGCTCAGGAAGACAGTGGCGCACATGGAGTCTTCGCGCGAGCAGACCCCGGGTTCAATGCCAGAGGCCGCAATCTGTACCTGCTGGTTGGAGGTGATGATGTTGACCACGCTGTACGGCACCCCGCAGATGGACGCCGCGAGGCGCACCAGGCCGTCCAAGGTTTTTTGCGCGCGTACATCCAGCAGCGTCGGCGCCGTGCCGGGAACCGGCAACAGTCCGTATTCGCCCAGGCCATGGTCACGCCCGGCGTCCTGTTCGGTCAGCATTTGCATAGCCGCCCCGTCCATATTCTTTTCTTCCCCAGCAGTATTGAGACCGGCCAGTGGCCTATCCGTGATGATACCGGCTGTGTTGTAGTCTCTTGACACCACCGGCGCTCCTACAGCAAGATTCTTACGTATGCTGAAATAACAGTTCCATGATGCGGAAGCTCTGCACCCGCTGGTGTGGAGTGCCGGGCAGTCCGGCGTCCGCATAGCCGTCACCATGGATGCCAGCATTGTCACAAGGAACAAGCCGCATGAAGCTTGCCGAATTCAACACCGCGGATCCGGTCCTCGCCGCTGCCACCCTGCGGCCCTGCATCGACGTGGCCAGGTGGGTGGACACTGTCACCGCGGCCCGGCCGTTCGACAGCAAGGACGCCCTCCTCGCGTTCGCCTCCGGGGCCGCCAACCCCTTCACACCCGCCGAAGTCGAGGCTGCCATGGCCCACCATCCCCGGATTGGGGAACGGCCGACGGCGGCAACGGCCGAGGCGTCCATGTCCAGGTCCGAGCAGGCCGACGTCGACCCGTCCGACGCCGGGGTCAGGGAGGCACTGGCCAGGGGGAACCGGGACTACGAGGAAAAGTTCGGCCGGGTGTTCCTGATCCGCGCAGCGGGACGGACCGCCCCGGAAATCCTGCAGGCCCTGAACGAGCGCCTCGAACACTCCCCCGCCGAAGAAGACACCATTGTGGCCCAGCAACTGCGCGAAATCGCCGTACTGCGGCTGGAAGGACTGATCACCGAATGAGCGTCTCGCACGTCACCACCCACATCCTGGACACCGGTGCCGGGCGCCCGGCCGCGGGGGTCGCCGTCGTACTTTCACGGAACGACGGCGGCACTTGGCGGGAGCTCGCGGCTTCCACCACCGACGCGGACGGCAGGGCGAAGGACCTTGGCCCCGAGGAGCTCGCACCGGGCCACTACAAACTGAACTTTGCCACCGGCAAGTACTATGCCGGCCTGCAGACGGCAACGTTCTTTCCCGAGGTGGACCTGGTGTTCGAAGTGACCGGCCCGGAGCACTACCACGTCCCGCTCCTGCTCAGCCCGTTTGCCTACTCCACGTACCGCGGCAGCTGACCCTGCGGGTGGTCACGCGTCAACGGTGTTAACGCAATGTCACGGCGGTCACAGTTCCCGGCATAGGATCAGGAAGTATGGCTCCTAAAAATGACCCGGAATCCGATAACGACGCCGAGGGCGGCCAGAGCGGCGGCGTCCAGTCGGTGGAACGCGCCCTGACGGTCCTCGAAATCCTGGCACGGGACGGGCACGCCGGCGTCAGCGAAATCGCCGAAGAGATGGGCATCCACAAGTCCACGGTCTCCCGCCTGATGGGCTCCCTGGTAAGCCGCCAGATGGTGCACCAGAACAGCGAACGGGGCAAGTACCAGCTGGGCTTCGGCATCCTGAGGCTTGCCAGTTCCATCCCCGGCAGGCTGAGCCTGGTGCACGAGGCACGGCCGGTCCTGGAAAGCCTGGCCGAAGAGTTCAAGGAAACCGTCAACCTCGCCGTCCTGCGCTCCAACTACGCAGTGAACGTGGACCAGGCGATGGGCCCTTCCACGCTTGCCACGTACGACTGGGTGGGCAGCCTGACCCCGCTGCACGCGACGTCCAGCGGAAAAGTCCTCCTGGCCGCACTGGAGGCCGACGACCGCGACCGGATCCTCAAGGAGACCGGCCTGGAACCCCGCACGGCCCGGACCATCACCAGCCGGAAGGAACTGGACGCCCAACTGCTCGAGGTTGGCGCCAAAGGCTACGCAGTGGTGCGCGAGGAGTTCGAAATCGGCCTGAATGCCGTGGCTGTCCCCGTCTACAACCACCAGGGCAACGTGATCGGCGCGGTCAGCATCTCCGGGCCGGCGTTCCGCTTCGACCCCGAGAAAATCCCCGGCCTGCTGGAATCGCTTAAGGAAGCGGGCCTGCAGGTCAGCGCCAACATGGGGTACACCCGGCGCTAGGGCGACTGCCCGAACAAAAAGCACCCCGGCCGGGTTGTCCCGGGCGGGGTGCTTTCGTTGTTGTGGATTTAGGCGCCGGCTGCCGTCGTGGCCGGTTCGTTGCGTTCAACGGTGACGGCCCGCTCCTCCAGCGGCGGGGTGTCGGGGGTCAGGCCCAGCGCGGCGATCCCGGACAGCGGGACGTCACCGACCTTGGCATCGACCCATTCGTGGAACGCCGCAATGTGGTGCTCGGACGGGACCAGCACACCGCCGTTGGCGTAGTTCTTCGACGCCATGCCCGGCTGGCACCGTTCACACGCGTCGAAGTCCTGCATGTTGACGCGGTGGAACAGCTCGACCGAGGCGGATACGTCCTTGCCGCTTTCGACGACGGACGGCAGGTACAGCCAGTCACACTCGACGATCGTGTGGTCCGCCGCGAGCGGGAACATGCGGTGGATGATCACGTGGTCCGGGACCAGGTTGACGAACACCGTGGGCTTGATCGTGATGGCGTAGTAACGGCGGTCCTGGTCCTCGCCGACGCCCGGGATGACGTCCAGGCCCTCGGACCCGTCCACGGTGAAGCCCTTGATGTCCTCACCGAACTCGGCACCGTGGCCCACGAAGTACTGGGCTGCCAGGCCGTCGGCGAACTCCGGCAGCACCTCGGTCAGTTCCGGATGGATGGTGGCGCAGTGGTAGCACTCCATGAAGTTCTCAATGATGAGCTTCCAGTTGGCCTTCACGTCATACTTGATCCGCCGGCCCAGGCTCAGGTTGGCCACGTCGTAGCCCTCGATGGCCTTCAGGTCGCCGAGGCGCTCCTCGATGGCGCCCATGACGTCCTCTTCGAACGACGGCGGCTCTTCGGCGAGGCATACCCAGACATAGCCGAGGTACTCGCGGACATGGACCTTCGACAACCCGTACTCGTCACGGTCGATGTCGGGCATCTTCGTCAGGTTCGGTGCGGCAATGAGCTTGCCCTCAAAGTCGTAGGTCCAGGCGTGGTACGGGCACTGGAACGAGCGGGCAGCTTCGCCCTGCTCCTCCATGCACAGCTTCACGCCACGGTGGCGGCAGATGTTGTAGAAGGCGCGGATCCGGCCCTTGCGGGTGCGGCTGATCAGGACGCTTTCGCGGCCGATCTGGACCGTCCGCCAGGCCCCGGCCTTGTCCAGGTCGGAGGAACGGATGGCGCAGAACCACATCTGCTCAAAAATCCGCTCCTGCTCCGCCCGGAACACCGCCTCGTCCACATACGTTGCCCCCGACAACGTCGGAATCAAACTCGGCGCACTCACTTCAACAGACAAAAAATCCTCCTCAAAAACCCCATGCGCCAGTGCATGGGAATGCTTGTAGTCAAAAAAGATCCATTCACCGCGGCAGCGGTGCCAGGAAGCTGCCGCGGTGTCAGGAAGCTGCCGCCAGCAGCGGTGCCGGCCCCGCGGCAGGGGCTCCGAGGCTGCGGCGCCACTTGGTGAACAGCCGTGGCTGGTTCATGCCAAGGACCGCCACAGGCGTGTCACCCTTGTAGTAGACGGCGAGGAAGCTGTGTTCCTCAGGATCTCCGGACTCGAAAACCAGCCTGTCGTGGCCTGCAGAGTGCCCGGCGAACTGGATCTTCACACCGTGCTGCTCGGACCAGAAGTAGGGCGGCTTGACGGGCTGCTGCGGAGCATCGGCGTCAAGCAAAGCCTGGACCGCGAAGGCGGGGCGCTCCAGTGCACCTGTCCAGTGCTCCACCCGGCGGTGCTCGCCCAGGGTGAGTTCGAACCAGTTCGCGCAGTCTCCGACGGCGACGATGCCCGGCGCGGTGGTGCGCCCCATGGCGTCGCACAGCACGCCGTTGCGCAGTTCGACGCCGGAGCCCTCCAGCCACTCGACGTTGGGCTGGGCTCCGATTCCCACAAGGACGACGTCGGCAGGGAGGTTGCGCCCGTCAGCGAGCCGGACGGCAGTGACATGGCCGTCTTCGATGGCGAAGGATTCGATTTCCGCACCGCAGATCAGGTTGACTTTCCTGGCGGTGTGGAGCTTTGCCACCGTGGCGCCCATGTCCTCGCCCAGCTGCGGGGCGAAGGGAACCCGGGCGTAGTCGACCATGGTGACGTCCATGCCGCGCAAAGCAGCCACTGAGGCGGCCTCGGCGCCGATGAACCCGGCGCCGATGATAACCATTCGCCTGCCGGCGACAATCCGCGGCGCCAGGCCTTCGGCGTCGGCGATGGTTCGGAGGTAGGAGACGTTGTCCAGGCCTTCGAGCGCCGGCAGTTTGCGGCTGCGGGCGCCTGTGGCGATGACGATCCCGTCAGCGGTGATCTGCCGGCCGTCCGAGAGCGTGATGGTGCGGCTGCCGGCATCCAGGGCGACCGCGCTGACGCCGAGGATCCATTCCGCCTCAAGTCCGTCGTCGGCTGTTTCCAGGAGGAGGTCCTCGGCGGTGATGGCACCGAGAAGGAAGTCTTTGGACAAAGGGGGCCGGTCGTACGGACGGTGCTGTTCATCGCCAATGATGACCAGTCGTCCGCCGAAGCCCTGAGCGCGGGCAGCCCGGGCGGCCGAAAGGCCGGCCAGCGAGGCTCCCACAATCGCAAGGATCTGCATATTTTCTTTTCCAATCGCTTATTACGCAACAAGAATCACAATATGCAACAGCGTGGTCCATGCCCCGGAGTGTGTCAAGGGTTACATGCTCATGAGACGAAAAACCTTGACTTTTAGGTGTGGCCTACGCCACTCTGTTGCTTACCGCGCAAGCTGTTGTTTGTTGCGGAACACCTCCCCACTGGGGCTTCCGGGCCTCGCATAAACGAATAGAACCTGACCTAAAGAGGTGCACTATGCACATAGCCTGCTTGTTCAGTGATCTTGCCCCGGGGGAGGCAGTTTGGCTGGACAGCGCTCCGCCCATTGCCGCTTTCGAAATGAAGGACGGCTAGCTCTTCGCTGTCGAGGACTCCTGCACGGAACCATCCCGGCAGTACCCCTCGTCGACACAACCATCATGGCCATCGGCCCGGTGTGAAGCCCCAACCTTCCGCCCAAAGCCACGCAAGCGGCCGTGCATAAGAAGCAAGCACATTAATCGCCGAGCAAAAGGACCCGCTCTTGGCACTGAACAGTGAACTAACGTCCCCTAAACCCTCCGAGCCAGCCGCGGACAACGATCCGCTGGCAGCTCCCGATCCCAAGGCAACCGAAAACGCGGACACTGCGCTGGACGCTGCCCTTGAAACGGAAACGACCATCGCTCCGGACACGGAAGAATATGAGCAGATCCTCGAGGAACTGCGCCAGACCAAAACCGAACAGGCCGTTACCGAACGCCGCAACCGCAAGCTCATCCTGGACAAGACCACCTTCGGAATCACGGGCGCCATCGCCGTCGCCTTCGTGATCTGGGGTTTCCTTGGCAAGGACAGCCTCTCCAGCACCTCCAAGGAAGCCCTCGATTGGGTGATGGAGTACACCGGCTGGCTCTTTATGGTCCTTGCCTCCCTTTTTGTTGTCTTCGTCCTGTGGCTTGCCCTTGGCAAGTTTGGAAACATCCCGCTGGGCAAGGACGGCGAAAAGCCGGAATTCCGCACCGTCTCGTGGGTCGCCATGATGTTCGCGGCGGGCATGGGCATCGGGCTGATGTTCTACGGCGTCGCCGAACCCCTGTACCACTTCATTTCGCCGCCGCCGGGCACGGTTGACGGCCGCACGCCGGAAGCCATCCAGACGGCGATGGCAACGTCCATCTTCCACTGGACCCTGCACCCCTGGGCCATGTACGCCGTCGTGGGCATCGCAATGGCCTACGGCACGTACCGGCTGGGCCGCAAGCAGCTGATTTCAGCCGCCTTCACATCCCTGTTCGGCATCCGGACCGTCGAAGGACCGGTCGGGAAGTTCATCAACATCCTCGCCATCTTCGCCACCCTCTTCGGAACGGCCGCCTCGCTGGGCCTCGGCGCCCTGCAGATCGGCAGCGGCCTGACATCCAACGGCTGGGTGGGTGAGCTTGGCACCCCCGTACTGGTGGCCATCGTCGCCGTCCTGACCGCCTGCTTCGTCGCTTCCGCGGTGTCCGGCATCAGCCGCGGCATCCAGTGGCTCTCCAACATCAACATGGTGCTCGCCGTCGTCCTGGCCGTGATCGTTTTCATCGCAGGCCCCACGCTGTTCATCCTCAACCTGATCCCGGCCGCCGTCGGCGACTATGCCCGGGACCTGGCCACCATGTCCTCGCGGACCGAAGCCGTGGGTGACGAGGCACTGCGGGCCTGGATGTCCGGCTGGACCATCTTCTACTGGGCCTGGTGGATCTCCTGGACGCCCTTCGTAGGCATGTTCATCGCCCGCATCAGCCGCGGCCGCACCATCCGCCAGTTTGTCACCGGCGTCCTGCTTGTCCCCAGCATCGTCAGCGTGATCTGGTTCGGCATCTTCGGCGGCACCGCCTTCAACATCCAGCAGGAAGCCGACAAAGCGAACCAGCCCGGCCTGATGACCGTGACTGACGGTGTCGCGTCCATCGATTTCGACGGTGCCTTGTTCAATCTGGTGAAGAACCTCTCCATGCCGGAGTGGCTCACGGCAGCCGTGATTGTCCTGGCCATGGTGCTGGTGGCCATCTTCTTCATCACGGGCGCCGACTCCGCGTCGCTGATCATGTCCTCCCTCAGCTCCAACGGATCCTCGGAGCCCAAGCGCGGACTGGTGATCTTCTGGGGTTCGCTGACGGGCGCCGTTGCGGCCGTGATGCTCCTGGCTGGCGGTGATGAGCCCTCCGAGGCGTTGTCAGGCCTGCAGCGCATCACCATCGTTGCGGCCCTCCCCTTCGTCGTCGTCATGCTGCTGCTCTGCTTCGCGCTGGCCAAGGACCTGCGGCGGGATCCCCTGTCGCTGCGCCGCCGCCTCGCCACCTCGGTGGTTGAGCGGGCCATCAAGACAGGCGTGGAGCAGCACGGCGGAGTCCAGTTCGACCTGGTAACCCGGCACGATTGCGCGGAGAGCTGCCCCGATCCGGAGGCCTGCCCCGCAGGTAATTCCACGAAGGGCTCGACGGCAGTCAGCACGGACCGGAAGTAAGCACAAACCGGAAGTAAGCACGACCGGAAACTGCACGCAAAGAAATCCGGCCCCGGTGGGAAACCACCGGGGCCGGATTTTGTTGTGCGGGAAAAGGCCCTGGGCCGTCAAGAGGAGGCCCGCCCAGCGGCCGGAACAGCATCGGCTGTCCAGGTGCCAGCCTGGGAGGCTGCAACAGGGCGTCCGACGGCGGCAAGCACCTCTCGCAAGACAGGGTCCGGGGCGAGGCAGTCGCAGTCCCTCGGCGAGGCAGTCGCCGAGGGACTGCGTCGGCGTCGGTGAGGACGCTGATCCGGCAGGGGATGTTCCCTGCTTGCCTCGCTCGAAAACGAGGGCGGCCCCACCTGTACAGGTGGGGCCGCCGGCCGTTCCCGATGGAAAAAGGGTTAGCTGATGGCAGCCTGGAGTTCCTTGGCGGCCAGGGCCGGGTCTGCAGCACCGTAGATGGCACCGCCCGCCACGGCAACATCGGCACCGGCGGCCTGGACGGCTGCAATGGTACCGGCATTCACGCCACCGGCGACGGAGAAGGGCACCTGCGCCTCTTCACCTGCGCGGAGGAGGCCGTTCAGGTCGAAGCCGGGCTTGGCCTGCTCGTCCAGGCCGGCGTGCATCTCTACGAACTTGGCGCCCAGGGCGCGGACTTCCTTGGCACGGGTGGCCTTGTCGGCGATACCGATCAGGTCGACAACAACGGCCTTGTTGTGTGCCTTGGCCGCCTTGACGGCCCCGGCGATCGTGGAGTCGTCAGCGCTGCCAAGCACGGTCACAAGGTCGGCGCCGGCCTTGAAGGCGATCTCGGCTTCCAGCTCGCCTGCGTCCATGGTCTTCATGTCGGCGAAAACGAGCTTGTCCGGGTGGGCCTGCTTGATGGCGGTGATGGCGGAAAGTCCTTCGGCCTTGATCAGCGGGGTGCCCAGCTCGATGATGTCAACGTACTCGGCGACCTTGCCGGCCAGCTCGAGGGCGTCCTCGGTGGTGAGGAGGTCGATGGCTACCTGGAGTTTCATTGGTTCTGCTTTCTGTAGGGGTTTGCCCGGATGTAATGCGGACAGGTTTATTCGAGGTTGGCGTGCCGCAGCCACAGCTGTTCAGCCGGCACGTCAGCGGTGTCCCACAGGGACTGGAACAGGGACTCGGTGGCCACGAAGAGCACTTGCTCGAACAAGCTGCCCGAGTACTGGCGCGAGACGCCGGAGCCGTGGTCGGTCTTCTGCTGGGCAGGAACGACGACGACGGCGTCTGCCAGGTTTGCCAGCGGTGATCCGGGGTTCGCGGTGAAGGCCGCGATCCGTGCCTGTGCCTTGGCTGCGGTCTCTGCAGCCTTGACCACACCGGACGTTGTCCCCGAGCCGGAGGCGACCAGGAGCAGGTCGCCTTCGCGGATTGCGGGCGTGGTGGTGTCACCGGCCACATGCACGTTCAGGCCGAGGTGCATCAGCCTCATCGCAGCCATCCTCAGCACCAGGCCGCTGCGGCCGGCGCCGGCCACGAAGATCCGGTCGGCGCGCCCCAGCAGTGTTGAGACGGCGGCCAGCTGCTCTTCGCTGATGGCTGTCGCGGTGCCCGTGACCTCCTCCAGGACGAGGGAGACATTGCCGGCGATTGCTTCCGGGGTTGCCTCCAAGCCTGGCTCGGTCATGACGGTCGAATTCACTAGTCCTCCTCTTGCGTGGGCCTGGAATCCATCGTCCTGTCATTTCGGGGTAGGCGGAACGCTAATTCCGGATGGTTCCAACTACCCTTTCGGGTAGTCCCCTGCCCGGCTCGTCCCTTACGCTTGCTGCATGACTGAGTCTTCGACGGCGATAGCTCTTGCCGTCCTGCCCGAACCGGCGGCGCATCAGCGGTCCGAACAATGGCCGCTCCTTCATGCCATTGCCCGGATCGCTGATGCGCCGCTGAACCGCATCGCCGAGCGGCTGCGGGAAGCGGTCCTCCCCTACGCCGCCGGCGACGCCCTGGTGATCTTCACCGAGGAGTGCACGGGGCGGCCCCAAAAGAAGGCCGGGGACGAGGAGGTCGTCGCCAAGGTCACCATCGCTGAACTGCAGCAGTTGCGGGATTCACTCGCCGGCGATGCGGCGTGGACGGGAACTGCCCATGTAGCGGGCAGGGAACGGGAAGTCCTTGCGCTGACCTACCCGCCCAGCAACGCGCTGCTGGTCATCACGTACACGGACGGACGGGGCGGCACTGCGGGTGAAGCCCTGCGCATGGTGCGGTATCTCTGGGAACTCACCGCCCGGCGCATCCAGGAGAAGGTCAATGACGCCGCCCCCTCCTACCTCGTGGAGTCCCGGGCAGCGTCCGCCGAGCGGCTGAGGGTTACCAGCGAGCTGGTCGATCTGCATTCCACCACCCTGGAAACCTTGCTCGCGGCCGCGCGGTCTTCCACCCTTGACGATGCGGCGGCACGGTCATCCGTCACCGACGTGGCGGCGCGGGCGCTGGTTGAGCTTCGCACGCATAGCGACAGGACAACGGACCTGGTTGAGGAACCGGTGGCATCCGCGTTCGAGCGGCTGCGGGACGACCTGCGTCCGCTTACGAGGTTCAGCGGCATTGACGTGCAGTTCATCGAGCCGCCCCTGAACGGCAGGGCGCTGCCGGGTGAGGTGGCGATTGCGGCGAGGGCCATTGTGCGGGGGTTGCTGCTGGCCGTGATGGAACAGCCGGAGGTCCGTCGGGTCCGTACGCAGTGGGACTGCGACGGCGAAAACCTGCTGATCAACGTTCGGGATGACGGCAACGGCGGGCTGCCCACTGAAGCGCCCGCCATGGGCCGGCTGCAGCGCCAGGTGCAGGCACTTTCGGGCCGCATGGAGATTGACCTGATGCAGGGATGGGGAGCGGATATCTCGGTGACCCTGCCGCTGGATCCCCCGGCGACGCCGGGGGACGTCTCAGGGTGGAACCTGGCCAGCCGGGAACTGGAGGTCCTTCAGCTGCTGGCAGCCGGCCAGCGCAACCGGAACATTGCCGCGGCCCTCAATATCAGCGAGAACACCGTGAAGTTCCATGTGCGCAACCTGTTCCGGAAGCTCCAGGTGACTTCACGGAGCGAAGCGATCGCCCTGGCGCACAGCCGCGGACTGAGGTAGCGGGCGGGAACCCCGGCAATCGGGATGGCTAGAGCCAAACCTGGTAGCCGGTGCCTTTGTCGAAGAGGCGGCGGGTGTCCGCGCCGGCACCGGCAAGCCACAGCACAGAATCGTCCTCGGCTGCCTGTTCGACGAGGCCGCGGGCGACATATTCCCCCTGCAGCCAGACCTCTACAGTGTGGCCGGGAAGCTTCGCCCAGTCGGGACGCAGCCCGAGCTCGTTGTCCTTCTTGGCCTCGACGGGTGCTGCGACTGGGTTCACTTCTTTCCTCCGGAATCGTTGATCGACATTGATACGGCCTGAAACCGCAGACTGATATGTGTTTGATATATCAGTTCATGAGGAAAGTATGTTCCACGTCACATAAAGTGTCAATGCGTGCCCGCCGGAGATCAGGCCCTCCAGTCGCGGGCACTGACTAAGCGCTGAAGAGCGCCTCCCGCACGGCGTGTTCGAAACCGCTGACGTGGGCGCGGGCCAGCTCTGCAGCCTTGTCCTCGTCGCCGTCGATGATGGCCCGCAGCAGGTTCACGTGCTCGTGGACATGCAGGGACAGGTCCGGCAGTCGGTCCATCACCATGCACCAGATGCGGGTGGCCAGATTGTCGTAGCGGATCAGGATGTCTTCCAGGTGCGGGTTACCGGCGGCCGCATACATCCCCTGATGGACCCTGGCGTCCAACTGAAGCGTCTCAACGATCGTCGCACCCTGCACGTTGAAAGCTTGCACTTCGTCCAGTATGTCGTGCAGATGCTTCCTGACAGCTTCGGAAGCCACCCGGGCGGCCCGAGCGGCAGCAAGGGGTTCCAGCTGTGCGCGGATCTCAGAGATATAGGAAAGGTCGGTGACATCCACCCTCGTCGCGAAAGTGCCGCGGCGGGGATATGTCACAACAAGCCGGTCCAACTCCAGCCGCTTCAGGGCCTCCCGGATGGGGGTTCGTCCCACTCCCAGGGCCTTGGCCAGCGCGTCGTCATTCAAGAGCTCACCCGGCTTGATGTCGAGCAACAGCAGCCTGTCGCGGATGCTCTCGTAGGCCACGTCAGCGAGCGACTTCCTGGCGGCATCGTCGGAGACTGCCAAAGTTTCGAACGCCACCGCAGAACCTCTTTCTTCGCATCGGAAAAAACTGTTGACCTCACTCAGGGACCAGTATACGCTGATCTCCAACCTAATATATCAGTCCGATGTTCAGGAATATATCTAAAGGAGGAGGGCGACATGACCCTTGTGGAGACGGCCTCATCAACGGCCACGCTGCCGAAGCTCGTCGAGGAGCAGGAGCAGACCCAGAAATTCGTACTCACCCTGTCATGCGTCGAGCGCGCCGGCATTGTCCAGGCCGTCACGACGTTCTTGTTCGACCGCGGCTTCAACATCGACGAACACCAGCAGTTCGACGACAGCCTCCGCGAGACGCTGCACCTGCGCACCGCGTTCTCCGGTTCCCCGGCCTACACCCCGGACCAGCTCGAAGAAGAGTTCCGTCCGATCGCAGACCGGTTCAACATGAAGTTCAGCTTCCACGACCAGACCCAGCAGCGCGTCCTGGTCATGGTGTCCAAGTTCGGGCACTGCCTGAACGACCTCATCTTCCGCTGGCGCGGCGGCAGCCTGGGCGCCGAGCTGGTCCTGGTTGTTTCCAACCACGAGACCCACCGCGCCATGGCCGAGGCTGCAGGCCTGCCTTTCATCCACATTCCGGTCACCCCGGACACCAAGGCGGACGCCGAGCGCCGCCTGCTGGAGCTCGTGGAGGAATACGACGTCGACCTGGTCGTCCTTGCCCGGTACATGCAGGTGCTCTCCAACGACCTCTGCCGTTCCCTCGAAGGCCGTGCGATCAACATCCACCACTCCTTCCTCCCCGGCTTCAAGGGCGCCAAGCCCTACCACCAGGCCCACGCACGCGGCGTGAAGCTCATCGGCGCCACCGCCCACTACGTCACTGCCGACCTGGACGAGGGACCGATCATTGAGCAGGAAGTCATCCGCGTGGACCACAGCTACGGCCCCAGCGCCCTCTCCACCGTTGGCCAGGATGCCGAAGCCCTCGCCCTGTCCCGCGCCGTCCGCTGGCACTGCCAGCACCGCGTCCTGCTGGACGAAACCAGCACCGTGGTTTTCCGCTAACCGGTACCGCGACACCAGCAGCACATCAACAAGATTCAGCAGGAGAACCATATGGAATCGACGCCACGTATTGTCATCATCGGGGCCGGCATCGTCGGAACCAACCTGGCCGACGAACTCGTCACCAGGGGCTGGAACAACATCACGGTCCTGGACCAGGGCCCGCTCAACATGCCGGGCGGCTCCACGTCCCACGCCCCCGGCCTGGTTTTCCAGACCAACCCGTCCAAGTCCATGGCGCTTTTCGCCAAATACACGGTGGAAAAGCTGCTGTCCCTGACCGAGGACGGCGTCAGCTGCTTCAACCAGGTGGGCGGGCTTGAAGTCGCCACCACCGAAACCCGCCTCGCGGACCTGAAGCGCAAGCTCGGCTACGCACAGGCGTGGGGCATCGAGGGCTCCATCCTCTCCCCGGCCGAATGCAAGGAGCTCTACCCGCTCATCAACGAAGAGGACATCCTCGGCGGCCTCCACGTTCCCAGCGACGGCCTGGCCAACGCCGCCCGCGCGGTCCAGCTGCTGATCAAGCGCACCGAGGCCGCCGGCGTGAAGTACATCGGCAACACCGAAGTCACCGGCATTGAGCAGTCCGGCCGCCGGGTCACCGGGGTCCAGACGCCCGACGGCGTGATCCCGGCAGACATCGTCGTCTCCTGCGCCGGCTTCTGGGGCGCCAAGGTCGGCGAGTTGATCGGCATGTCCGTGCCGCTGCTTCCCCTGGCCCACCAGTACGTCAAGACCACCCCGGTTCCGGCCCAGAAGGGCAAGAACGAACTGCCCAACGGCGCACAGCTGCCTATCCTCCGCCACCAGGACCAGGACCTCTACTACCGCGAGCACGGCGACCGCTACGGCATCGGCTCCTACGCCCACAAACCCATGCCCGTTGACCTGGACGAGCTCGGCAGCTTCAAGCCGAACGAGATCAGCGAGCACAACATGCCCTCGCGCCTCGACTTCACCCTCGAGGACTTCCTCCCGGCCTGGGAAGCCACCAAGCAGATCCTGCCCGCCCTGCGCGAAAGCGAGATCGAGGACGGCTTCAACGGCATCTTCTCCTTCACCCCGGACGGCGGCTCGCTGGTCGGCGAGTCCAAGGAACTGGACGGCTTCTTCGTGGCCGAGGCCGTCTGGGTTACCCACTCAGCCGGCATCGCCCGCGCCGTGGCCGAGCTCCTGGTGGAGGGCAAGTCCTCGATCGACCTGGGCGACTGCGACATCCACCGCTTCGAGGAAGTCCAGCTGACTCCGGAGTACGTGAGCGAAACGTCCCAGCAGAACTTCGTGGAGATCTACGACGTGCTGCACCCGCTCCAGCCCAAGCTGTCCCCGCGCAACCTGCGCGTCAGCCCGTTCCACGCCCGGCACAAGCAGCTGGGTGGATACTTCCTGGAAGGCGGCGGCTGGGAACGCCCCTACTGGTTCGAGGCCAACGCCGAACTCCTCAAGGAAATGCCGGCAGACTGGCAGCCGCCGGCACGCGACGCCTGGTCCGGCATGTTCAGCTCGCCCATCGCTGCGGCCGAAGCATGGAAGACGCGTACCGCCGTCGCCATGTACGACATGACGCCGCTAAAGCGCCTTGAGGTCTCCGGACCGGGCGCCCTCAAGCTGCTGCAGGAACTGACTACTGCGGACCTCAACAAGAAGCCCGGGGCCGTCACCTACACGCTCCTGCTGGACCAGGCCGGCGGTGTCCGAAGCGACATCACCGTGGCCCGCCTGAGCGAGGACACCTTCCAGCTCGGCGCCAACGGCAACATCGACACCGCCTACTTCGAGCGGGCCGCCCGGCACCAGACCGAAAGCGGCACTGCCAGCGACTGGGTCCAGGTGCGCGACACCACCGGCGGCACCTGCTGCATCGGCCTGTGGGGCCCGCTGGCCCGTGAAGTGGTCGGCGCGGTCAGCAGCGACGACTTCTCCAACGATGGCCTGAAGTACTTCCGGTCCAAGCAGGTTGTTATCGGCGGCGTCCCGGTCACCGCCATGCGGCTGTCCTACGTTGGTGAGCTCGGCTGGGAACTGTACACCAGCGCGGACAACGGCCAGCGCCTTTGGGACGCACTGTGGAAGGCCGGCCAGCCTCACGGCATCATCGCCGCAGGCCGCGCGGCATTCAGCTCGCTCCGCCTGGAGAAGGGCTACCGCTCCTGGGGCACCGACATGACCACCGAGCACGATCCGTTCGAGGCCGGCCTGGGCTTTGCCGTCAAGATGGCCAAGGAGAACTTCGTGGGCAAGGCCGCCCTGGAAGGACGCACCGAGGAAAGCTCCGCACGCCGCCTTCGCTGCCTGACGGTCGACGACGGCCGCAGCATCGTGCTGGGCAAGGAACCTGTGTTCTACAAGGGCCAGGCCGTTGGTTACGTGACCAGCGCGGCTTACGGCTACACCGTGGCCAAGCCCATCGCCTACGCCTACCTTCCCAGTGAAGTATCGGTCGGCGATTCGGTCGAAATCGAGTACTTCGGACGCCGCATCGACGCCACCGTCACCCAGGATCCGCTGTACGACCCCACGATGACCAGGCTCCGCGGCTAGTTTCCGCAGCCATCCCCAAGGGCGGCGGCCCGGACTTCCCCTCGCAACGGGTCCGGGCCGCCTCCCGTATACGGCCATCTACAGCTCCAGTCCCAGGAACGGACACATGATCAGCTCAGAAACAATCGACAGCTACATCACGCGGCTGGCGTCCCGGCAGCCCACCCCCGGCGGCGGCGCGGCAGCAGCACTCCATGCAGCACAGGGCGCAGCCCTCGTGGCCATGGTGGCGCGCTACACCACCGGCGCCAAGTACGAACAGCACGCCGCCCTGGTGCAGCGTGTCACTTCCGCCGCTGACGGCCTCGCCGCGGAGGCCCTTCGCCTGGCGGACGCCGATGAACATGCCTTCCAGGCCGTCATTGACTCCTACAAGCTCCCCTCGGACACCGAGGAACTCAAAGCCGCCAAGGCCGCCACCATCCAGGCGGCACTCGCCAATGCGGCACAGACCCCCGCGGACCTCATCAGCGTGGCCGGTGCTGTGGTTGACCTGGCCACCGAACTCTTCGACGTGGCCAACCCGAACGTCATCAGCGACGTCGCGGCAGCAGCGGATGCTGCCCGCGCAGCCGCTACCACCGCCCGCGTGAACATCGACATCAACGTGGTGGCCATCAAGGACCAGGACGCCCGGTCGGCGCTGGCCCTGCAGACGGACGGCCTCGAGGACAAAGTCGTCCTGGCAGCCGACAACCTGGTGGCCCGCGTGCGTGAAAGGATCCTTAGTTGAGCACTGCATCGCTTTCCGGAAAGCCGCTTGCCGGCATCATCCGGCAAAGAGTCGTCGACGGGGTCCGCAGCCTCGAGCAGGAGGGCGTGCGTCCCGTCCTGGCGGTTGTGATGGCCACCGACGACGAATCGACCCGCTGGTACGTCCGCTCCATTGAACGCGCCGCGGAATCCGCCGGCATTGGCTGCCGCATCATCGACCTTGGCCACGACGCCACCGAACAGGTGCTGGCCAGCGTCCTGCGGGACCTCAGCGCTGAGCCGTCCGTGACCGGCATCATTTTGCAGACGCCGCTGCCGGCAGGAGTCCGCACCGACGCCCTGGTGGGGCTCATCGCACCGGAAAAGGACATCGACGGCGCCAACCCCCTCAGCCTGGGCCGCCTTGCCGTGGGGCAGCCGGCCTTCGCCCCCGCAACGGCGCGCGCCGTCGTCGAAATCCTCGACCACTATGAAGTGCCGGTGGCCGGCCGGGACGTTGTGGTGGTTGGCCGGTCAGCTGTGGTGGGCAAGCCGCTGTCGCTCCTTCTCCTGGAGCGCGACGCGGCCATCACCGTGTGCCACTCGCGGTCGGGCCCGCTGGAGCGGTACACCAGGGACGCGGATATTGTTGTGGTCGCCGCCGGACGGACCGGGTTGCTTAACGGCAGCCACATCTCGGAGAAAGCGACCGTGATCGACGTCGGTACCAACGTCCTGCCCGACGGCTCGCTGGTGGGCGACGTGGACGCAAGCGTCGACGGCGTTGCTGCCGCCCTGACGCCCGTCCCGGGCGGCGTTGGCTCGGTGACGACTGCGCTGCTGCTGCTCCACACCACCGAGGCGGCGCGGACGCAGTCACCCATCCTGATTCCCGAAAAAGTCTAGACACGGTACCGGGAATTCACGTAGTATGTAACTGATATATCTTTGATCGTCACTCATAGATATCAGCATCTCCGTTGCCCGTGACTGGTGCTCCGATGGCCTGAAACCTGGGGAGGTATTCCTCATCGGAGCACCGTTCCCGGGCAACGGGGATGCGGCGACACCGCCCACCGCCCGGCACCTGCTGCCGGGCCGATTTATGCACGTTAGGGGCCTCAATGATCGCCAGCGAGCTCAGCGTCGATGCTCCGGCAGCCTGGACACCACAAGCCGGCGCCCATGCGCCCGCCTGGTCCGAGGCCCGGCAACTGGCCTTCGATTCAGCCAGCCCCCTCCCTCCCGTCACCGTTGCCCTGCACGAAGCGGCCGGACGGATTCTGACTTCGCCCGTGACCGCCATGCAGGACCTTCCCCACTACGCCTCCGCTGCCATGGACGGATGGGCGTTGAACGGCAGGGGACCGTGGCTGCTGGTCGACCCTGGCCAGCCCCTTCCATCCGGCCGGGCCAGCGTCATCGCCACCGGCGGCCTGGTGCCCCGCGGCGCCCAAGCCGTGCTCCGGAAGGAAAGCGGCGTCGTCGGGCACGACAGCAAAGGCCGCCAGGCACTCACGCTGCGGCAGGACGCCAAGCCGGGTGAGCCCCGGACAGGCCAGCACATCCGTCCCGCGGGCACCGAAGCACTCGCCGGTGAGACCCTTATCCCGGCCGGCACCCTCCTGAACCCCGCTCACATTGCCCTGGCGGCCGTTGCAGGCTACGACCAGCTGGAAGTCCAGGCCAGGCCACTGGTATCCGTGATCCTGACCGGAGCCGAGGTGGTAACGGCCGGGGTTCCCGCCCCGGGCCAGGTCAGGGACACTTTCGGCCCGCAGTTGGGTACGGTCATCTCCTCGCTTGGCGGCACTGCCGGCACCTTCCGCCGGATCGGCGACTCGTTCGACGCCTGGCTCGAGGCACTCGGCGACGCCGGCCTGCCGGGCGCCAGGGCCGAGGTTGTGATTACCACCGGCGGCACCGGCAAATCCGGAACAGACCACTTCCGTGACGCCGTGGACGCACTCGGCGGCACGATCCTGCTGGACGGCATCGCCATGCGTCCCGGGCACCCCGCCGTCCTGGCCGTACTCGCCGACGGCCGCTTCATCGTCGGACTTCCGGGCAATCCCCTGGCTGCCATGATGGCGCTGGCCTCCATTGGCGTGCCGTTGCTCTCGGCACTGGCCAACCAGCCATTGCAGGAGCTTGAGTACGTCCGCTCGGGCAGCGACGTCGAGCCGGACGGCGGGTGCGGTGCAGACAGCGCGGGTGCGCCTGCTGCCGCAGCCAAGGCCGGGAATGGCAGGACCCGCCTGATCCCCTGCCGGTTCCTGTCCGGACTGGCATTCCCGGTGGGGCGCACCGGCCCTGGCATGATGCGCGGGCTGGCGTGGGCGGACGCCGTCATGGTTGTGCCTCCCGAGGGTGTGGATTCAGGCCAGCCCGTCGCCGTCCTGCCCCTGCCCTGGACGCAGGCCGTCCACTCTTCCGCCACCCCGGGAGGGAGCACTCCATGGCCCGCATGATCCAGCGCCGCAAGATCCACCGCTTTACCCTGGACGGCTCCGGCACCGAGTATCCTGTCCGCTTCAAGGAGGACATCCTCGCTGCCGAGGAACCGCTGGAAATCCGCCTGGGCGGGCGCTCCTTCGCCGTGACCATGAGGACGCCCGGGGACGATTTCGACCTCGTAGCCGGGTTCCTCGTGTCCGAAGGCGTCATCCGTTCCGCCTCCGAACTGGTTTCGCTGCGTTTTTGCGCCGGAGGACCCGATGAGGAGCAGACTTTCAACGTGGTGGACGCCCAGCTGCGCCCCGACGTCCCCCTGCCGGACACCATGCGGCATGTCTATACCTCCAGTTCCTGCGGCATCTGCGGCACCGAATCCATCGAGGCCGTCCGCAAGACCCTGCACTTCGATCCCTCCCGGGACGGCCTGCGGGTCCCGGTGGACGTTGTGGCCGGGCTGCCGGAGCGCCTGCGCGAGGCGCAGGCGGTGTTCGACAAAACCGGCGGCGTGCATGCCGCGGGCCTGTTCCGCGTTGACCGCGGCGAACCCGAACTGCTCTGCCTGCG
This sequence comes from Arthrobacter sp. AD-310, assembly GCF_054656615.1. Taxonomy (NCBI): domain Bacteria; kingdom Bacillati; phylum Actinomycetota; class Actinomycetes; order Micrococcales; family Micrococcaceae; genus Arthrobacter; species Arthrobacter sp. AD-310. Next base: position 1,113 of record NZ_BAAHNO010000006.1, on the reverse strand, counting down.
GGAGGACGTCGGCCGCCACAATGCGGTGGACAAGGTTGTGGGCTGGGCCCTCCGCCAGGGAATGCTGCCGTTGCGCGGCACCGTCCTGCAGGTGTCCGGCCGGGCGTCCTTCGAGCTGGTGCAGAAGGCGGCGCTGGCCGGCATCCCGGTCCTTTCCGCGGTGAGTGCGCCGTCAAGCCTGGCGGTGGACCTTGCCGCCGAAGCCGGCGTGACCCTGGTGGGCTTCAGCAGGGGCCACAGCCTCAACGTCTACGCCGGTCGTGAGCGGCTCGAGCGTCCCCGCGCTGCCGCCGCAAAGGAAGACTGCGCCGCGCTTTGAGAGGCTTCCTCCGCCCCCGGCTTTTTCGACCGTCCCTCGTAAGTATCAAAGTAATAGGAGAACAATTGTCTGCCATTTCAACGACCGCTGTTTCAACGACGCAGTCTGGTGCGCCGGTCACGTCTGATTCGCATTCGAAGTCGGTTGGTGCCGATGGTGCCATCATCCTGACTGACCACTACCTGGTCGAAAAGCTGGCCCAGTTCAACCGTGAGCGGGTCCCGGAGCGTGTGGTGCACGCCAAGGGCGGCGGGGCGTTCGGCACGTTCAAGACCACCGAGGACATCTCCAAGTACACCAAGGCCGCGTTCCTGCAGCCCGGTGTCGAGACCGAGATGCTGATCCGGTTCTCCTCGGTCGCCGGTGAGAACGGCTCCCCGGACACCTGGCGCGACCCGCGCGGGTTCGCCGTGAAGTTCTACACCACCGAGGGCAACTACGACCTCGTAGGCAACAACACCCCGGTGTTCTTCATCCGCGACGGGATCAAGTTCCCCGACTTCATCCACTCCCAGAAGCGCCTGCCCGGCTCCCACCTGCGCGACGCCGACATGCAGTGGGACTTCTGGACCCTGTCCCCCGAATCCGCCCACCAGGTCACCTGGCTGATGGGCGACCGCGGCCTGCCCGCGTCCTGGCGCGAAATGCAGGGCTACGGCTCGCACACCTACCAGTGGATCAACGCCGAGGGCGAGCGGTTCTGGGTCAAGTACCACTTCCACTCCAACCAGGGCGTCAAGAACCTCACCGGCGACGAAGCCGAAGCCCTCGCCGGCTCCGACGCCGACTTCTAC
>NZ_BAAHNO010000005.1:58179-96036 GCF_054656615.1 Arthrobacter sp. AD-310 | reverse complement strand
CCCCCCCCCCCCCCCCCCCCCCCCCCCCCCCCCCCCCCCCCCCCCCCCCCCCCCCCCCCCCCCCCCCCCCCCCCCCCCCCCCACTGCCAAAGGGGCTCGTTGGGGTTACCGGCCGTAGGGGTTGCCGAAGCCGCCGCCGTACGGGTTGGCGAAGGGCTGCTGCTTCCGGAAGTACGGAGCCGCTGCCGGAAGGTACAACAGCACGATGGCCGCGATGCCCAGCAGGGTGCCCAGGGTTCCGATCGTGGGCGGGCCGAAGAGCCCGAAGATGGACAGCGCGGCGAACACGGTGCCCAGGATGCGTGCCCAGTTCTTGCCCTTGCGGACGAAGAAGGCCACCAGCAGGTAGAGGCCGGCGCCGAGGATCGCGAAGACCACCAGGGTTCCGGCGATCACGCCCTGGATGTCCTCGTAGGTGACCTGGCCGGCTGCGCCGCTGGCCTCCATCTGCTGCTCGAAGGTCTGGCGGAACATGGGATCGTCCAGCTGGGTGAGGCCGGTCAGCAGGGAGACCACAAAGATCACCGCTGACGCGATCAGCAGCCAGAACGAAATGTTGACCAGCTGCGGCACACCGTTGGCGCCTGCGGGCTGCGGCTGCTCCGACGGGTACTGCGCGTACGGGGACTGGCCGTAGGCGGACTGGCCGTAGGGCTGCTGGCCGTAGCCGGAGCCCTGCGGATTCTGCCCGTACTGTGGTGCGTTCTGTCCGTACTGCGGCGCGTTCTGGCCATACGGCGCATTCTGTCCGTACTGCGGCGCCGACGGCGGCTGGGAGCCGTAGTGCGGAGGGTTCTGTCCGTATTGCGGCGGGTTCTGGTCCTGCTGTCCGTACTGCGGAGCGTTCGCGCCGTAGCGCGGCGGCTGGCCGGACTGGGAGTTTCCGGCGTCGGAGCTGCCGGAGCCGGAACCGCCGGCGTAGGGATCGTTGGGTCCAGGCGGGACAGGGGGAGTGCTCATGAGCGGATCCTTCTGCATGTCGGAGTACAGGTAGGCTGCCGGGATCGGTCGTGAGCCCCTACCCCCAGCATGGCTTTAAGTCCACCGTACCCCCGGGCGGCGCGCTTATGGGTCATTCCCTGGAAGTATTCCGCCCCTGACTTGCGCGGAACCATGCCTGCGGGGCAGGCAGCCACATCAGCACCGTCGCCGCGAAGCTGACCAGGACGGCCACCCAGTTGCCGCCGCCCTGGCCCAGGCCCGTCATCGTGTTGGCCGCTGCCAGCCCGAGCGTGATCGCAGCGAGCACCGTCAGGGCCAGGCGCGCCCACGTTTTGCCTGCCTTCATCTTGACGGCGAAGACCATTTGGGCGGCCCCCACAGCGGCGGCGAGCAGCATCAGGGTGACGACGGCGGCTGCCGCAGCAGGTGCCGCGGCGAAGAGCACCAGCGAGGCCAGCATGCCGAGCAGCCCGCCCAGAAGCCCAAGGATGCCGCCCACGAACCAGATCCAGAACGAGACTTTAATTTCAGTGGGCCGGCCTGCCACCGAGAACAGCATGCCCAGGCCGCCGCCCTGCCGCGGGACGGAAGAGTTGGTCATGGCGTTCACTGTAGTCCCGCCGTCGTGTCGGAAGTCGGAAGTCGGAAGCCGGAAGCCGGAAGCCGGAACCCCTTTAAAGGGCCAACCCCGGCAACCGGCTGGGAAAGCCGGTGCCGGGGTTGGCCCTTTGGAGCGGGTAGTTACGCTGCCGGAGCGATGAACGCCAGTTCCAGGTTGATGGCAACCTTGTCGCTGACAAGGACGCCGCCGGTCTCGAGGACAGCGTTCCAGGTGAGGCCGAAGTCCTTGCGGCTGATGGTGGTCTCGGCGGAGACGCCTGCGCGGGTGTTGCCGAACGGGTCAACGGCCACGCCGTTGAACTCGGTCTCAAGGGTGACCGGGCGGGTGACGCCCTTGATGGTCAGGTCGCCGGTGAGCTCGTAGCTGTTACCCTTGGCCACCAGGCCGTTGGAGACGAAGGAGATTTCCGGGAACTTCTCAACGTCGAAGAAGTCCTCGCCCTTGACGTGGCCGTCGCGGTTGGCGTCGCCGGAGTCGAAGCTGGCGGTGTTGATCGTGGCGTTGATCCTGGAGTCGGCCACGTCTTCGGCGAGCTCGAGGGTTGCGGCGGCTTCGGTGAACTGGCCGCGGACCTTGCTGATGCCGGCGTGGCGGACCGTAAAGCCGATTTCGCTGTGCGAGTTGTCCAGGGTCCAGGTGCCGGTGGTGATGTCTGCGGGAAGTGCCATGATGTTGCTCCTTGTTGTGTCTGTGCCTGTGGAGTGCGGTTGAAACTTCATATGTTGAAGCATCAACTAACTTGCTGCATCCAGTATAAGCATGCATTTGCATGTTTTCTTCCCGGCTTCGGAACATTTCTTCAAAAACTTCAGTTCTACTACCTGTAGAAAGCCTGTCCGGGAGATTTCGGATCGCACGCCATCTTTGAGAAACTGGTAAACATGCCCCAAGCCACTGTCCATCTGCTCCGCCATGGCGAGGTCCATAATCCGGACGGGATCCTCTACGGCAGGCTGCCCGAGTTCCACCTCTCCGAACTGGGGCAGGAGATGGCCCGGATGCTGGCCGAGCACTTCCGCCAGCGGGTTGCCGACGGCGCCCGGATCACCTACCTGGCCGCTTCCCCGCTGGACCGCGCCCAGGAAACGGCACGGCCGACGGCGGAGGCCCTGCGCCTGCAGATCCACACCGATGCCCGGATCATCGAAGCCGAGAACTACTTCGAGGGCATGAAAGTCACCAAGGCCGAACTGCGCCGCCCCAAGCACTGGCCGCGGCTGGTCAACCCCCTCCGCCCCTCATGGGGCGAACCGTACAAGCAGCAGGCGGCGCGGATTATCGAAGCCGCCAAGGAAGCGCGGCTGCGTGCCATCGAACTGGCCGACGGCGACTACGGCACCGGTGCCTACGCAACCACTGGGCCCGAAGCCATTCTGGTCAGCCACCAGCTCCCCATTTGGGCCACCCGGCTCAGCGCCGAAGGCAAGCCGCTGTGGCACGACCCGCGGAAACGCGAATGCACCCTGACCTCCATCACGTCCCTGGTGTTCAACGACGACGGCACCCTCCTGCGCGTCCAGTACAGCGAACCGGCGGCGTCCCTTCTTCCCGGTGCCGCCAGCACCCCTGGAGCCTAGTAGTGACCAACAGCAGTACACCCAACAGTGCCGGCAAGGGGCCGCTCAGTTCCCGGCGCAGCATCCTGGCCGCCGGCGGACTCGCCCTCACCGCCCTCACCATGGGACTGTCCGCCTGTGCACAGGAGGATGCCCTGGCGAAGCAGGCCAAGGCCGGTGACAACAAGAACTACGTGGCCGGGGACGGCTCCGTCACCGAGTTCGCGGCGTCCGACCGGAAGTCCGCCGTCCAGATCAACGGCAGCCTCTTCAATGGCACCACCGTTGCGCCTGCCGACTTCCAGGGCAAGGTGACCATCCTGAACTTCTGGTTCGCTGCCTGCGCGCCGTGCCGGGTGGAAGCGCCGATCCTGGAGGAACTGCACCAGGAGTTCAAGGACCAGGGCGTCCAGTTCTTCGGCGTCAACCTCCGGGACGAGAAGGCCACTGCCGAGGCCTTCGAGAAAACCTTCAACCTGACCTACCCCAGCTTCGATGACAAGGACGGCGCCGTGCTGCTCTCCGTGTCCGGGCTGGTCCCGCCGGGGGCCGTCCCCACCACCCTGGTCCTGGACAAGCAGGGGCGGGTCGCCTCCCGTGTCCTGGGCGAAATCGAGCGGGGCACCCTGAAAGCCCTGATCGCCGCCGCAGTGGCAGAATAGCGGCCGCCGCATGAACAGCCCCTTCGCCGAAACCATCCTCAACGGCTCCCTGCTCCTGGCCATCCCGGTCGCACTGCTGGCGGGACTCGTTTCCTTCCTGTCGCCCTGCGTCCTTCCCCTCGTTCCCGGGTACCTGGGATACGTCACCGGGTTGAGCGGCGTTGACCTGCAGAAGCAGAAGCGTGGCCGGATGCTTGTGGGCATTGGACTGTTCGTCCTGGGTTTCTCCGTCATCTTCGTGTTGCTGGGCGGCGCGTTCGGCCAGCTGGGAACCATGATCACCGGCTCCCAGAACGCCTGGGTCACCCAGCTCCTCGGGGTCCTGGTCATCATCATGGGCATCGTATTCATGGGCGGCTTCAGCTGGCTCCAGCGTGACGCCAAGATCCACGCCAAACCCCCGGCGGGCCTCTGGGGCGCCCCCCTTCTTGGCCTGACGTTCGGGCTCGGCTGGGCGCCGTGCATCGGGCCCACCTACTCCGCGGTCCAGCTCCTCAGCCTCTCCGGCGGCTCGTCCGCCGCCAAGGGTGCCTTGCTTGCCTTCGTCTACAGCCTGGGCCTGGGTATCCCCTTCCTGCTGATCGCACTGGCACTGCGCCGCGGCATGGGCATCATGGCGTTCTTCCGCAAGCACCGCCTGGCCATCCAGCGGATCGGCGGCGGCATCCTGGTGGTTCTGGGGCTGCTGATGGCCAGCGGACTGTGGGGGGCCTGGGTGACAGAGCTCCAGTACTGGTTCCAAACCGATGTGAAGTTGCCGATCTGATGAGCGAGCGTGTGAACGTACAGAAGAAGACCTCCGCCCGGACCGACGGCGACAAGCTGCCTGAGGCCGGGAAGCCGCAGGCGAAAGCGGACGCAGCGCTGCCTGCCCTCGGCCCCAGGGAAATGCTCCGCTGGGCCTGGACCCAGCTCACGAGCATGCGCACGGCACTGTTCCTGCTGCTGCTCCTTGCCGTGGCCGCCGTCCCGGGATCCTTGTTCCCGCAGCGTCCCGCCAACCCCGCGGTGGTCACGCAGTACATCAAGGACAACCCGGACTACGGCAAGCTGCTGGACGCCCTGCAGCTTTACGACGTCTACTCGTCGGCCTGGTTCTCCGCCATCTACCTCCTGCTGTTCATCTCCCTGATCGGCTGTGTCGTGCCGCGCGCCATCGCCCATTACAAGGCGATGCGCTCCCAGCCGCCGCGCACGCCGAAGCGGCTGTCCCGCCTGCCCGAGTACGGCACCCTGGTGATTCCTGCCGACGCCGGGATCCCGGCGTCGGACGCCATCCACAGCGCCGCCGGGCTGCTGAAGAAGCGCGGCTACCGCGTGGAAGTCCGCGACGCCGGCGGTTCCATGCCGTCGCTGGGCGCCGAGCGCGGCTTCCTCAAGGAAGTGGGAAACCTGGTCTTCCACACATCGCTGATCGGCGTGCTGGTCTCCGTCGCCATCGGGGGCCTGTTCGGCTACAGCGGCCAGCGGATCCTGGTGGAGGGCGACACGTTCGTCAACACCCTGGTGGGTTACGACCAGTTCAATCCGGGCACCAACTTCCAGTCCAGCCAGCTTCAGCCATACTCGCTGCAGCTGGACAAGTTCGACATCACCTTCGACCGCGAATCCCAGGGCAAGTTCGGCCAGCCCATCGACTTCGCTGCCACCGTCACCACCAAGGAAAATCCCGACGCGCCCGCCAAGCAGGAAACCCTGAAGGTCAACGACCCCATCACCCTGGGCGGGACCAGCGTCTACCTCACCGGCAACGGCTACGCCCCCGTGGTCACCGTCCGCGACGGCGAGGGCAACGTGGCCCTGCAGGGGCCCGTGGTGGCCAAGCTGCAGGGCGACAACTACTACTCCTCCGTGGTGATCAAGGTGCCGGACGCCCAGCCGGACCAGCTGGGATTCCAGGGCTTCTTCCTGCCCACGGCCTTCGTGACCGACGACGGCATCTCCTTCAGCGGTGACCCGGACCTGTTCAACCCCCAGCTGTCCCTCAACTCGTACTACGGGGACCTGGGCCTGGACGACGGAGCGCCCCAGAACGTCTTCGAGATCGACGTCAAGGACCTGACGCCGCTGAATGCCCGGAACCTGGACACCGGCGGCATTACCCTCGCCCCGGGCACGTCCTACACGCTGCCGGACGGCAAGGGCTCCATCAGCTTCGACGGCGTGAAGCGGTACATCGGCGTCGACATCCACCACAACCCGGGCCAGCTCTACGCCCTGGTCTTCGCGCTGCTGGCCGTGGCCGGCCTCATCCTCTCCCTCTACGTCAACCGGCGCCGGGCGTGGGTGCGGACCGGCACCCACGAAGACGGCAGGACCATGGTGGAATACGGGCTCCTCGCCCGCGGTGAGGACCACCGGCTGGCCGGCGAGGCCGCCGCCATCAGGAAGCTGCTGTCCGCCGAATGGCAGTTGCCGGACGGATCCGCTTCCGGCCCCGCCGACACCCAGCAAACACCCAGCCGCCAGCGGCATAATGACCCAGGCGCCACCACCCCGGCAAGCCCCTCCGTGCCCGAAAAGGACCAGTAATGCCGTTTGGAATCAACGAGACCATGGGCCAGTACAGCGAGCTCTTCATGCTGCTCGCGGCCGGCACCTACACCGTCGCCTTCATCGCCTTCGCCTGGGATCTTGCCAAGAGCAGCAAGGCGCTGAAGGCCATCGACCTCCGGGCGGCGCAGGCAGGCGAGGCCGCCAAGGTTCCGGTGGCAGCTGGCGTCGCGACGGAGCGCACAACAGAGTCCCGCACGGCTGGGGCGCGCCTTGGCGGGCCGGCGGGCAGGGCCGAGCGGCCGTCGTCGACCGTTGCCAAGGGGGCCGGCGCCGGGGGAGTGGTGACCGCCGACGCCGACATGAAGTACGCTGCCGAACGCCGGGCCCCGGCGCGGGTCGCGGTAGCCCTGACCATCCTGGGTGCGCTGATCCACGGCGCCGGCGTGGTCACCCGCGCCCTGGGCGCCGGGCGCGTGCCGTGGGGCAACATGTACGAATTCCTCACCACCGGCGCGTTCGTGGCCATCGCCGTGTTCCTCGTGGTGCTGATCCGCCGGGACCTCCGCTTCCTGGGGACCTTCGTGGTGGGCCTGGCCATCATCATGCTGGTGGCCGCGTCCGTGGCCTACTGGACCCCCGTGGGCCACCTGGTGCCCGCCCTGCAGAGCTACTGGCTGATCATCCATGTCTCGATCGCCGTGCTCTCCTCCGCCCTGTTCACGCTGACCTTCGCGATGTCCGCGCTGCAGCTGGTGCAGTCCCACCGCCAGAAGACCGTGGCCGCCGGCGGCGCCGACAAGCTCGGCTTCATGCGCCTGGTTCCGTCGGCGCTGAGCCTGGAAAACCTGTCCTACCGCATCAACGCCATCGCCTTCATCGGCTGGACGTTCACGCTGATGTTCGGTGCCATCTGGGCGGAGAAGGCCTGGGGCCGGTTCTGGGGCTGGGACACCAAGGAAGTCTGGACGTTCGTGATCTGGGTGGTCTACGCCGGATACCTGCACGCCCGCGCAACCCGCGGCTGGACGGGCAACCGCGCCGCGTGGCTGTCCATCGTCGGCTACCTGTGTGTCGTCTTCAACTTCACCATCGTCAACCAGTTCTTCAACGGCCTGCATTCCTACTCGGGCCTCTGAACAGGGGTTTCTCCCGTACCGTCAACCGGCCCCGGAGAAATAACAAATCGATGTACCAATAGGGGTGTTCCCGCTCCGCCGGGGGTGCTACGTTGGTGACGTTCGCCCGTGATGAAGCTTGCAGGCGAGACGCGAGTTTGGCCTGAGGTACCCATGAGCTACGTTCTCGCCGTTGACGTCGGGACAAGTTTCACGGCAGCCGCCGTAGTCCGTTTTTCGCCAGGAGCCACACCCGTTCCGGAAAGCCTGCCGCTGGGCCTCCGAGCCTCAGCGGTGCCCTCCGTGGTGTTCTATCCCGAGGAAGGACCCGTCCTGGTGGGCGAGGCCGCGGAGCGCCGCGGGCTCGATTCGCCCGGCCGGCTGATCCGCGAATTCAAACGCCGGATCGGCGACTCCGTGCCCTTCTCGGTGGGCACCCTCGCCCTCCCGCCCGAGGACGTCTATGCCACGATGGCCCGCTGGGTGGCAGACCGTGCGGCGGAGCGCGAGGGGGAACCGCCGTCGGACATCATCCTGACCCACCCCGCCGCCTGGGGCGGCCACCGCACTTCCCTGGTGCGCGACGCCCTCGCCGCCAAGGGGCTGGCGAACGTCACGCTGCTCACCGAGCCGGAAGCCGCTGCCCTGCACTACGCGTCGCAGGTGCGGGTGGAGGACGGCAGCATCGTGGCCGTCTACGACCTCGGCGGGGGGACCTTCGACACGGCTGTCCTCCGCAAGGCCGGCAGCAACCGCTTTGAACCGCTGGGCCGGCCGGAAGGCATCGAGAATCTCGGCGGTGCTGATTTCGACGCCGCCGTTTTCCGCTACGTCGCCGACAACACGGACGGCGCCCTGGCAGGCCTCGACACCACAGACCCGGGCGTGCTCGCGGCACTGGCCCGGCTCCGGCGCGAATGCGTCGAGGCCAAGGAGGCGCTCTCCGCGGACAGCGAGGCCAGCATCTCCGTGCTGCTGCCGGGCGTCCAGCAGCAGGTCCGCCTGGTCCGCTCAGAATTCGAGGCGCTGATCGAGGAACCCGTGCGGGACACGGTGGACGCGCTGGAGCAGTCGCTGGCGGAGATGGACCTGGAACCTGCGGACCTGACCGCCGTGCTCCTGATCGGCGGGTCCTCCCGGATCCCCCTGGTGGCCCAGCTCATTTCCGCCGAGCTGGACAGGCCCATCGCCGTCGACGCGGACCCCAAGTCCTCCATCTGCCTCGGCGCCGCGGTGTCCGCAGTCCTCGCCCAGGCTGATGCCGCCCAGCCCTCCACTGCAGCCGGAGGCATGGACGATGACGGTGCCGCCGTCGGCCCCGATTCCTCGGTGGAGGCCGCCGGGGACGTGCATGCGCCCGTTCGGCTGGCCAGCTGGTCCCGGAAGAATACGACGGCGGCCGGCGCCGCCGGTGCGCACGGCCCGGGACACCCGCACCACGGCGGCGCCCACGCCCCCAAACCGACGGTGCGCCTCACAGCCATCGCCGCCGCCGCTGCATTGTTCACGGGGCTGACCGCCACGGCGGCCCAAAGCCCGGAAGGGTTCGGCAACCTCACGGCCATCTTTGTCCCTGAAGCAGGCGCCGCCCCCGATGGCAAGTCCGGTGGCAGCGCAAGCGGCTCGGGCGGTGCCGGCGGGACTGCGGCCGGGGTGCCCGGACAGTCGCAGGCTCCACTGGCCGGCATCGAAGCGGGTGTCGACCGGGCAGCTTCCAACAAGAGGGCGGGCCTGGACGTAGAGGCCTCGCCCACAAGCCGGCCGTCGGCCAGTGCCGCCGCAAAGAACAATCCTTCCGGCAGCACCAGCACGGGCAGTTCCGCAGGCGCGGACGCGGGTACGGAGGCCGGAGCACCCGGCACCTCAACAGGAACGGCCGACTCCACTGCCGGTGGCAGCACCGACCCCGGCGCCACGCCGACCGGTACGCTGGATCCCACCACGCAGCCACCGGCGCCGGATCCCACGACCGAACCGCCGGCACCCGAGCCGACGACCGAACCGCCTGCGCCGGATCCCACGACTGAACCGCCTGCGCCGGAGCCGACGACTGAACCGCCGGCGCCGGAGCCGACGACTGAACCGCCTGCGCCGGAGCCGACGACTGAACCGCCTGCGCCGGAGCCGACCAGCGAGCCGACCACCCAGCCACCCGCGCCGGAGCCCACGCCAGAACCGCCGGCACCCGAACCGGTGACGGAGACGTCTGTACCGAGTGAGCCGGTGGTTTAGATGGCGGAGCATCAGGTTGGAACACCCACGCCGGCATATCGTCGCGCAGACCTGAACCACCAGGACCAGCCGCCCCACGCTGCAGAGCTTATGGCCCGGCAGCTCAAGGGCGAAAACGCGGCTGTACGGGACCTGCTCCTGGCATTGTCCGTCGGTTTCACGTTGCCTGGCCCCCTTCCCGCCGACCTGCAGCGCAGGCTCGATGCCGGGGAAGTGGAGAGCCTCGACGCCCTGGTGGAGAGGGCAGAGTCGGCGGGTCTCCTGACGTCGGAGGGAACCGTCGTGGGCACGGCACAGCATGCGCTGCTCACCGTTGCACCCACCGCCAAGGTCCACGCCCTGCAGCGCGAGCTCGTTTCAACCTACGCCGCAAACCGCCAGCCGCTGGGCGATTTTGCCCGTGAGCTGGCACGCGGCGGTCTGTCCGATCCGAGGGTTGCCCGGGAACTCGAGCACACCGCCAACAGGGTCCTGGAGCATGACCCCGGCCTGGCGTACCAGCTCTACGATGAGGCGCTGCTCGCCGGGGCGGATGAACTGGCGACTGCCGCACGCCGGGCACAGGCCGCTGCCGCGGACGGTGACCTGGACACTGCCACGCGCATCATCGACACTCTCCTGGTTGAGGCGGACCCGCCCGACGTGCGCCGCGGCGCGGACGTCGCTGTCGCCGTGTGGGCCCAACGGGGGATGCTGGCCCGCGGCGCAGACGTCTACAGCTGGCTCGGGGCCACCCGGGTGGGGCCCTCGGCGCCGCTTGCCGCCGTCGCCCTGATCGGCTGCGGGAACCGCTCAGCCGCCGAGGCGTTGTTCAGTGCCGATGCGCCGCCGTCGTCCCCCACCCTGCTCGCCACCAGCCTGGCTCAGGCGGGCAAAGGCATTATGGAATCAATGGGTGTGGATCCCCACCAGGTCCTCCCCGTCCTGATCCACGCGTCCGACCTGCTCAACTCCGCCGGCACCGCGCTTCCCCTCCCGGAGACGCCCGCCGCCCTGGCCGCCCTCGTGGCACTGCACAGCGGCGAACCGCACACGGCAGAATCCGTCTGCCGTTCCGCGGCCGCCGCCGGACAGGGCGGCAACGCCGCCAAACCGCGGCTTTTCCTGCTCCAGGCATGGTCCGCGATGATGCAGGACAGGCTTGAGGATGCCCGGCTGGCCATCAATGAGGCGTCCAAAACGAACCATTGGCCGCTGGTGCCCAGGGACGAGTTCCTGTGCGCCGCGCTTGAGGTGGGCCTCGCGCGCCGCAACGGTGACGTGCCTGAGCTCATCATGGCGTGGGAACGGGCGCGCGAGGCGATGCTGCACGCCTCGGTGGACCTGTACAGCCTCCTGCCGTGGGGTGAGCTGATGATTGCCGCCGCCCGGCTGCGGGAATCACGCCGGGTGGTCCATTACCTCGACGAGGCAACCCGGTTGCTCGGGCGCCTGGGTGACCCGCCCCTGTGGTCCGTGCCCTTCCACTGGGCAGCCGTCCAGGCGGCGCTGCTGGGTGAAAGCCCTGCGGACCTGGCGCCCCATGCCGCGGCCCTGGCCCGCGCGGCCGGCCACAGCCACCTGGCCGCGGTGCTCGCCACCGCCGGAAAAGCGTGGGTGTCGGTCCTGGCCGACAGGTTCCGTCCCGCCGACGTCGAAGCGGCGGCACGGGGCCTGGGCCGGGTGGGCATGCCCTGGGAAGGCGCCCGGCTCGCTGGCCACGCGGCCGCCAAAACCGAGGAGCGCAAGGACATGGTGCGGCTCCTGTCCTGCGCCCGCGACCTCCATCCGCAGGGAAGCTCCGCGGGCAACGGGGCCTCGGCGCCGCCCGAGGCCCGCGCCGGCGCCGCAGCAGAACAGGGCAACGGAATGCACTCCGACGGCTCCGGGCTGAGCGAGCGCGAAAAGGAAGTGGCCAGGCTGGTGCTCGAGGGCAAGACTTACCGTGAGATCGGCGAAGCCATCTACATCTCGCCGCGGACGGCCGAACACCACATTGCGCGGATGCGGCGGCGCCTGGGAGCCGAAAACAGGTCCGACCTGCTGGCCCGGCTGCGCCTTGCCCTGAATTCCGACAACCATCCTCAGGAGTAACCCCTAATGCCCCTAACCGGGGGCGCGGCGGTTCCCCACCCGGGGGACCGCCGGTAGGGGGAATCGGCCCGATGCCCGGTCCCGCACCCCGCCCATACGTTTGTTTCAAGCCCGGCAACGCCGCCGGTGCCACCCAACTCATAGAAATGCAGGGGACCATCAAATGACACTCGCAAACGATCTCGTCCAGTTCCTGATGCACCTCTTCGGAGACCGCCAGGCCGCGCAGGAATTCCTGGATGACCCGGAGAAGGTTCTGGAAGACCACGGCCTGGGCAAGGTCTGCTCGGCAGATGTCGACGCCGCAATGCCGGTAGTCCTCGACTACGCCCCCGTCACCATCAACGCCTCCCGCTTCGACCGTGAGTACAACACCGGCGGCAACCGTCCCTCCACCGACCACAACGGCGGCGGCGGCAGCACCGGTGGCGGCAACCATGGCGGCGGCGGCCATCACGGAGGTGGCGGCCACGGCGGCGGCAACCACGGTGGAGACGACCACGGCCACGCAGTGCAGCAGCTCCACCATGTGGTGAACAACTACTCCTACACCTCCACGGTGGACGACCGCGACACCATCACCGACCAGTCCGTCAACCAGAACATCTGGGCCGACGGCGACGTGGAGCAGTGGTTCGACAACGACTCCGTTGTTGCCTCCGGCGACCGCGCCGTTGCCGCCGGCGATGACGCCTACGTTCGGGATTCCAACAACATCGAGGATTCCTACAACACGGACAACTCGACGGATAACTCCACCGACAACTCCATCCACGCCGGCGGCGACGTCAACATCGGCAACGAAGAGACGGACATCGACGACTCCTTCAACACCGACCTCGACGTCGACATCGATGACTCCTTCCAGGACAACTCCGACAATTCGGACAACTCGGACAACTCGGTCAACGACTCCTACAACGACAATTCGGACAACTCCGACAATTCGGACAACTCGGTCAACACCGACCTGGACATCGACGACTCGTTCAACGACAACTCCGACAATTCGGACAACTCCGACAACTCGGACAACTCCACCAACGTGGACATTGACGATTCCTTCCAGGACAACTCCGACAACTCCACGGACGTGAATATCGAGGACTCCTTCCAGGACAACTCGGACAACTCCACCACCACGGAGCTGGAGGTCGACATCGAAGACTCCTTCCAGGACAACTCGCAGGAGACCACCACGGAACTGGAAGTGGAAGATTCCTTCAACCCGGTAGTGGTTGAGGACTCCTTCCAGGACAACTCCGAAGCCAACACCGACATCGACGTCGACGTCGAGGACAACAACGTCGCCCTCGCCGGCGACGACGCGACCGCCGGCTAACCGGTACGGACAGGAAAGCCCGGCAGGAGGCCGCCGCCTCCTGCCGGGCTCTTCCCACACCAGATCGCAATGCACTTTCGGGGCTCAACGCAAAGGAAACGCTGTGGCAGAAGAAGGTCAGGCAAAACCGGCGCCGCCGGCAACAGCCGAGCAGCTCATGAAGCTGGTAGGACACGGACTCCAGCTGGTGAACACGGGGGACCGGGCTGACCTGCGCAAGCGCCTCGACCAGACCATGGCACGGCTCAAGGACCCCAGCATCCGGGTCATTGTGGTGGGGGAGTTCAAGCAAGGCAAAAGCAAGCTCATCAACGCACTGGTGAATGCGCCCGCCTGCCCTGTGGACGACGACATCGCCACCTCCGTTCCCACGGTTGTCCGTCACGGTGAGCAGGCTTCCGCCGCCATCCTGGTGCCAAAAGCTGATGCGGACGCCACGGATGAAGGCACCGTTGAACGCCAACCCATCGCCATCGCCGACCTGCCCGCCTACGTCTCGGAGCAGGGAAACCCCGGTAACAGCAAAAAGCTCGTGGCAGCCGAGGTCTACCTGCCGCGGAAGGTCCTGGCCGGCGGCCTCACCATCATCGATTCGCCCGGCGTCGGCGGCATGGGATCGTCCCACACCCTGACCACCCTCACGGCGCTGCCCACCGCAGATGCCATGCTCCTGGTCTCCGACGCGTCCCAGGAATACACCGAACCCGAGCTCCGCTTCCTCCGCCAGGCCATGAGGATCACCCCCAGCGTCGCGGGTGTCCTGTCCAAGACGGATCTGTATCCGGATTGGCGCCGCGTGGAGGAGGCGGACAGGGCCCACCTGGCCAAGGTGGCCCCGGACATTCCGTTGATCCCGGTTTCCTCGGACCTCCGCCTTGAGGCGTCACGGCTGCAGGACGCAGAACTGAACGCAGAATCCGGCTTTCCCGCCCTCATCTCGCACCTGCGCAACGGCATTGTGGGAAACGCGCAGCGTCTCCAGCGCCGCTCCGTCAGCCAGGACCTGCTGTCCGTCACGGAGAACCTGCGGCTCTCCCTGCGGACCGAGCTGGAGGCGCTTGAGGACCCCTCGGGTACGCCCCAAATGATCGCCCAGCTGGAGCTGGCCAAAGCCGAAGCCGATGACCTTCGGAAACGCTCCGCACGCTGGCAGATCACCCTGAACGACGGCATCAGCGACCTCATTGCGGACATGGAATACGACCTCCGGGACCGGCTCCGGCGCATCCAGCGGGAAGCGGAAAACGCCATCGACCAGGGGGACCCCGGCCCCACCTGGACGGAATTCACGAAGTGGCTCGAGGAGTGCGCGGCAGCCGCCATCTCGGACACGTTCGTGTGGACCAGTGAACGGGCCCAGTGGCTGGCAGCCCAGGTGGCTGAACACTTCGCCGCCGAAGAGGTGACCCTGCCGGTGATGCGGGTATCGGACACCGGTGACGCCCTGGACCCTGTGGATGCGATGCCCGGAATGGATGACGGCAGTATCAACCCGATGCAGAAGGTCCTGATCGGCATGCGCGGCTCCTACGGCGGTGTGCTGATGTTTGGCCTCCTGACCGGCATTTTCGGCATGGCGCTGATCAACCCGCTTTCCGTCGGCGCCGGCCTGCTGCTCGGCCGCAAGGCGTACCGGGAAGACAAGGAAGCGCGCCTGAAGCGCCGGCAGGGCGAAGCCAAGGCCCTGGTCCGCCGCCAGGTGGACGATGTCACCTTCCAGGTGGGCAAGCAGCTGAAGGACCGGCTGCGGTTGGTCCAGCGCTCCATCCGCGACCACTTCACCGAGATCGCCGACGAGCACCACCGGTCGCTTGCCGACTCTGTACAGGCGGCCCAGAAAAGCGCCACCACCTACGCCCTGCAAAAGGACGTCCGCATCAAGGACATCAAGGCCGAGCTCAAGAAGGTGGACGCACTGCACAGGGCCGCAGAAATAGTGGCCGCCGAAGTGGCGGCGGCTGCCGCAGCGTCCGGGCGCCGGAACTTATCCGCGGTGGGCGCAGGATGACTCACTCGACTGTTGCCGGAGCCGCTGGCCTGGTCCGGGACGCGCTCGAAGCCTACGCGGACGACCCGGCTGCCGCCGCGGTGCTCCAGGGCTATGCCCGCAGGCTCGCGGAGCCGCTCCGGATTGCCATCGCCGGAATGGTGAAGGCCGGCAAGTCAACGCTGCTGAACGCGATCATCGGCGAGGAGATAGCACCCACGGATACCGGAGAGTGCACGCGGATCGTCACGTGGTACCGGTACGGGCGCACGCCCCGCATCACCATGCACCCGAAGGACGGGGAACCGCGGTCCCTGCCGCTCAAGCGCGTGGACGGCAGGCTGGTGTTTGTGCTTGGCGGGGTTGCAGCCGAAGACGTGCAGCGGCTGGATGTGGAGTGGCCCGCGCCCATGCTGCAGCACATGACGCTGATCGACACCCCGGGCATCGCCTCGCTTTCGGAGGACGTTTCCGCCCGCTCCACCGATTTCCTGACCCCGGGCGACACCCCCTCGGAAGCCGACGCCATTATCTACCTGATGCGCCATATGCACGCATCCGACCTCCGGTTCCTGGAGTCCTTCCGTGATACCGAGGCAGGCCGGTCCGGGACCGTCAACGCCCTCGCGGTCCTGTCACGTGCGGACGAGGTAGGCGCGGGCCGCATCGACTCGATGCTCTCGGCCGGGGAGATCGCCGAGCGGTACCGGCGGGACCACAATCTGCGCAAGCTCGCCCTGGGGGTTGTCCCGGTGGCAGGGCTGCTGGCCCAAAGCGCACGGACCATGCGCCAGCAGGACTTTACGTCCCTTCAACTGCTGGCGGGCCTGGACCGGGCAGACCGCGAAAAGCTGCTGCTCTCGGCGGACAGGTTCCTGCGTTCGTCCAACCCTGAGGCTTTGCCGGCGGAGGCCCGGACGTCGCTGCTGTCCAGGTACGGGCTTTTTGGGATCCGGCTCGCTGTCGTCCTGATCCGGAACGGGTTCGACGAACCCACCCCGCTGGCCCACGAACTGGCCCGGCGCAGCGGGCTGGACCCGCTGCTTGACCTGCTCGCACGGCAGTTCCAGGCACGCGCCGAAGCGCTCAAGGCCCGCACGGCGCTGGTCGGCGTCGAGACGCTCCTGCGGTCCTCGCCCCGTGAAGGGCACGGGCAGCTGGCCGCTTCCCTGGAACGGCTGCAGGCCAATGCCCACGAATTCCGGGAACTGCGGCTCCTGGCGACGCTGCGCACCACGGGCGTGCCGCTCAGCCCGGAACTGGCCGCGGAGGCGGAAGGCCTGATTGGGGGCTGGGGGGCGGAGCCGCACGTGCGGCTCGGCCTCGATGTGGAGGCAACCGCCGATAACCTCTCGGACGAGGCCCGCCGCTTCCTGCTTCGGTGGCGTGCCATGGCCGAAAACCCCCTGACCGACCGCGGCGCCCTTGATGCCTGCCGGGTTGTAATCCGCAGCTGCGAGGGCGTGCTGGCGGAAGCGTCAGCACTTCAAAGGCAACGCCTCCGCCAGCCGGCGTAGGCCTTCAATCACCGGTGGGTGAGCCTCTTCGAACCCAGATAGAAGAGGCCCATCCACCGGTCAGCCCATCCACGGTCAGCTGGGACGGCTGGACTTCAGCCAGGCATTCGAGGCGGGCAGGAAGAACATCACCAGCCCGATGAGGGCCAGCAGCAGCTCGGCGCCCCAGAGCAGCAGGACATAGCTGCCGCCGTCGCCGTCGGGTACCAGGAAAGCCGTGGCCACCAGCATGACCAGGGCGTGGCCAATCAGCAGCGGAACGAGGGCCCACCTGGCCCAGCCCTGGCGGCCCATCACAACGCCCAGCATGGCCGCTTCAAGGACTGTCACCAGCAGCAGGGCACCGATGCTTCCCCAGAACACGATGCCCGTGGCGGTGGTGACGGCCTCGGCGTCGCCACCGGGGGCCATCTGTTCCACCACGCCGCGCAGCCGTTCCAGGTGACCGTCGCGGGTGAAGAATGAGCCCACGAGGACAGCGAGCCCGGCCAGGAAACTGGCAAGCCACAGGCTCCGGCCGTGACGGATGCTGCCCGGAGCGGGCGGGATGACGGCAATGGGAGCCGGGGCCGAGTACGAAAGGCCCGGCCGCGGGGGCGGTGCGTGCTGCGTCGGGGGAGGCGGCGCAGGCTGTCCGGCAAAGGGGACATCCGCGCGGGCGGGTTGCCCGCTGCCCGGGTGGGGCGAGACTGGCCCACCTGGCGGGGAGGCAGTTCCGGAAGGTACATTCCGCAGCTGGTCGTCGCCGTCAGGTGTGTGGGCCATGCGTCCTACTTCAGTCCGTCGGTATCGTGCTCGTCGGTCTCGTGCGTGCCCTTACCGCTGCCGTTGTCCTTCGCCTTGGCGTCGAGTTCGTCCTTCAGCTTTTTCAGCCGGGCGGCCTCGGCCTCGTTCCGGCGGCGCGCTTCGAGGTTGCGGAGGAAATCGGGGTCGTCGTCAGGTGCTGTGGGGTGGCGGTAGGACTGCTGCTGCGGGGACGTTCCGCGGGGCCGGCCGATCAGCAGCCAGAGGATGGCACCGAGGACCGGCAGGACGATCATGACCACGATCCAGGCAGGTTTGGAAATTCCGCGCGTGAGGCGGCCGTCGGTGCGGATTACGTCCACAAGGCCATACACAAAGATGACGAGGACTGCCACGGCCAAAGCCACACGGAGGAGCATGGCATTAAGTCTATCGTCCGCAGGCCCGCGGGGGCCCGGGCGGGAGACGGCTAAACTTGAATGTGGCCTTTTTGAAATATTCCCTGATCCGCCTGGCTCTGTTCGCTCCGCTGTTCGTGCTGTTTACGCTTCTTCAGCTGGGCGCCATCATGTCCGTGATCTGCGCGGCCGTGATCGCTTTCGCCCTCAGCTACCTGTTCTTCCAAAAGCAGCGGGACGAGGCAGCGGCGGCCCTGCAGCACCGCTTCTCCGGCAAGGCCAAGCCGCTGCGGTCAGCCGGTGAGGTCCAGGACGCCAACGCCGAGGACGCCCTGCTGGACGCCAACCCGGACATCACCATCAACAACGATGCCAAGGACCCCAAGCCCCGCCCCTGAAGAGGGAGCCCTGAAGAGGGAGCCCTGGAAAGGGAGGCCCTGGAAGTGAAGCCTAGAACCCGTGGCCCAGCACCAGCCCGAGTGAGAACAGCAGGCTGTACCCGAGGTTGATCAGGCCGGTCTGCTTCAGGACCGGAATAAGGCTCTTGCGCTTGCGGCCGTTGATCATCAGCCATGACGGCATCAGGCAGGCCGGAATCAGCAGCAGCACAATCAGCATCCACGGCCGTGCGGGGGCCAGGATAACCACCAGCAGGATGGCGACGGCGAGCATCAGTACGTAGCTCTCGCGGGCGTGTTTGTCGCCCAGCCGGACGGCCAGCGTCTTTTTGCCCACCTGCATGTCCGTGGGGATGTCACGCACGTTGTTTGCCATCAGCAGTGCGGTGGCGATCAGCCCGGTACCTATGGCACCGATGATCGCCGGCAGGTTGATCTGACCGGCCTGCGTGTAGGTGGTGCCGAGCGTGGCCACCAGGCCGAAGAACACGAACACGAACACGTCACCCAGGCCCATGTAGCCGTAGGGGTTCTTGCCGCCGGTGTAGCCCCAGGCAGCCAGGACGCAGCCCAGTCCCACCAGGATCAGCCACCAGCTCTGGGTGATGACCACCAGCACCAGCCCGAACACCATCGCGGCGGCGAAGGTGCCGAACGCGGCCCGCTTCACGTGCTCCGGCTTCGCAGCCCCCGAGCCCACGAGGCGCAGCGGACCCACGCGGTCGTCGTCGGTGCCGCGGATGCCGTCGGAGTAGTCGTTGGCGAAGTTCACGCCCACCTGGAGCAGGAGCGCCACCAGCGCGGCAAGGATGGCGTTGAACAAACGGAACGAATCCATTTCGTAGGCGGCGGCGGACCCGATCACTACCGGCGCGATGGCGGCCGGGAGCGTTCGGAGTCGGGCGCCTTGGATCCATTGTGCGGCTGTGGCCACGTTCAGTACCTCGTGTTGGTTTGGTGGGGCAGCGGGGCAGGGAGCACGCGTCCGCCGCAGTAGTGCAGGTCCACTCTACTTTCCCTGTCTACATTCCCCCGTGCAGGGCGCTGAGTTCGGCGGCCATGGCCAGGCGGTCCGGTTTGCCGTTGGGCAGCATCCGCAGGGCGGTGGCGGTGATGACGGTTTTGGGGGCAAGGACCCCCAGCGTCCGGCGCCATTCCTGTTCAAGGACGACGGCGGCGTCCCGGCTTCCGGCGGAACCGGCGGCTTCGTGGAGGGTGCCTTCGCCGGCCCCGGCTTCCGGTGCCAGCGCCACGTAGGCGGCCACGGCCTGGCCCCACTCCGCGGACGGAACCCCCGCGACGAAAGCCGCGGTGACGCCGTCGGACTTTTCCAGCTCTTCCTGCACGTGCGCGGCGGACACCTTGACCCCGCCGGTGATAATCACGTCGTCCGCCCGCCCCAGCACGGTGAGGCGGCCGTCGTCGTCAATGCTGCCGAGGTCGCTGGTGCGGTACCAGCGCACGCCGTCCTCCTCGAAGAAGGTGGCGGTCTCCTCATCCGGCGCCTCCAGGTAGCCGGCGGCGATCGTGTCACCGCCCAGCAGGATCCGCCCGTCCCCGTCCACGCGGACGGAGACGCCTTCCAGCGGGTAGCCGTTGTAGACGCAGCCGCCGGATGTCTCCGCTGAGCCGTAGGTGGTGACCACCCGGACCCCGGCCTCGGCGGCGGCAGCCAGGAGGGACGCCGGTGCCGGGGCGCCGCCCAGGAGGACGGCGTTGAAGCGGCGGAGCACGGCGAGGGTTTCGGGCGACGGGTTGTCCAGGAGCCGCTGCAGCTGGGTGGGGACCAGGGAGGTGAAGCGGATCCTGTCCGTCAGCTCGAGCGCCGCGGCCGTGAACGCCTCGGGCGTGAAGCCGCCGGACATGTCCATCACCCAGGGGCGGGTGCCGGCGAAGAGCGAGCGGACGAGCACCTGGATGCCGGCCACGTAGTGGACGGGCAGGGCCAGCAGCCACTGCCCTTCGCCCTTGAGCGCCAGAGCAGTGGCCATGGAGGACGCGGCCAGGGATTCGACCGTCAGGACGGTGGCCTTGGGGGTGCCGGTGGAACCGGAGGTGCGGACCACAGCCACGGCATCGTCACAGCCGGGCGTCTCCCGGTGTCCCACCACCAGCGCGCCGTCCGGGCCCAAGGAAAGTTCGACGGCGGGACCCTCGCCGTGGAGGGCGGCCGCGAGGGCCTTCAGGGCGGGCTCGATGTTGAAGGGCCCTCTGTCCGGGGTGGATTCACTCATTGCCGCGCCTCCTTAGAAGTAGTGCGGGAAGCTGGACCAGTCGGGGTCCCGTTTCTGCAGGAAGGCCTCCTTGCCCTCCACGGCCTCGTCCGTCATGTAAGCCAGCCGGGTCGCCTCGCCGGCGAACACCTGCTGGCCGGCCAGGCCGTCGTCGGCAAGGTTGAACGCGAACTTCAGCATCCGGATCGCCTGCGGGGACTGGCGGGCGATGTCCGCGGCGTACTCCAGGGCCACATCCTCGAGCCGTTCGTGGTCCACGGCCTCATTGACGGCACCCATCCGGACCATGTCCTCGGCGGAATATTCGCGGGCGAGGAAGAAGATTTCCCGGGCTGCCTTCTGCCCGATCTGGCGGGCCAGCAGCGCCGAACCGTAGCCGGCGTCGAAGCTGCCCACGGTGGCGTCGGTCTGCTTGAACTTGCCGTGCTGGCGCGAGGCGATGGTCAGGTCCGCCACCACGTGCAGCGAGTGCCCGCCGCCGGCTGCCCAGCCGTTGACGACGGCGATCACCACCTTGGGCATGGTCCGCATCAGGCGCTGGACTTCCAGGATGTGGAGCCGGCCGGCCCGGGCGGGGTCGATGGTTTCATGCGTCTCACCCTCGGCATACTTATAGCCGTCCCGGCCCCTGATCCGCTGGTCGCCACCTGAGCAGAACGAGTGGCCGCCGTCCTTGGGGGAGGGGCCGTTGCCGGTCAGCAGCACGGTGGCCACATCCGGGGTCATGCGGGCGTGGTCCATGGCGCGGTACAGCTCGTCGACGGTGCCGGGGCGGAAGGCGTTCCGCACCTCGGGCCGGTTGAAGGCGATCCGGACAGTCGGCAGGTCACGCACCCAGCCGCCGTCGGCATCCCGCTCCACCTGGCGGTGGTAGGTCATGTCCTGGAAGTCCTCGAACCCGGACACCACCCGCCAGCGGGTGGGATCGAAGACGTCGGACACCGGGGTGGGGATCTGGTTGCTCACCGTCCAAGTCTAGTAATCAGCCCCAGCCGATGCAGAACGCGGGGCCGCTTCCGGCCCGATAACCCCCGGTATCGGGCAGGAGGTGACCCCGCCCCGGGCGGATCAGGCCTGGACCTGCTGGAGTTGTTCGTACAGTTCGGGCGGGATGGCGTAGATGAAGACGACGGCGAGCAGGTTCTTGGCGGCATGGACAAAGTAGGAGAACATCAGGTTCTTCCCGGTCCAGACGTACACGAACACCAGGGTGGCGCCCATGGCGAGGTAGGGCAGCAGGGCGGTCAGGGTGATGGCCTCCTGGCCCACGATGTGCAGGGCGGCGAACAGGACCACTGACAGTGCGCAGCACACCCAGATGTTGACCCGCCGGCTGAGCTTGCCGATCAGCAGGTGGCGGAAGATGTACTCCTCGACGAACGGCCCGGCCACCACAATCACCGGCACCATCAGCCAGGCCGGTACCTGCTGCATGAGTTCCTGCAGCCCGGCCTGGTTGGCCGACGTCTGGACATCGCCGCCGGCGGCCACTACCAGGGCCGTGAGAATCATCATCGCGATTACAGCGGCGGGGATCATCAGTAGCGTGAACCAGGGCCGGGTGGCGAGGACGCGAAGGTCACGGGCCACCACCTTCCGCGCGGCCAGCAGCGCCAGGATGCCCACAGAGCCGTAGAAGAGCAGGTTCACGGCGTAGGAGGCGGCGGCCGGGCTCGGTGCCACCTGCCGCAGGAACGGTGCCAGGAGTTCACCGGCCACTGCGAAGAAACCGGCGATGGCCACGTACATCACCAGGGTGGTGGCATCCAGGGGAGAGAACCGGTACAGCTGCGGCTGCGGGGGTGGGGGCATGCGGTGGGCGGTAGCCATGGTTTCACCCTATCCCCCAACTAGGTAGCAGTAGTTGTCGTTATGAGGGCCCAAAACGACAACTACTGCTACCTAGTTGGGTGGGGGAGGGGAGGGGAGGGTGCGTTGCCGGGGGAACCCGCGTCCCGTAAAATGTTCGGTATGCCTAAATTTTCGTTTCGGTGCGCCAAAGTAGCCGCCCGGACCAGCGCCCCGAAGGTTCGTTTCCGTGCGTTGGCTGCTGCCGCCGTCGTGCTGTCCCTCCTGCTGACCGCCTGCGGAGGCGGTGCCGCTGGCAATGGTGCGGGCGGGGACGGCAAGAAGGTTGTGCTCACCACCTTCACGGTCCTGGCCGACGTCGCCAAGAACGTCGCGGGGGACAAGCTCACCGTCGAATCCATCACCAAGGCCGGGGCCGAGATCCACGGGTACGAACCAACACCCGGGGACATCCGGAAAGCCTCCAAGGCGGACCTCATCCTGGACAACGGTTTGAACCTGGAAGCCTGGTTCGCGCAGTTCGTCGAAGGGCTGGACGTACCGCACGCCGTGGTCAGCGAGGGCGTTGATCCCATGCCCATCAGCGAGGACGCATACCAGGGCAAACCGAACCCGCACGCCTGGATGTCCCCGCTAAACGTCCAGAAATACGTGGACAACATGGTGACGGCGTTCTCTGAACTCGACCCGGACAACGCCGAAACTTTCAGGGCCAACGGGGACGCCTACAAGGCCGAACTGCAGGCGGTGCAGGACCAGATGACCACCGAACTCGCCGGAGTCCCGGAAGCACAGCGTGCCCTGGTCACCTGCGAGGGCGCCTTCTCCTACCTGGCCCGCGACGCCGGCCTCAAGGAGCTGTACATCTGGGCCGTCAACGCCGAACAGCAGGCCACGCCACAGCAGATCACCCGCGCCATCGAGTACGTGAAAGCCAACAAGGTTCCGGCGGTCTTCTGCGAATCCACCGTGTCCGATGCCCCCATGCAGCAGGTGGTGTCCGCCACCGGCACCACGTTCGGCGGCACCCTGTACGTTGACTCGCTGTCCGAAGCGGACGGGCCCGTGCCCACGTACCTGGACCTGATCCGGCACGACGCCGATGTCATCACCAAGGCCCTCACCGGAGTAGGGTCATGACCACGCCCGCCATCCTCGTAGACAACGTCACGGTCCACTACGGCGAGGTCCTGGCGCTGGACGCCGCGTCCCTCAGCCTGGACCCGGCGCGGATCTGCGGGCTGGTGGGGATGAACGGGTCAGGCAAGTCCACGCTCTTCAAAGCGATCATGGGGATGATCAAGCCCGACGCCGGCACGGTCCGGATCCATGGACAGTCACCTTCGCGGACACGCAGGGAAGGCGGGATCGGCTACGTGCCGCAGAGCGAAGACGTCGACTGGCAGTTCCCGCTGTCCGTCCGCGACGTGGTGATGATGGGCCGGTACGGGCACCAGGGCTTCACCCGCCGCGCCTCCAAAGCCGACCGGGCCGCCGTTGACGAAGCGCTGGACCGGGTGGAACTCGGCGCCTACGCGGCACGGCAGATCGGCCAGCTCTCCGGCGGCCAGAAGAAGCGGGCGTTCGTGGCGCGCGGCATAGCCCAGGGCGCCACCACCATGCTCCTGGACGAACCATTCGCCGGCGTGGACAAGCGGTCCGAGGCCACCATCACCCGGCTGCTCCGCGAGCTTGCCTCGGACGGTTGCACCATCCTGGTGTCCACCCACGACCTGCACGCCCTGCCCGAACTGTGCGACGAAGCGGTCCTGCTGATGCACAAGGTCCTCATGCACGGTCCGCCCGCCCAGGTGCTGCAGCCCGAAAATCTGGCCATGGCGTTCGGCCTGGACGTGCTCAACCGCGGCCTTCCCGCCGACCCCGGCCACCGCGGACCTTCAGCCCGGAAGGAACGGACCGCCTGATGGAACTGCTCCTGGAACCCCTGACGTACGACTTCATGGTGCGCGCCATCGTCACCACCGCGCTCGCCGCCGTCGTCTGTGCCGTGCTGAGCTGCTGGCTCGTCCTCATCGGCTGGTCCCTCATGGGCGACGCCGTCTCCCACGCAGTGCTGCCCGGCGTCGTGCTGGCCTACATTGTGGGCGCACCGTTCGCGCTGGGGGCGCTGGCATTCGCGCTGATCGCGGTGACGCTGATCGGCGTCGTCCGCAACACCAGCCGGGTGAAGGAAGACGCCGCGATCGGCATCGTCTTCTCGTCCCTGTTCGCCCTGGGCCTGGTGCTGATCTCCGTCACGCCCAGCCAAACGGACCTGAACCACATCATCTTCGGCAACCTCCTGGGCGTCAGCGTCCCGGACCTCATCCAGGTCCTGGTGCTCGGCGTCGTGGCGTTCGCCATCCTGATCCTCAAACGCCGCGACCTCACCCTCTACGCCTTCGATCCGACACACGCGCACGCCATCGGACTGTCACCGCGGCGGCTCGGGGCCCTGCTGCTGGGACTGCTTGCCCTGACCTCCGTGGTGGCGCTGCAGACCGTGGGCGTGGTGCTGGTGGTGGCGATGCTGATCATTCCCGGCGCCACGGCCTACCTGCTGACCGATCGGTTCTCGCGGATGCTGGTCATCGCCCCCGCCATTTCGGCCCTGTGTTCCATTGCCGGCATCTACATCAGCTATTACCTGGACACGGCTTCGGGTGCCATGGTGGTGCTGACCCAGGGCGTGGTGTTCGGCGCTGTGTACCTCTTCAGCCCGCGGCAGGGCCTGATCGGCACCAGGCTGGCCAAGGCCCGGCGGAAGCGGGCTGCCTCGCTCGCTTCCGTGTGAGTTTTGCGTCGCAGGATCGTAACCGGGGAACCGGCTGGCTGAAACATCGGCGGCGGAGGATGGGCAGTGCATGCTGATGACCCGTCCGAAAGGATCCTGCCCGGTGCTGACCAAGAACCTCTTCCTCCAGGGCATCTACCCCTTCCACGGCGTCGGGATGGACAAGCTGTTCCCCATCCACAGCGAACTGTCGCATTATGTTCCGGACGGCGTGATCAACCAGACCCTCTACTTCCGGGGCGGCAACTCAAGCCCGGAACTCATTGCCGTTGTCCTGATGCGCAACGGCGTGCCCATGCGCTATTTCCCCATCGGCGCCAAAAGCGACGTGCACGTTCCGCTCCGGGTGGTGGAGGACATCGACGCCGGGTCCGCCATTGAGCTCTACCTCGCGGCGCCGGAGGGCGTCCGGGGCACGGTGGTGCTGGACCTGGGCATGGTGGAACACTGATGCACCCCGCTCCGGCGAATCCGCAGGCCGTCCGTCCGGCCACGCCTGCCCGTAAGCGGCTGGTGGTCATCGGCAACGGCATGTCCGGAACGCGCGCTGTGGAGGAGATCCTGGCCAGGGGCGGCGCCCGGCAGTTCAGCATCACGATGTTCGGCGACGAGCCTCACGGGAACTACAACCGCACCCTCCTTGGCAGCGTCCTGGCAGGGCGGGAGTCCGAGGCCGGAATCCTGCTCAACCCCCTGGCCTGGTACCGGGGCAACGGCATCACCCTGCACAGCGGGGTCAGGGTGGACAGGATCAACCGGTTTACCCGGCATGTCTTCTCCGGCGACGGCCGCGTCACCCCTTACGACAGCCTGATCATCGCCACCGGAAGCCGTCCTTACCTGCCGCTGCTGGACGGCCTGTACACACCCGGTGGCTCCCTGAAACGCGGGGTGTTCTGCTTCCGCACCCTCGCTGACACCCGCAAACTGGCCGCCTACTGCGAGGCAGGCACCACCCGGGCGGTAGTCATCACCAGCGGGCTGTCCGCCTACCATGCCGCTTTCGGTCAACACGTCGTGGAGGGGATGAGGCGCCGCGGCATCGACGTGGAGGTCCTGCACTCCACGGCGGCAGCCGTGCTGGGTAGGGACCAGGTGTCAGGAGCCCGGCTGCGGGACGGGTCGGAAATTGCCTGCGGCGTTGTGGTGGTCGCCGCCGGAATCCGCCCCAATGTGGACCTGGCTGTGCTCTGCGGGTTGCCTGTGGAACGCGGGCTGGTGGTGGACGACGCGATGCGGGTCCAGGACGAGGATGACGTCTACGCCCTGGGTGAGTGCGCCCAGCACCGGAGCGAGGTATCAAGCTCCCTCGCGGCGGTATGGCAGCAGGCAGGGATCCTGGCCGGCCACATCACCGGCACCGACACCAGGAGCGCATATCTGGGCCCCCATGGCCTGCACGGGTCGCCCGATCCCGCCCTCGAACC
This sequence comes from Arthrobacter sp. AD-310, assembly GCF_054656615.1. NCBI lineage: Bacteria > Bacillati > Actinomycetota > Actinomycetes > Micrococcales > Micrococcaceae > Arthrobacter > Arthrobacter sp. AD-310. The sequence continues at coordinate 69,688 of NZ_BAAHNO010000005.1, read as the reverse complement.
CCGGCCCGTGTAGTGCGCGTCACGTAGCACCCTCAGGAGTCTTGTAGGATAGACGAGCCGCGCGAAGCTTCGGCGCCACGAGAGATTTCGCTCACAATGAGTCCCCCGCAGGGCTGAACACCGAATTTTGTGAGCGAAATCGTCAGTGTTCCGGATGCGGCCAACCCCCAACCCACAAGGAACAGTTGTGCCTCAAAACACCCCAACAGATCTCCAGAACCCCACGGCAACATCAGCCGCCGTCGACTCCTCCCTCAGCGCCGAGGGCTACAGCAAGACCCTGGGCAGGCGCCACGTCACCATGATCGCCATGGGCGGCGCCATCGGCGTCGGCCTGTTCATGGGTGCCGGCGGGCGGCTCGCCTCCACCGGCCCCGCTCTGATCTTCTCCTACGCCATCGCCGGCGTTATCGCTTACCTGCTGATGCGGGCCCTGGGCGAACTCATCATGTACCGCCAGACCTCCGGCTCGTTCGTCAGCTACGCCGGCGAGATGTTCGGCAAGAAGGGCGCCTACCTCTCCGGCTGGATGTACTTCATCAACTGGGGCATGACCGGCATCGCCGAACTCATCGCCATCGGCCTGTACTTCCAGTTCTTCTTCCCCAACGTCCCGGTGGAAGCCTCGGCCATCGCCGCGCTGGCGCTCCTGGTGGCCGTCAACCTGCTCAGCGTCAAAGCCTTCGGCGAATTCGAGTTCTGGGCCTCCTGCCTCAAGGTGGGCGCCATCCTCATCTTCCTGGCCGTGGGCACCTTCATGGTGATCACCAATGCCCAGGTGGGTGACGGCAACGCCTCCGTGGCCAACCTCTTCGCGGCCGACGGCGGCTTGTTCCCCAAGGGCGCCCTGGTGATGGTCCTGGTCCTCAACGCGGTCATCTTCGCCTACAACGGCATCGAACTGGTGGGCATCACCGCGGGCGAGATGCAGAACCCGGAACGCGAAGTCCCCAAGGCGATCCGCGCCGTCGTCCTGCGCATCGTGGTGTTCTACGTCGGTTCCGTGACCCTGCTGGCCATGCTCCTGCCGTACGACCAGTACAAGGCCGGCACCTCCCCGTTCGTCACCGTCTTTGGCCAGATGGGCCTCGGCTGGGTGGGCGACGTGATGAACATGATCGTCATCACCGCCGCGCTCTCCTCCTGCAACTCCGGTTTGTACTCGATCGGCCGCGTGTTCCGCACCATGGCCAACAACGGCCACGCCCCGCAGTGGCTAACCAAGATGTCCAAGCGGCACGTCCCGTACGCCGCCATCCTGGGCATCGCCGCGTTCTACCTGGTGGGCATCCTGCTGAACATCTGGCTGGGCGGCTCGCACGCCTTCGACCTCGCTCTGAACACGGCGTCCATCGGTGTGATCTTCTGCTGGGGCTCCATCTTCGCCAGCCAGATCGTCCTGCGCCACCGCAAGGGCGTCACCTCCAGCCTGCCGATGCCCGGCTCGCCGTGGACCAGCTGGGCCGGCCTGCTCGGCCTGCTCGCCATCACGGTGCTGATCGGTTTCGACACCATGACCAGCAAGACCGGTGAGGTGTTCTACCTGGGCCTGTGGACCCTGGCCACCATCCCCTTCTTCGCCGTGGTCCTGTGGCTGGGCTGGCAAAAGGTCAAGCACAACGAGCCCAAGACCGAGCTCTACAGCTGAACCATTCCGTCCCACCGGCAGCACGCCGGGGACGCTGGAATGCTGCGGGGACGCTGTTCCGGTTCAGCGTCCCCGCACTGTTCCAGCGATTACGACGGCGGGCGGCCGGGGTGGTGCCCGGCGCCCGGCCGGGGCAGACTGGGGGCTGTGAGCGAACCCTGGGTGCTGCACGTCGACCTTGACCAGTTCATCGCTGCCGTCGAGGTGCTCCGGCGGCCGGAACTGGCAGGCAAGCCCGTGATTGTCGGCGGCCGCGGCGATCCCACCGAACGGGCTGTGGTGTCCACCGCGTCCTACGAGGCCCGGAAGTACGGCGTCGGCTCCGGTATGCCGCTGCGGATCGCCGCGCGGAAAGTGCCGGACGCAATCATCCTTCCCGTGGACCACGAGGCGTACCTCGAGGCATCGGACAAGGTCATGTCCGTACTGCGCGCGCAGCCGGGCGCCACCGTGCAGGTGCTCGGCTGGGACGAAGCGTTCGTCGGCGTCCAAACCCGGGACCCCGAGGCCTACGCACGGCAACTCCAGCAGGCGGTCCTGCAGGAAACCCGGCTGCATTGCAGCGTTGGCATTGGCGACACCCTGGTCCGGGCCAAAGTTGCCACGACGTTCGGCAAACCGGCCGGAGTCTTCCAGCTCACCGGGGAGAACTGGCTGGACGTCATGGGGCACCGGCCCACCGTTGAGCTCTGGGGCGTGGGAAGCAAGGTTTCGAAGCGACTGGAGAAGCTTGGCATCACGACCGTTGCCGGGCTGGCGGCGTCCGACCCGGCCGACCTGGTTCCGGAGTTCGGCCCGAAAATGGGTCCCTGGTATGCGCAGCTCGGACGTGGCGACGGGGCCCGGGAAGTGGATGACACTCCCTGGGTGGCGCGCGGGCACAGCCGGGAAACCACCTTCCAGCGTGACCTTACCGAACCGGGGCAGGTGAACGACGCCGTCCGGGAGCTTGCCGCCCATGTGCTTGAGGATGTTGCTGCCGAGGGGCGTCCGGTGATCGGGCTGACGCTGAAGGTACGGTACGCGCCCTTCATCACCAAAACCTATGCGCGCAAAATTCCGGAGACGTCAGACCCGGACGAAGTACTGGCGCATGCCCTTGGCCTAGTGGCGAAGATCGAACCGGACCGGGCCATCCGGCTGCTGGGGCTCCGGGCGGAAATGACGATGCCCGACGACTCCCGGCAGGGGCACACACCCACCCGAAGCGGCTGGTGACGGCGAGCCAGCCCGGGGACCTTAGCTGGAACAGCAGAACGGCGGCGGATCCCGGAAGGATCCGCCGCCGTTTCAGGCTGTCGCAGCACGCCGTTCGCTACGGCTGCGCCAGCAAGGACTAGTCGCGCTTGAACTCGTCCTTGACGCTTTCGCCAACCTTCTTGGCGTCCGCCTTGACCTGGTCCGTCTGGCCTTCGGCCTTCAGGCGGTCGTTGTCAGTAGCGTTGCCGGCAGCTTCCTTGGCCTTGCCGCCGAGGTCTTCTGCAGCATTACTGATCTTGTCTCCGAGGCCCATGATGGACTCCTTTCGTTTCGTCGATCACCTGACACCCCCACCCTAACACGAAGCATGCTTACTAATTCAAGCTGCCCTCTCCCGCCGCGCTGTTGATTGTCGGCGCCCGCGGCTAGGCTCAATCCATGGAGCAGGCAACCACCCTTACCCAGCACATCTCGGCGCCCCCGGAAAAGGTGTGGTCCGTGATCACCGACATCCCGGGCTCGGCGGCAACGTTGTCCGGAGTGGAAGCGGTGCAACTCCTCACCGACGGGCCCTACGCGCAAGGGACCCGCTGGAAGGAAACACGCAAGATGCTGGGGCGTTCAGAGACGGTGGAAATGTGGGTGGACAGCGTGGATGCGCCGCGCAGCACCACCGTCAAGGCGGTGCAGGGAGGCGTTGACTACACGACGCGCTTCTCCCTCGCGCCGCGGAACGGCGGCACCGACCTCACGCTGACCTTCGGAGCCCACGTCGTCAAGCCCACCGCTGCCACCCGGATCATGATGGCGTTGTTCGGGAAGATGGGCCTGGCTGCGACCCGCAAGGCTCTTGCAAAGGATCTCGCCGAGATCGCCGCCAAGGCCGAATCCCTCTAGCCCCAGAGTTTCTGTCCTGATATGCCGACTTCCGGGTCGCCGAACTCTGCATGCCTGGACGAAAACTCTTAAGGTACGCAACGGAAGCCCGGCCGTGTACTATTTACAGAACGAACGGTCGGTAAGTGAACTGCCGGCTGCCGATAAACAGTGCTGTTAATCGCGTGAAGGGTGTTTCCATGGCTGCAACCGCAGGGCCGCAGGCTTTCCTCGTTGGCGGGGTACGAACCCCGGTCGGAAGGTATGGCGGCGCGCTGTCCTCCGTCCGGCCGGACGACCTCGCCGCACTGGTGCTCCGGGAAACAGTGCACCGTGCCGGCCTCCACCCGGACAGCATCGACGAGGTCATCCTGGGCAACGCAAACGGCGCCGGGGAAGAAAACCGCAACGTGGCCCGGATGGCCACCCTCCTGGCCGGGTTGCCGCTCCATATCCCCGGCATCACGGTCAACCGGCTCTGCGCCTCCGGCCTGAGCGCCATCATCCAGGCCAGCCACATGATCAAGGCCGGCGCCGCGGACATCGTCATCGCAGGCGGCGTGGAATCCATGAGCCGGGCCCCCTGGGTCCAGGAGAAGCCGAGCACTGCCTTCGCCAAACCGGGCCAGATCTTCGACACCTCCATCGGCTGGCGCTTCACCAACCCCCACTTCCAGCATGGTGCACGGTCCCGGGACGGCAAGATGACCTACTCCATGCCGGAAACCGCGGAAGAAGTGGCCCGCGTGGACAACATTTCCCGCGAGGACGCTGACGCTTTTGCCGTCCGCTCGCACGAACGCTCCCTTGCCGCGATTGCAGCGGGCCGGTTCAAGGACGAGATCGTCCCCGTCACGGTCAAATCCCGAAAAGCCGAGACCGTGGTGGACACCGACGAAGGTCCCCGGCCCGGCACCACCCTGGAGGTCCTCGCCAACCTGAAGCCCGTGACGCACGGCGGGACGGTGGTCACCGCCGGCAATTCCTCGTCCCTTAACGACGGCGCCTCCGCAATCATCGTCGCGTCCGAGGCAGCGATTGAACGCCTTGGCCTGACCCCGCGGGCCCGTATCATCGACGGCGCCTCCGCCGGCTGCGAGCCGGAGATCATGGGTATCGGGCCGGTGCCCGCGACCCAGAAAGTCCTTAAGCGGAGCGGCCTCAGCGTCGGTGACCTGTCCGCCGTCGAACTTAACGAAGCCTTCGCCACGCAATCCCTCGCCTGCATCCGCCGGCTTGGGCTTGAACCGGACATCGTCAATAACGACGGCGGCGCGATCGCGCTGGGGCACCCGCTGGGTTCCAGCGGGGCCAGGATCGCCATTACGCTGCTCGGCCGGATGGAGCGTGAGGACGCCAAGGTGGGCCTCGCCACCATGTGCATCGGCGTGGGCCAGGGCACCGCGATGCTGCTGGAGAAAGTCTGATGGCGGCCGCCGTGGACCTGGCGGCCGAGAAGTTCCACGCCCTCCTGGTGGAGGAGCGCGGCGACCGGGTTGTTGTGCTGCTCAACCGGCCCGAGGTTCGCAACGCAATCGACCAACAGATGGTGGACGAACTGCACACCGTCTGTGCCGCCCTGGAACAGAACCCGAAGGTCCTGATCATTGCCGGGGTGAACGGTGTGTTTGCGTCCGGGGCTGACATCGCCCAGCTGCGTGAGCGGCGCCGGGACGACGCGCTGCAGGGCATCAACTCCACAATATTTGTCCGGATCGCCAAGCTGCCCATGCCCGTCATCGCGGCTTTGGACGGCTACTGCCTGGGTGGCGGGGCCGAGCTCGCGTACGCCGCCGACTTCCGGATCGGCACGCCGAACGTCCGGATCGGCAACCCGGAAACCGGGCTGGGAATCCTCGCCGCGGCCGGGGCAAGCTGGCGGCTGAAGGAACTCGTGGGGGAGCCGGTGGCCAAGCAGATCCTGCTGGCCGGCAAAGTGCTCGGCGCGGAGGAGGCCCTGGCGGTCAACCTCATCACCGAGATCCACGACCCCGCCGCGCTTCTGGACGCCGCGCACGGCCTCGCCGACCGGATCGGCCGGCAGGACCCGCTGGCGCTCCGGATCACCAAGTCGGTGTTCCACGCCCCGGCGGAGGCGCACCCGCTGATCGACCAGCTCGCCCAGGGCATCCTGTTCGAATCAGAGGCCAAATTCGACCGCATGCAGAAATTCCTGGACAGGAACGCCGCCAAAAAGGCGGGCGGACATGCCAGCAGTGTGACCGGAAAGAAGGACCAATGAACAACCCGCAACCAGCACCCGGGCTGCCCGCGAAGATGGGTGTCCTCGGCGGCGGCCGCATGGGTGCCGGCATCGCCCACGCTTTCCTCATCAAGGGTGCCGACGTGCTGGTGGTCGAGCGGGACGACCAGTCAGCCGAAGCGGCCCGTGAGCGCGTGGAGTCAGCGGCAGCGAAAAGCATTGAGCGGGGGGCTACGGACGCCAACCTCGACGAGATGGTTTCCCGCCTGACGGTGGGCGTCGATTACGACGCATTCGCGGACCGGCAGTTGGTGGTGGAGGCCGTCCCGGAGGATTGGGAATTGAAAGTCACCGCCCTTCGAGGCATCGAGGAACGGCTGGCCGACGACGCATACCTTGCGTCCAACACCTCATCGCTGTCCATCAACGGCCTGGCCGGGGAGCTGAAGCGGCCGGAGAACTTCCTGGGCCTGCACTTCTTCAACCCCGTGCCGGCATCCACCCTCATCGAAGTGGTGCTGGGCGAACAAACGTCCCCCGGGCTCGCTGCCGCCGCAAAGGGGTGGGTGGAGGCACTCGGGAAGACCGCCGTCGTGGTCAACGACGCGCCCGGCTTCGCGTCCTCCCGCCTGGGCGTGGCCATTGCCCTGGAAGCGATGCGCATGGTGGAGGAGGGCGTTGCCACCGCGGAAGACATCGATAACGCCATGGTCCTGGGGTACAAGCACCCCACAGGTCCGCTCAGGACCACGGATATTGTGGGCCTCGATGTGCGGCTGGGCATAGCGGAGTACCTGCACTCCACGCTGGGGGAGCGCTTCGCGCCGCCGCAGATCCTGAAGGACAAGGTTGCCCGCGGCGAACTGGGACGCAAGACCGGCAAGGGCTTTTTCGACTGGCCGAGCTAACGACTCGCCGAGCTAAGGGCGGCGCCTTCGGGGGCTAGTCGAAGAACCCGACGATGTAGCCAATGAAGTAGAGCAGCGACAACAGGACCACGATCCCGATGATCGCGATCCATAGGAACTGCGTGCTCTTGCGAGTCCCGTGCTCGTCGTGGCCCTGGGGGCCGGCGGTGGAGGCTTCGCCCGGCGGCGTTTCCCCAGGCGGAACGCCGCCACCCGGCTCCAGGCCTGTGATCTTGTCGTCCTCCGGGTCCGGGTTGGTTCCTGACACGTCAACTCCCTTGCTTGGGTCCTGGTGCTGTCCAGCGTAACCGGCACCCGCGGCGGGGCCTAGGCTGGTGCAGTGACTTTCCTAGAGCCCCTTACCCTGACCGGACGCCATGTAATCCTCGAGCCCCTGGCGGAGGAGCACCACGACGGCCTGGTGGAGGCGGCCCGGGACGGCGAACTGTGGAAGCTCTGGTACACCTCCGTGCCTGAGCCGGGCGGCATGGCGGCCGAAATCCGGCGCCGCCTCCGGCTTCAGGATGAGGGGTCCATGGTGCCGTTCACCACGCGACTGATCGATCCCGCGACGGGCGGTCCGGGCAGGATCATCGGCATGACCACCTACATGAATATCGACGCCGGCACGCCCCGTGTCGAGATCGGCTCCACCTGGAACGCCGCTTCCGTTCAGGGGACCGGTACCAACCCCGACTCCAAGCTCCTGCTCCTTCGCCACGCGTTCGAGGTGATCGGCTGCCCGGCCGTGGAGTTCCGGACGCACTGGCTGAACCACCAGTCACGCGAGGCTATCGCCCGGTTGGGTGCGAAGCAGGACGGGGTGCTGCGCAGCCACTCCCGGACCCGGGACGGCATCCTGCGCGACACCGTGGTGTTCTCGATCCTTGAGCACGAATGGCCGATGGTCCGCGCCGGGCTGGAGCATAGGCTGGCCCGGCGCGGGTAGGTGATGCTTACGGGCGGGCGAGAACTCCCGGCCTGGCTGCTGCCAGCAATGCCGCAGCATAGGCGCGGTGGCCATCAGGGGTGGGATGGAAGTTATAGTCCGCCGCGAAGTTTGCCAGGTCCAGCTGTAACCACGGATCAGACGAATTCACTTCGTGCCCGGCGAACCGCTTCGTCACATCGACATACTGGACTCCTGCAAGAGCGGCGGCCTCCGCGATAGCCGCGTTTACGGTCAACGTGGCTTCATTCATGAGCACCTGGTTTGCCACCGGAATGGGTGCAAATTGGCTTGCCGGGTCGAAGAGCAGCGGGTAACCCAGAACTACGACCTTAGCGTTCGGGGCGGCCGCCTGGATGGCGTCGTACGTCTGGATCAGGCTGCTCTTCAGGAAAGTAAGAGCGGCCTGGGACGTCGCCGCGGAGACCGTCGCCCGACAAGTGGCCTCATCGGCAAACGCACAAACACCCAAGACATAAGCAAAACCGAGATCATTGGCTCCTGCTGTAATGGACACCAGTTCCGTATCAGTCGAGAGGGCCCCGGACCCCGCAAGCAGCGCCAGTTGTTCCTGAACTGTAGGGGTATACAGGACGGGATCATACGTGGGGCTGGCTGTTGACAATACTGCACCGTGACACGCAGCGTTCCCTGTCAAATTCACGCTGCCGACTTTTGCTGCCAGGTCAACGTAACCGCCGGGGTTTTGCCAGCAGTCGACACCCGCCGGCCGCTCCGCTCCACCAGCACCTGTTCCCGCAGTGTACGAATCACCCAAGGCAACGTAATCAACGTCCCGCGGCGGAGCGGCGCCCGCCGGCGCGGCCGTGAATCCCAGCGTCAGGGCGAGCGCGGCGAGGCCGGCCGCGAAAGCCGGGTACCGCCGTCGTAATCCTGTAGTTCCCATCGCAGTTCTCCTTCGAACATCGCCCGCGGGCACAGAGCATGTACAGGTACCGTACGCCCGCGCGCAGCGCGGCTCACCGTGCCGCTGTACTCATATTCGCTGCATGGCTACCTGTCTTGTGACGTGCGCCCTGCCAGCGCCTTGTGGTTAGCTGTGCGGATGAGGAAAGCGGGCGGGTCCATGGACTGGGATGGTGCTGTCAACGCTTGGCACGTGGCCGGCGGCGTGTACCGGATGGGGCGGCGGGAATGGCTGACGGAGGAGGGCTGGCAGCAGGCGTTCGACGACGGCGTCCGCACCGTCGTCGACCTTCGCAACGCCGCAGAAGCGCGCCGCCGGGACACCGACCCTGTGGTGTCGGGGGCCGCCTGGCAAGGCATGGCCATCGTGTCGGCGCCCACCGAAGAACCCGGCCATCCGCACTTCACGGCCCTCACCGGCCCCTACCTGAACGACCCCGCCCACTACGCCGACAACGCCAGGATCTTCCCCGGGAAGCTCGTCGGGGTCTTCCGGGCGCTCGCCGAAGCGGCGGACCGCGGCGGCGTGGTGCTGCACTGCGCAGCCGGCCGTGACCGCAGCGGGATGGTGGCCGCCATGGTCCAGGACCTGGCCGGCGACACCGACCAGGACATTGCCGAGGGCTACCGCCGCGCCGCCGAGGGCATCAATGAGCGCTACCGGACCCACGGCCCGCCGCATGACCGCGAACGCTACTTGGCCGACGCCGAACTGGCGCCGTTGCTGCAAAAGCGCGGCGGCGCCGTTGTGGAGTTCGTCCGCGCCCTGGACACCCGCACCTACCTCCTGCGCCACGGCCTGCACCCCGCCGAGCTGGACGCCGTGCTGTCCCTGTGCGGCGCGGGAGTGGCCCGATGACGGCACCCGCCCTGGGCCGGCTGCTGTCGCTGGGCGCGGCCGCCGGTCTAGTGGCGGCCTCCGCCTTTGCCGCGGCCCCGGCGTGGGGGACTTCGGACCCGGCAGCGGACCCGCCGTCCGGTACCACCGCTGGCAATACCTTCGACACCGGCACGCACCTTTCCGAGGTTGCGCTGGCTGAGGCCGTGCAGCGCGACCTCGGCCTGACCTCGGAGCAGTTCGCTGCGGCAGGGGAGCTTGGCACAAGGGCAGCGGCCGCTGCTTCCCGGCTGCGCGGCGTTCCCGGCTTTGTGGGGATCCGGCTCGAAAGCGGGCAGATCGTGGTGACCGGTTCCGGTGACGAGCTGCTGGAGAAGGTCGCCGCCCTCACTGCCGTTGTCCCGGAGCTGGCTGTGGAAGCGCCGCCAGCCGTCCGACAGGAAGCCGCCGGGGACGTTGCCGGGGGGTCCGCTGCAGGTTCCAGGCTGGCCGTCAGTACGGAGCAGCTGTTCCAGGCCTATGTGCGCCAGGTGGGTACCGATGGCCTGCAGGCTGTGGTGGCCGCAGACGGAAAATTCGTGATCAAGACCGGCGGTGTCAACGCACCCGAATCCACGGCCGACGCCGGGGCGCCCGCCGGGGGACACGATCCCGCCGCCGCCACGGGCAAGGTTTCACCGGCGGAGTTCGTGGCCCGGTACGCCAACGTGGAGCTCGACGGCGGCGCGCACCTTGCGCCCGAGGCCGACGTACCCGGGGGAGTGGGCTACATCGCGGACACCGGGTGGGTCTGCTCCACAGGGTTTTCCGCGTTCGACCCCGCCGGTGTGCCCGCTGTCCTCTCTGCCGGGCACTGCGCGTCGGATGGTGCGGCGCTCACGGCAACACGGGAGTTCCAGTTCAACCGCTTGGATGTGTTGGGACAGTTCGGGTTCAGCCAGTTCGGCGGGCCCGGCAACTCCCGCATCATCGAGGACCCACTGGATCCCGAGTACGTGGGCAACGTGGGGACGGACATCTCCGTCATTGAATCCCTGAATCCTGGCCTTGATCCCGTTCCGGCGGCAAGTACCTGGGGTGACCAGTCCCAGCCTGGGCCCGACGTGAAAATCGTGGGGTCGGCCGACCCTGTGGTGGGGATGCCCATCTGCCGGTCGGGACGTACCTCTGCCTGGTCCTGCGGGACCGTTGACGCGGTGGGCATCTTCGTTGTCCCCGGCCCGGGCTACGCGTCCGACCCCACCGACCTGCGCGCCTTCAACGGCTTCCTGTCCTACGCCGTCCAGTCCAGCGGCGGAGACTCCGGAGGCCCCTACCTGAGCGGCAACTATGCGGTGGGAACCCACGCCGCGGGTGATGTCCCGGATGCTTCCGGCAAGCCGGTCCAGAACTTCGCCGTGGGCGCCAGCCTTCGGGACAGCCTCGCCGTCCTGCCCGGCTACCAGCTGGAACTGTTCCTCAACAAGCCCACCGTCACGGCCCCAGCGCCGGGCGGCACCTACGAACCGGGCCAGCCGGTGACAGGCACCGTTCAGGCTGCGCCCGCCTCGGCCGTTGCCGCCGGTTCCATGGTCCGGATCACGCTTGAGGGGGAGGAACCCTTTGAGGTGCCGGTGGACGGCGCGGGGAACTGGAGCTTCACCCCGCCTGGCCACGGTTCCGGGGCGCTGAGTTTCACGGCGGAAACCGTGAACGGGTTCAGCGTCTCAGGTACGGGCAGTTTCGAATTCCCTCCCGTCCCGACGGAACCGCCCGCACCGCCCGCCACCGGACCGGAGCCCGGGGATCCGGGGCGTGCAGATCCCGGCCCTTCAGGCCCCGGCCCGGCCGAAACGGAGCCAGGCCAGCCCCAGCCTGTACCCACGGAGCCTGTGTCCAGCGGCCCGGCCCCGGCTGACCCTGCCCCCGCCGCACCTGCGGCGCCGTCCGACGGGGGCGCCGCCGTCGTGCCTTCCCCGGC